>JANNXD010000020.1:0-19790 GCA_031409375.1 Gammaproteobacteria bacterium | reverse complement strand
GTTAAAAAGCAATGTACCGCAATATTGCTCAACAATATTCCAGGCAATTTCAGTAAAAGCATCAAATTATATTCATTTAAGATCAGCTAGAGCTAACTGAGAGCAATAACAGCTGGTCATTTAATGCTAGGGAGCCCTGTTGCGTTTGATTAAGCATAAGCGCTTATTTTACAATTTTTGTAAGCAATTACGCGGGTTGTAAATGGATCTTGTCACAGTTGCAGCGGTTTTGATGGGTGGCAAGTCAATCCGGATTTGAGAAGTTTCTCATTCGGAGGCAAGGAGCCAATGCTGCAGTTTAAGCTGAGTCGCGTTGGCTTGTAGCGCCCATAATGTGTTGCTCCAGTCACCAAGTACAACGCGTTCGTGGAGTTGTTTATTGGCTAGCCACTGGTGATGGTTGGGGCGGTGGGTGTGTCCGTGGATGAGCCTATTGACGTTATAACGCGTCATGACGCGATTCACTTCAGCTTGATTAACATCCATAATCACGGCATTTTTCTGCGCCGTTGCTTGCAGACTTTGTTGGCGCAAGTGGGTCGCAATTTGGATGCGTTCAGTGATTGATTTGGCTAAAAATTGCTGTTGCCAGGTGGGGGCGCGTAATTGTTGGCGAAGCTGCTGGTAGTCAAGGTCGTCGGTGCATAAGGTGTCGCCATGCAGCAGCAATGCGGGTTGCTCGCCAAGCTTGATTAAATGCGGGTCATTTAAAGGTTGGCAGCCAGTGGCTTGCATAAACGCATCGCCAACTAAAAAATCACGATTGCCCGCCATAAAATACAAACGTATACCCTGGTTGTGTAGGGTGCGTAACTGCTGAATGACCGGGCGATAAAAGTCCAGGTGGTAATCATCGCCGATCCAGTAATCAAATATATCGCCGAGCAAATAAAGCGCATCAGCATCTTGCGCGCGTTGCAGCAAAAAAAGGATAAACGCCTTAGTAAGCGCAGGCGTTTTTTCGCTTAGATGTAGATCGGACACAAACCAGGTTGAGGTCGTCATCAAGGTTTTCTGTCAACGGTCGCCGTTAAGATGCGTCATCAAACGATGTTGTTTATTAGGCGGCAACAATGGTGGCGGACTCAATAATCACCGGATCCTTGGGTACATCTTGATGACCATCGCGGCGAGTGGTTGATACCTTGGCAATTTTTTGCACCACGTCCATGCCGCTGCACACTTCGCCAAATACGGTATAACCCCAGCCGTCACCGCTTTTGCTGCGATGATTCAGAAAGTCGTTGTCCGCAACGTTAATAAAAAATTGTGCAGTTGCCGAGTGTGGATCACTGGTGCGTGCCATGGCGACACTGCCGAGGGTGTTTTTTAAGCCGTTATCCGCTTCGTTTTCAATATGGCCCCGTGTGTTTTTTTGGCTCATGTCTTCACTAAAACCACCGCCTTGAATCATAAAACCCGGAATGGTGCGATGAAATAAGGTTTTATCAAAATGGCCGTCTTTAACATATTGGATAAAGTTGGCGACCGTTTTCGGTGCTTTTTCAGCATTAAGTTGCAGTTCAATTAAACCGTGGTTGGTGTGAAGTTGGATTTTTTCGGATGCCATTTAAGTGCCTCATTAAATTAAACAATGGTGATTTAAACAATAGCGGGACAGGTTAGCGGCGCATGGTATCATAAGTGCCCAAATTGCCCTATCTTGTTAATCCTTGAATTTGAAACGGTGTGACTTTGTTATGACTGACGCCTCTGCCGCTGCCTCTGATGTTCCCAGTGCTCCGATCCATTTTATTCGTCGAATTATTGATCATGATTTAAATCAGGCTAATTTGCAGCATGAGATGCCACCTTATGAGCACATCATTACCCGCTTTCCGCCTGAACCCAATGGTTATTTGCATATTGGCCACGCCAAATCCATTTGTTTGAACTTTGGGTTGGCGGAGCAATATCTTGGCCACTGTCATTTACGGTTTGATGACACCAATCCCGAAAAAGAAAGCCAAGAGTACATAGATGCCATTACGCGGGATGTCCGTTGGATGGGCTTTGCGTGGACGGGGCCAGTGCGGTTTGCGTCTGATTATTTTCAGCGTTTATATGAGTTGGCAGTTGAACTGATTCTTTTGGGCAAAGCCTATGTGTGTGATTTAACGCCGCAGCAGATGAAAGAATATCGGGGCACCTTAACCGAACCGGGTAAAAATAGTCCGTATCGAGAACGTTCGATTGAAGATAACTTACGTTTGTTTGAAGAAATGAAGTCGGGTCAACATGCTGAAGGCAGTCGCGTGTTACGGGCCAAAATTGATATGAGCTCTGGCAATATTAATCTGCGTGATCCGATTATTTTTCGCATACGTTTTGCCAGTCATCACCAAACCGGGGATCAATGGTGCGTGTATCCGATGTACGATTACACCCACTGTATTTCGGATGCGCTTGAAGGTATCACCCATTCTTTATGTACCTTGGAATTTGAAGATCATCGCCCCTTGTATGATTGGGTGTTGCATGAATTGCGGACGCACTTGCCGTTCCGTTATTTGCCGCAACAAATTGAGTTTGCGCGGTTAAATTTGAATTTCACCATTACCAGCAAGCGCAAACTTAAACAATTGGTGGATGAGCGCTTGGTTAGCGGCTGGAATGATCCGCGTATGCTCACCATTAGTGGTTTGCGGCGTCGAGGTGTCAGCCCTCGGGCGTTGCGGCAATTCTGTCAGGCCATTGGCATCAGTAAAGCCGAAAGCGTCGTCGATATGGGTATGTTGGAATTTGCCATTCGCGATGATTGGGACAAACATGCGCCGCGTGCTTTGTGTGTGTTGCGGCCATTAAAAGTGACGTTAGTCAACTATCCCGCCGACAAAACCGAATTCTTGACCTTGGCTGCGCACCCCAAAGAAACCGCGCTTGGCGTGCGCAGCCTGCCGTTTAGTCAAACGCTGTGGATAGATCAACAAGACTTTATGCAGGCACCACCGAAGGATTACTTTCGCCTGTCGCCCGGCCAAGAAGTCCGCTTGCGCGGCGCTTATGTGATTCGCTGCGAAGCGGTTATTAGCGATCCCGTCAGTGGTGAAGTGATTGAACTGCAATGTTCTTGTGATCTGGAAACCCTGGGTAAAAATCCCGTCGGTCGTAAAGTAAAAGGCGTGATTCATTGGGTCAGCGCCGCGCACGCCAAACCGTGTCAGGTGCGCTTATATGATCGTCTGTTTGCGGTTGATGATCCCGAGGCAGCAGCAGACGCAGCGGGTAAAAACTTTACCGATTTTATGAATCCTGAGTCTTGTCAGCTGATCAGCAACGCTTGGATTGAACCGGGTTTAATTGAGCAGTTGTCGGCAGACGCGCTGGCCGCCGAGCAACCTGCCGTGTGGCAGTTCGAGCGTGAAGGTTATTTTGCCTTGGATCAAGTGGACTCCAAGCCAGGTGCTTGGGTGTTTAATCGGACGGTGACGTTAAAGGATACCTGGGCAAAATCAAATCAATGAGCTTCACTAACCAAAGCTTCACTAATCAATTTATTCGTGAGCTTCCTGGTGAAGCGGATGCCAGCCGTCAATCAAGATCCGTCCATGATTTTTGGTCGCCCGTCACCCCTACGCCGGTGGCCAACCCGCAGTTGTTAGCGTTTAGTCCAGAAGTTGCTGCGCTACTGGGTATTGATCCGCAATTGCTCACGCAATCCACCTGGTTAAATGCATTGGCGGGCAATCAGCTTTTGCCCGGCATGGTGAGTTATGCCAGCAACTATGGTGGTCATCAATTTGGACAGTGGGCCGGTCAGTTGGGTGATGGACGCGCCATTTTTCTGGGGGAAATCACCCATCATCAAGGGCAAAGCTTTGAGCTGCAATTAAAAGGCGCAGGTCCTACGCCTTACTCGCGTCGTTCTGACGGCCGCGCGGTGCTGCGGTCATCGATGCGCGAATTTTTATGCAGTGAAGCCATGCATTATTTGGGCATCGCCACTACGCGCGCGTTGAGTTTGATCAGCACGGGTGAGCAGGTTGTCCGCGATATGTTTTATGACGGTCATCCCACCTTAGAGCCCGGTGCGATTGTTTGCCGTGTGGCCCCCACTTTTTTGCGCTTCGGTCATTTTGAGTTATGGGCAAGCCGTCAAAATGTCACGAAATTACAGCGTTTAGTTGATTTCACCCGGGCGCATTATTTTCCAGAGCAACACACGCTTGCGGATTGGTTTCAAGCGGTGTGCGCACGCACTGCCATTTTAATCAGCCATTGGATGCGCGTGGGTTTTGTACATGGCGTGATGAATACCGACAACATGTCGATTACGGGTTTGACTTTAGATTACGGCCCTTATGGTTGGCTGGATAACTTTGATCCTAGCTGGACACCCAACACCACTGATGCACAAGGTCGGCGGTATTGTTTTGCGCGCCAGCCAGAAATTGCCCGTTGGAATTTACAGCAACTTGCCAATGCGCTCAGTTTATTACCAGACGCGAGTGATTCGGTTGGAAAAAGAGGGGAAATTGGGGAGAGTGATGAAAGTGGTTGGGCTAATGAAGGGCTCGCGCATTATGACCGTGTTTATCAACAGCACAGTCAGCAAATGTTAGCCGATAAATTTGGCCTTGATCACTGGCAAGAAAATGATGGGCCACTCATTAACGAAGCCTTTGCTTTGCTTCAGCAGGCGGACGTCGATATGACCGAGTTTTTTAAAACGCTCAAGCAGATAGATGTTGATCATCCGCATAGCCGTTCTGTTAAAACCGCTTTTTACCAAGAGGCGCTGTACCAGCAATTTCAACCGGCTGTTAACGACTGGTTAGCGCGTTATGCCGCCCGTATTCGCGAATCCAATCCACAGCAACGGCAAGCGCGTATGCGGCAAGCCAATCCACGCTTTATCTTGCGAAACTATTTAGTTCAGCAAGCCATTGAGTCAGCCACGGTTGGTGATTTAACGCTGTTGCATCAATTGCACGTAAGGCTGCGTGATCCCTATAACGATCAACCAGCCGACGCAGCCTTGTACGGGAAGCGACCCGATTGGGCAAAAAATAAAGCAGGCTGTTCGATGTTGTCGTGCAGTTCCTGATGCGCTCACCCTAACTGCAACGACAAGCTACCAATTGACCGATTAAGTAGAGACAAGGCATGCCTTGTCTCTACGGTGTTGATGGTTAAGATTGCGGCCATCTTGAAAACAATCGCGAAATTTTAAACCTGAATGCACTAACCGACGCCTTTCGATGGTAACTGAACAAGTTTAACGACGCTTACTCCAACGGTAGGTAATTTAACAGCATCAAAACTGCTGCGCAGACGTTAGCCTTGGCAGCGGGGGAACCGTGACGACCAAAAATGCCGCAGCTTTGCCTCGCATCAGCGGTTAAGCCTCCAGCTTTTCGCCCAAATCATCATACTGGCCGACATGACGCTCGGCGATGCGCAGCGCGCGGATGGGGTCTCCATGGCGCAGCGATAAACCGCCCGCTTCTTCGATGGCTTCTGCCATGTCGAGGCGGCCATAGTGGGCGGCGATATCCAAAACCGTTGAATGAATATCGACGTTAACCGAACGCTGCACCTCGGTGTTTAACGCATCCGCCGCAATGGCTTTGCGCAGTTCGCGTGCAAAAATACGCGGGTTATTGGCTTTAATACTGGCGGCCAGGCGATTGTCATTGCCATCGGCTTGAAATAAGCCTGAGTCTTGGCGGGATAAAGTCGGTGCTGGGGTTTGAGCGGTGGTTTGCGCTGGATCTTGTGCCGCGCTGGACGAAGCGGTGGGTGACTGGGCGGGTTGAGGCAGTGGCGCTGTCGGGTTTTGCGTTGAAGCGGGGTTGGTTGACGCGGTGGCGGTTGACGAAGTAAGCGGGTTGCTGTCGGTCACTGGCTCGGCAGGAAGGTCAGGTGCTGCCGTGGTCGGGGTCATGTTCGTGGTCGCAGGCGTCTCCGTCTCCGTCGCCGTTTGCACGTTGACACTTAAGGCAATTTTTTCCATCTGATTTTCATAGTAGGTTTGTGCCGTGGTACCGGCGGTTTCGATCAGGGTTTTGAGCGGGGTGTTGGCTAACGCGGCACAAGCCTCGTGTTCGGCCAGCTCGGGGATGATCATGCCCAGGGTTAAGGCCTGCACATTCTCGGGCATGTCGACATTGGCCACTTGTTCTTTAAATGCCGCCAAGCCTTGTACGAAGCTCTTCGCTTTGGCCAAACCTTGCAGTTTGAAACCGGCTTCGAACAGGCCGCCGACAAACGCGCCCACCACCGGCGCTAAAGACACCACGCTCGACGCGACCTTGGTCAAGGTGCCGATTTGCCGCGCGGTCCGCAAACTTTGCCCGATCTGCAACATTTTATCGGCGATTTGCTGTTGGCCTGCGTTCAGTTGGGTGATCTGTGTGTTTTGCTGCGCCACGGCGTCGCTCAGTGCGCGTATATGCTGGTTTAACTGCTGGACGTAATCACGTATCTGCAGCGCATGCTGGGTAAATACTTGTTGGATTTGCATCACGTCCTGCTCAAGATGATTTAAGCGCACGTTGGTTTTAAGATGGTTTTCGATGCTGCCAAAGTGAAATTCGCTCATGGCTTTGGCTTGATAAACATGCGCTGCAAAACCATAAATGCCTTGCATGGTGGATTGGTCTTTTGTGTCGGTGTGATTGATCACTGCCCAGAAAAATTCGTTGATTACATGGCGCGTGTCGTCGTTCAACTCAATATCCCCCAACCCCAGCCCATTACTCACCAATTGCAGCGCTATTCCCAAGTCATGCAGGGTGTTGATGTCGGCGACGGTTTGGCTGAGTAAAGCCGGCGTCACCGGCGCGGATTGATGCATCACCAAAGCCAAAGCCGGGGAAGTTTTTAATAACGCGCGAATGGTGTCGGCGGTTTCGGTATGGCCATTTTCTTCGGCGATGCTTAACGGGGTGCCGCGCGGCGTTTCCAATCTAAGATCAACACCCGCTCGGTGCAATAAGATCAGGAAATAGGTGTTGCCAAATCCGGCGGCTACTAAAGCGGGAGTATCCCCGCCATCCTCTACTTTATTCAGATTCACGCCAGCGTGAATGAGTAGAGTCAGACAATCTGAGTGCCTCTTTCTGGCGGCGATATGAGCGGGTGTTCTTCCTTCAAACAGTTTTTTGCTGCTTTGAACAATATCCTCTGACAACTGCCTTAAGACCTCAGCCACATCTTGCCTCAGCGCGGGCACACTCACGGTGCCGTTGTGTTGTTTTTTCAGCAGAGCTTTCACGATGATTGTGCGTTCAACACAGGCAAACATTGAGTCGGAGCGGTCCTTTAAGTTGGGTTTGGCCCAGTTTTCTAGGGTTGTCACGCTGATGTGGGTTTGTAGTTGATCGAGTAGATGAATGTCGGCCAAACGCTGCACGGCGGCGGGATGCTGCATCGGGTTGGCGGCAGCCGCGCGCGAGGCAGGGGCGGAATGGGCAGCGGTATTGGTAGTCACCGCTTGTTGAGTACGGGAAATGCGAGTGGTAGATGAAGGCGACACGTTCATAAACAAATCCTATATCAATGCAGCTGAGTGGGCTTACGGTACAGCGCGGTGAGGTGCAAGCGGCAGTATAAAGTTCAAGTGGTTAATGTCAACACTCTGTTGTAGTTTTGTTGAAGCTGTGCAAGGGCATTGCGACAACGGCAGAATCAACACGCCCAGCCGGCGGCTTGTCTGCAGCGTGAACCCGAGCTGCGGGCGCTGGCTATCCCGCTCACCATCAGACAATCAGCCGCCAGCCACTGATAAGCTGACTAATTTTTTAGCTTGCCTATTGTTGATCAGGCTGGTAAGAATAGCTGCAAAATGTATGGGTTGTTCATGAGCTCTATTGGATAAAACCCTATAAAAATAAAAACGCCAATTGCATTTAAGAAGGTATTTATGACTCCCCTTGCTTCGAGTAGTACTTCTTCAAAGAATCATGAACTAATCATATCCAACATATCCAAAAATGATAAGGAAGATAAATATGTCCACAAGGTAACTGACAACAGTGTTGATTTTTTTACGAAGAAAGTTGTTCGAGGGGATGCTCCAAAATCAAAAATCCTTGCAACCTTCAGTGATATGAAGCAAAAAAAAGAAATTACGATTAATTGGAGCAAAGTTAACGTTGATGATGCTTCTGCAACGCCAGAATCATTAGAAAAATTTATTAAAATTCCTAAAATTGAAATTAAGGAACACAGCCAAATCTTACGATTAACTCAGAATGCAGGTAGTGGACCTCCTACGGTAACGGAAATTCGTATACCCAGTGCGGCTGATTTAAGAAGCGAGGGGGTTGAAGAAAAAGATATTCAATTTGGAGTTGGCCCAATTGAATTAAAGTTGGGGGCCGATAACCAATGGTTGCTGAAGTTTAGCCATAAACAATCAAAATATAATGTAGATGAAGCGGTTAGATTAGATGGAGATCAAAATCCAACAAGCTTGATAGATTCAAAAAATGTAAAAAAAGCTTTTTTAAAGCTTAACACAGTAGGCCTATTGATAGACCAGGTACCTAATCTGTTGGACGAAAGAGGGTATCTTGACATAAATAAGTTGGCTGTTCACAAAGCCGAAGATGCTCCAGAGGTTTTGTCTAGTGTGCAATTAAGTGATTCTAGCGCTGATGCCGAAAATGGTGCAGGTAGAACTGACGACGGCTCTTCTCTAAGTGACCATGCTCGATCACTTGATCAGAGCAAATTATTTACTCAGGTTGCAATATCCCCTGACTCGTCTCCCAGTTCTCTAAAAAAACCTCTTCTGCAGCCAGTAAATCCAGTAATGGAAGAGCTAAAAACAAAAATAGCTGAAAGAAATCGGCAGAAAGAGCTAAAAGCAATATTGCCTGACTTGTCTCCCAGTTCTCCAAAAAAACCTCTTTTGCAGCCAGTAAATCCAGTAATGGAAGAGCTAAATACAAAACCAGCTGACATAGATACGCAAACAATAACTGATAAATATGGAGCTAGTATAAAAAA
Source organism: Gammaproteobacteria bacterium (assembly GCA_031409375.1). GTDB lineage: Bacteria > Pseudomonadota > Gammaproteobacteria > Pseudomonadales > JANQJO01 > JANNXD01. The sequence continues at coordinate 10,832 of JANNXD010000020.1, read as the reverse complement.
TGTTGAAAAAGTATTAGTTGAAATTGCTGATTTAATAAAAAATCGTTTTGAGAATGAGCGTGAGATTAGCTCTAAAGTTTATGTCATCCGAACTGAAATTGATAACCCAGAAAATTATAATGCCGATAAGTGGAGTGAAGACGAAATAAAAAATTGGTTGTCTGAGCATCAAAAAACGGCTGATGATATTTTATTGCACTTAAAAGCAAAACTTCGACTCTTTAATAGCTAAATAACAACATGACTGGATATAAAGGAGCTCAAACCAAAAACCCCACTACCACTTTTTGTTGTGCAACCATTTTTTTGAAAGCGGGTTTAGTGGTGGCCCAATCGACGATATCGACTTTCCAGGGTAGATCGGATTCCGAGAAATCTGAAGTGAGTGATGCGTAGGTTTGCAGTGATAAAGGTTGGTCGCTGATGATGGCCAGATCAAGATCGGAGTAGGGTTTAGCGGTGAATTTCGCGCGTGAGCCAAAAGCCCATACGGGATACTCAGGGACATTTTTTTGCAAAATACGCTGCACAATCTGCCAGTGATCGGCGCGGATGTCGATGGCGGGTAGATTAGCCATTGCGTGACTCGAGCGAGGCTAATAACGCGGCGGCATCGTTGATGAAGTTGAGTGTGTTTTGATACACGCGTTGCGCTTTTTCATGATCATAGGTATGCGCGGTGATGTTGCGCATAGTTCGATACTGAAACCAGGCTTCGGTATGGGAGATTAAGCCGGTTTCAGCGGCGCTTTTAAAAAGATTACGAAACTCCATTTGATCCACTTCATCGGCGCTGAAATAACCAATTTGTAGACGGCGGCGAATCATTTTGATGCTGAGTTCATAGACGATTTCGAAATTTTGAATGATACCGGCAATCAGCGTATTTTTTACTTTGAGTGATTGTGCATTCAACCAACCAATATCGCTCACAACCTCCAAGCCATCGCGTAAAGCGTTGATGGCATCGCGTAATGCAGTCAGATCTAGTTGTTCATTCATGCGGGTTTTTCCTTTTACGTTCAGTCGATTGGGTTGATCATAACCGAGAGTGATTGTCTGAGCATCGAAATTCAATGCCTTGCCAATATATAATGCATAACATGTGTGCAACAGGAGCGCTGCAAAAAAAACTGAATTTGCTTGATCCATACAAAGTTTGGACGTGGGATGCTAAAGCCAGAAGGTCGCACTATGGGGATAAAAAACAACTTCCTATGTGGCATCAGTACCGTGTTGAACTCTATCCACATTATGGACAAATCAGCGGTATCAAAGATGAATATGGCAATGAACTGGAATTCCCGGCTGCGTTCAGAAAGTCTCGCCGATCTCACAAACCCAGGGGCATCGTTAAAATCCTGAAGGAGCGTTCATCATGATCAGAAATGAAGACGAATATAAAGAAGCCGTGGCACGTATGCAGGAAGAAACATCCCGCTTGCAAAATCATCAAGCCTCACTTGAAAAAGAAGGGCTTTCCGAAGAGCAGATCAAACGGCTAACCGATCCAATGCTGTCGTTCCACCAACAGCTTGTGGATGACATCGATAGTTACGAGCGCTTAAAGCGGGGAGATTTTGACGTTTTGAATAATCTCTATGGTCTGGGAAGAACGTTGATCGGTGTGAGAATTTATCTCAACCTCTCCCAATCAGAGCTTGCTGACAAGCTGGGCGTTGATCAGTCTCAAGTTTCAAGGGATGAGCGCAATGAATACCACAATATCTCGGTCACAAGATTGAACAAAGTACTGGATGTATTTAGCACGCTAGGTGTCACGCTGAGCACGCAGGTGAATATCAATAGCTCAAACCAAAAACCATCCATTGCGGCATAAGAGAAAACCATGAATACGCGTCTTGATCCACTTCACCTGACCCACTTCATCGGCGCTGAAATAACCCATTGGTAGATGGCGGCGAAGCATCAGTCCTTACACAGCTCTTACATCAATCCTTAAATAAAACGCAAAACCACTCAGTATTAAACCAAACAGCTTGCACCCAAAAGAGGCATCATCAAGGGTTCAATTGGCAAGGGCTGAAAATTCGGGTATAAACTAAGCAGTTTTCAGTGGTGGTATCCGCTGCGGGTAATGTTGATGCAGGTATTGGTGGTTGATGATCACGAGTTGGTCCGGCAGGGCATCATGCATATGTTGCGTGATGTCGAGGGTATTGAAGTCGTGGGTGGGGTTGGCAGTGGTGAAGAGGCAGTCGCTTTTATTCGCCAACAGCCGGTTGATGTGGTGTTGATGGATATCAACATGCCCGGCATGGGTGGCTTGGAAGCGACTCGAAAAATTCTGCGAATATCAACGGATACTAAGGTGATTATTGTCACCATCTGTCAGGATGATCCTTTTCCCAGCACACTACTGGCCGCAGGTGCAGCTGGGTATTTAACCAAAGGCGCGCCGCTGGAGCAGATGATCCAAGCGATTCACTGCGTGCATCTTGGCCAGCGCTATATTAGCCCAGAAATCGCTCAGCACTTAGCGTTAAAATCGTTTGATCAGGCACATCGACCGAATCCGTTTGAACACTTGTCAGAGCGTGAGCTGCAAATCAGTATGATGATCGTGCAATGTCAAAAAGTCGCACAGATCGCTGAGCAGTTATTTTTAAGCCCCAAAACCGTGAACAGTTATCGGTATCGTGTTTTTGAAAAACTGGCGATTGACAGTGATGTTGAGTTAACCTTGTTGGCTGTTCGGCATGGTTTGATTAGTCCGTTAACTTAAAAGCAATCTTAGGCAATCGATTGGCCGATTAACTCCACTCTGTTCGGCGCAGTATGTAGAGACAAGGCATGCCTTGTCTCTACGGTGTGATGGTTAAAGATTGCGGCCATAATGAAGACTCCGTGCTGGAGAAAAAAAATCGGATCACCTAAACGCTATTGCCTTAAGTTAATGACATTTCATTTTGAATTAACCGCATGTTAGATCCTGAAAGTTTAAAATTCCTTCCCCAGTTACCTGGCGTCTATCGGATGCTGGATGCCAAACAGCAGCTGTTGTATGTCGGCAAAGCCAAGGCATTAAAACGGCGTGTGAGTTCTTATTTTCAAAAACAACACGGCAGTTTAAAAACGCAATTATTGGTTGAAAAAATTGTCAGCATTGAAATCACGGTAACGGCCACAGAAGCCGAAGCCCTGATTCTTGAACAAACCCTGATTAAACGTCATAAGCCGCCATATAACATTTTATTAAAAGATGATAAGACTTATCCGTACATTTATCTGACTACTGAGCAAGATTATCCCCGCGTGAGTTTTTACCGGGGATTATTAAACAAACCGGGCAAGTTTTTTGGTCCGTTTGTATCGGGTTCGGCGGTACGCGATACTTTAGGCTTACTGCAAAAAGTCTTTAAGGTACGGCAATGCGAAGATGTATTTTTTCGCAATCGCACGCGGCCGTGTTTGCAGTATCAAATCAAACGTTGCACCGCGCCTTGCGTTGGCCTGGTCTCGACAGAGGATTATCAGCAGCAGGTTAAACATACGCAGCTGTTTTTAGAAGGTCGGAGTGTGGAATTGATTCAGCAGTGGGCGCAGCAAATGGAGCAGGCTGCGGTGCAGCATGATTATGAAAAAGCCGCTTTGTACCGGGATCAAATCAGTGATTTACAGCAGGTGCAAGCGCAGCAGCATGTCAGCGGCGGGCGCGGCGATGTGGATGTGCTCGCGGTGGCGATGGAGTCCGAGTTGGCCTGTGTGAATATTTTGCATGTGCGTCACGGCGAGTTGGTCGGGCAGTATCATCAGATCATTAACTTATGTACTGAAGATAGTGTGGCGGCTGTGTTGGATGCGTTTGTACCGCAATATTATTTACGCGCGGCGGCGCAAGCGGCATTGCCGAAAGAAATTGTGCTCAGTGAAGCCGTAGACGACATGGCCGCGATTGCACAAGCACTGGCCGACGCGACTGACGCTGAATCCTTATCTTCAACATCTACGCGTGTGCGCCTTACCGCTTCAGTACGCGGTGAGCGTGCGGCTTGGATAAAACTGTCGCAATTAAATGCCGATCAACAGTTGCAATTACGGCTGGCGGCACGTGCGAATCAGCAACAGCGGTTAGCGCAATTGCAGCAAGATTTAGGTTTGTTGATGCCACCGGCGTGGTTGGAATGTTTTGATATCAGTCATACTCAAGGCGAAAAAGCGGTGGCCGCTTGTGTGGTGTTTGATCATCAAGGGCCGGTGAAAAGCCACTATCGGCGTTTTAATATTGAAGGCATCACACCGGGTGACGATTATGCGGCGATACATCAAGCGGTGATGCGTCGCTATCGCCAGGCTGCATCGCCATCGACACCTCAAGAATTTTCATCGACACCGCAAGAATTTTCACCCACATCGTTAGCAATGCCATCGACAACGCAAGAACCGCAGCCAGTGTCGCCGCTTTCCGAAACGCCTCTCTCGAAGACAAACGTTTCGGAAACAAGCGTTGCGGAAACGATATTACCGGATGTACTGATTATTGATGGCGGCAAAGGTCAGTTGCAATCGGCCTATGAGGCTTTGCAAGCGCTGAACATACGACCCACCTGCTTAATATCGATTGCAAAAGGCCCAAGTCGTAAGCCTGGCCTAGAAACACTCTTTGGATATGCCGCACAAGCTGCTAAAATCATCGAGTTTGAAGTACGACCTGCATCTTTAACTTTGCTGCAACAGTTGCGTGATGAAGCGCATCGATTTGCGATTACCGGGCATCGAAGTCGGCGTGATAAGCAACGTCGAACCTCTAGCTTGGAAAATATTGCGGGTGTTGGCGCGAAACGCCGTAAGCTGCTGTTAACGCATTTTGGTGGGTTGCAAGGTTTGCGGCAAGCCAGTGTTGAAGACATTGCGCGTTTACCGGGAATTGGCGCAGCGCTTGCCGCAGAAATTGTTGCGACCTTGCAGACAGGTTAGTGGGTAATTTTTTAATATCCTTTTTTAAGATCACCTGTTTTTTTACATGACATAATTTTACATTGCATAAGTAGGCTCCAGATGTCTAAGGTTTTCACGGTTCGTTCAGTCGCGCATTTGTTGACCTTGCCAACGATCATTACGCTGAGTCGTTTGTTTATTATTCCTTTGATCATCCTATTTTTTTATGTGCCTTTTGAACAAGGGCGTTTTTATGCGGGTGTTTTATTTTTGTTTGGCGCCGCCACGGATTGGTTGGATGGTTTTATTGCCAGACGTTTTAATATGGTCAGTTCCTTTGGTGCTGTGCTCGATACCGTAGCCGATAAATTATTGGTCGCCGTCACCTTGGTGATTTTGGTTGAGGTATATGCGCAGTTTTGGATTGTGCTGCCAGCGTTGATCATTATTGCGCGTGAGATTCTGATTTCGGCGTTACGCGAGTGGATGGCGGTCATCGGTCAGCAAGCCCAAGTAAAAGTGTCTGGCTGGGGCAAGCTCAAAACTTTTGTGCAGATGATCGCCATATTCTGGCTGATGGTGATGCCGCATGATGCCAGTGATCTGATGATTTCATTCGCGGCCATTGTCTTGTATGTCGCCATGGGCTTGACGGTGTGGAGTATGATTAAGTACTTGCAGGCCGCTTGGCCGATATTAAGCAATGAAAATTTAAGCGGTGAGCACTTAAACAGTGAAAGCCTAAACAATCAGAAATTGGCGGATCCACCGGGCAATGATCCAGGCACAAGCGAGCAGTCAACGGTTCTCTGAGTGTTGGCTGATTAAGTCCACTCTGTTCGGCGCAGCATGTAGAGACAAGGCATGCCTTGTCTCTACGGTGTGATGGTGAAGATTGCGGCCATTATGAAGACTCCGTGCTAGAAAAAAATCCGATCACCTAAACGCTATTGCCTTAAGTTAATGACATTGCCTTGGCAGGGGGAGGTGTTGATCGGATTAACGGACAGCCCCAACTATTTTGAAGCACTGCGTAACATCAGTTAAAAAGAGCGATATTAAAAACCAGAAAATCATATCGTATCAAATGACGTGAAATAAAGCGGCTTTACACGCCGAAATTTTGTGGTAATATTCGCACCTCTTCAAAAAGCGGGAATAGCTCAGTTGGTAGAGCACGACCTTGCCAAGGTCGGGGTCGCGAGTTCGAGTCTCGTTTCCCGCTCCAAGTTTTTCACGATTTTTTTTATTACTGCCGCTATTGGATAACAAATCCGCCAATCAAGTATCCACTTCTCACTAGCCGCTATTTTTCAATTTTACGCCGACCGAGTGTTATTCGATGGCTTCGGTACTTTAAAAAGCACGCAAAAAAGTACGCGCTATAATTTGTTCGATTTAACAGCTAACGCATAAACGTCGTCTCGCAAGGCTTGATTGAATTGACTTGGTTGGCGGTGGGGTCAGTATTAATGGATACTTCTGCACAATCTTATCCACAGAAATTGTGGATAAGATTGTGTGGTTCATCCGGTTATTGATATTTGAAAGCTGGGTGTAGATGCCTTACCCTTGCCGAGTGGTCTAACTTGTCACCGTTTCACTAAGGATCAGTGTATGTTTTCTTTTTTCGCCTTCACTTTGGTTGCGCTGGTGTTGTTATACCAAGGCGTGTCTGCATTCAGTTGGGCGTTGGCATTGGGTGTGTTCGTGATTTGTGCCAGTTGGTTATGGTCCACGCCTGCGTTGTTATTGGTGCTGTATTGGATTTTATTATTGATGATTGTGGCGCTGGCATTTCTGCCGCGCTTTCGGCAAGCCAAGGTGATGCCACGCATGATGCGTTGGTACAAAAGTGTATTGCCGACCTTGTCGGACACTGAACAACAAGCCTTGGACGCCGGTGATGTTAGTTGGGATGGTGAGTTGTTCAGCGGTAATCCCGATTGGTACCGCTTAAAGCGCATCCCAAAACCGACCTTTACCGACGCTGAGCAAAGTTTTATTGATGGCCCCACCGAGCAGTTGTGTGCTTTGTTAAATGATTGGCAGATTACCCAGGAAAGTTTGGATTTGCCGCCGGCCGTCTGGCAGTTTTTACGTGAGCAGCGTTTTTTTGGCATGGTGATTCCGTGTGAATATGGTGGCTTGGGTTTTTCGGCGCAAGCGCATTCGCAGGTCGTCATGAAAATTGCGACGCGCAGTATTTCCGCTGCGGTGACGGTGATGGTTCCCAACTCATTAGGCCCAGGTGAGCTGTTGGTGCATTACGGCACACAGGGTCAGCGTGATGCGTATTTACCGAAACTGGCCAGTGGTGAGCTGTTGCCATGTTTTGCTTTAACCGGTCCGGAAGCCGGTTCCGATGCAGGCGCTTTAACCGATACGGGTGTGGTCTGTTATGGACAGTGGCAGGGCAAACAAGTCTTAGGTTTAAAATTAAATTGGGAAAAACGTTATATCACGCTGGCACCCGTCGCTTCACTGCTGGGCTTAGCATTTAAAGCCTATGATCCCGATGGTTTGTTAAGTAGACCTGATGGTTTATTAGGTGGAGAGGGTGGGCAGGATGAAGACAAAACGCTGGGCGTGACCTGCGCATTGATTCCTACTGATCTGCCGGGTATTCGCATTGGCTCGCGGCATTTGCCAATTGGTGCCGCATTTATGAATGGCCCCACTTGGGGCAAAGATGTATTTATTCCGCTGGAAAATGTGATCGGCGAACGGGGCGGTATTGGTCAAGGTTGGCGGATGCTGATGAACTGCTTATCCATTGGCCGATCAATCTCATTGCCGGCGTTAAGTACCGGCGCAGGTAAACTCGCTACCTTCACCACTGGTGCTTATGCCTTGGTGCGGCAACAGTTTAAGGTGCCGTTAGCCAAGTTCGAAGGCGTGCAAGAAGCTTTAGCAAAAATTGCCGGTTTAACCTATCTAATGAACGCTGGCCGAACCCTAACGGCGGCACTGGTTGATCAAGGTTTAAAACCGTCGGTGCCGTCGGCAATCCTGAAATATCACAATACCGAATTAATGCGGATTGTGGTGAATAACGCCATGGATGTGCACGCGGGTCGTGGCGTAATCATCGGTCCGCAAAATTATCTTGCTGCTTTGTTCGCGGCCATTCCTATCAGTATTACGGTGGAAGGTGCGAATATTTTAACGCGCAGCTTGATGATTTTTGGCCAGGGTGGTGTGCGTTGTCATCCTTTTATTCTCAAAGAAATGCAGGCGCTCGCTTTACCAGAAGCCGAAGGCTTGCTCGAGTTTGATCGTATATTTTGTCAGCATGTCGTTACTGATTTGCAGATGGCAGCGCGCTCATTTTTACTCGGGTTAACGCAGGGTAAGTTGTCACGTCCACCACAGACGCACTCGGTATTAAAACCCTATTACCAACAGCTCACACGCTTTTCGGCCAGCTTTTATTTGGCTGCAGAAGTCACCATGGGATTATTAGGCGGCAAGCTGAAATTTAAAGAGCGGACATCAGCGCGGTTGGCGGATGTTTTTAGTTATCTGTACTTGGGTTCCGCTGTGCTCAAGCAATTTCAAGATCAAGGTTGCCCCAAAGGCGATGAGCCTTTGCTGCATTACGCCATGCAATATTGTTTATGGCAAATTCAACAAGCGTTGGATGCTTTGCTGAGCAATTATCCGGTGGCTGGTATTGGCTTGCTATTGCGCGTGTTGATTTTGCCATTGGGTTTGTGTTTAAAACCGCCAGCCGATGATTTGCAACAAGCGATTACCGATGCCATTTGCCAGCCCGGTGAAGTGCGTGAGCGTTTAACTTCAGGTGTGTATCGCCCCCAGTATCTACAAGATCCATTAGCCAAGGTAGAGTTTGCCATGCAGCAAGTGTTAGCAGCAGCCCCTGATGCCAAACAAGCGGTGTGGGATGCCATTCAAGTCGATGATTTTACCACTGAGCAATTAGCGAAATTGATTGCACATTAATTCAGGGATAACCGCATGCAAATTTTTTTAACGGGTGGTACGGGTTTAATTGGCCGTGCCCTATGTACTGCGCTGCTGAAGCAGAATCATCAGCTGACTGTGTTGAGTCGTCGGCCTGAACAAGTCGCGGTGCTATGTGGTGCAACGGTAGCGGCGATCAATTCATTGGCGCGATGGCAACCAGAGCATTGTGACGCCGTGATTAACTTGGCAGGGGAACCGATTGTGGATGCGCGCTGGACTCCAGCACGAAAAAAAATACTCTGGAATAGTCGTGTGGGCTTAACCGAGGAATTGGTCAAGCGTATGCAGCAAAGTGAAGTGCGCCCTCGCGTGTTGCTCAGTGGTTCTGCGATCGGTTATTACGGCCATCAGGCGAATAACGTTGTCGATGAAACCACCTCTGCAGGTGGAGACTTTGGTTCTGAGCTCTGTCAGGCGTGGGAACATGCGGCGGTTAATGCGGAAGCTTTGGGTGTGCGGGTGTGTCGCTTGCGTACGGGTTTGGTTTTGCACGCAACGGGCGGCATGTTAGCCAAAATGCGTTTGCCATTTCAATTGGGCTTAGGCGCGCGCTTAGGTGATGGCCAACAATATATGAGTTGGATTCATATTGATGATTACGTGGCGATGGTGCTGAAATTATTGGCTGATCCACAAGCTTCTGGCGCCTTTAATATGACGGCCCCCAATCCGGTAACCAATGCGCAGTTCGTGCAGGCATTGGCGCAAGCGCTGCATCGCCCCCATTTTTTATCAGCCCCGAAGTTCGCTTTGCAATGGTTATTGGGTGAGCGGGCAACCTTAGTGTTAGAAGGGCAGCGTGTTTTGCCGCTAAAATTGCAGCAACTGCATTATCTTTTTCAATACCCGCATTTGGCGCCCGCATTGGTAAAGCTCCTGGATAAAAATCAGTAGATCTCTCGTGATCAACTTGAGCAGAAGCTGAAAATATTCGTCGTTAATAAAGAAATTTTTAAGCTGTTAATCTGTGTACAAAGACTATTGGGAACACTATATAACTCCAGCGTATCTAAGTTCAGCAGATTTTGTAAAATGGTCACGTCGGTAATTGCGTTAGAGGATAAACGCAATTCATCTAAATGCGAAGTCGCCAAGCCATCAAACCCAGATAAGCTGGTTAATGCATTATTGGACAAATCTAAAGTTTGCAACTTAGTATTAGCAAAAGAACCTAAACCCTGCACACTGGATATTTTACTGCCGCTTAATTCTAAGTCGGTCAATTGGGGTAGATTTTGAAATAGGGAAAAATCTACAGCAATTAAGGCTGAATTGTTAACACTGAGGCTGGTCAAATTATTTGCCGTTAACGAACTCAAAGCAGCAATATTCATCAACACACTAGAATCAATGTACAATTGCTGTAATTGATTCCACGTGGCACCTTCAATGCCTGCTAAGGACAACAGTGGATTTTGTCCAATACTCAGAAACGTTAACATTGGCAAATTCGCGCCACTTAAACCCGTTAAATTGCTTAATCCATTGCTAGACAAATCGAGCTGCTCTAACACATCCAATTTCGTTGTTGAAAGCGCCGATATATCGGTGAGTAGATTCCGAGAAAAATCCATGTCTATTAACGCTGGATGCTCAACATGGGTTAAAAAATTCAGATCGGTTAATTTATTGTTGTTAAAATCCAAATTTTTCAATAAAGGAAATTGTGATAAATTTAGGGCGGCTGCACTGATCAAAACATTATCTGTGACCGAAAAATCCTCTAGTTTCGGCATCACAATACCCGAAAGCCCCGTTAGACAGGGCTATCTAGCACAATTTGATCAAAAGTAGACCTGAAGTTGAGTGGATAAGAAATCGTCGTAGACTAGCCGTTTGCCCAAAGGAGAGTCTGAATGTTAATCGCATGCTGCATGACTGAAATAACAGATCCAAGAAAAAGCACAAATAGAATTTATTCGCTAGAAGCCCTGGTTTTATTA
>JANNXD010000019.1:0-45139 GCA_031409375.1 Gammaproteobacteria bacterium | reverse complement strand
GCGGACTGTGGCTTTTTTTTGACTTTCCGCCAGTTAAAATTGGCCCTAGGTGATGACTCCTTGTTGAATTAAAATTTCACCGACGGAAGGGTGTTTTTTAAATTCCATGTCATGAGCCTCTTAACTTTACGAAAACCATTTATTGAATAGCTAATTATTTAAAAACCATGGTGGAAGGTTTGATATTGAGCTCGGTATTCTCTAAATAGTGATTACTGTCTTTAATCATCTCAGCCCATGTGAATTGATTTACGATCTGTGGTTTGAGCAAAATAACGAGTTCACTTTTTTTGCCGATAAAGCTGTGTTGTTTAAATAAGCTGCCAACTAGTGGAATTTTATCGATCCAAGGAATATTGGCGTTTTGTTTTTTCTCTGTGCTTTTTAATAATCCACCAACGATGACGACTTGATTGTTTTCGGCTTTTACAATGCTATCTGTTTCGCGAATACTGCTCACGGCAAGCGGTAAAGATAAAACTGCATCTTTGCCAAGGTCGACTACTTTAGTTTTTTCAGAAACTTCACTGACGGTGGGGTGAACATGCAAAATGACTTCATTAGCATCGCTAATTTGTGGTGTGACATCCAAGGCAATGCCGGAAAAAAATGGCGTAAGTTCAACTTCTGGAATGCTCGGGGTGGTTGGGGTTGAACTTGAACTGGAGGTTGTTTCGGTACTTTTTTTAACATTAGTGACGAAAAATTCGTCTTGGCCGACTTTAATCACGGCTTTTTGATTATTGACGGTCGAAATGCGTGGACTAGAGAGCACGCGTACATCGCCCTGAGTTTCAAGTAAGCTGATAATGCTGGTGAAATCACCCAGCGCTAAATCAATTTTAAATAGCCCGTTGATATCTCCACCATTAACAGTCTGCCCAGTTAGTGTTGCAGAAATGGGATTGCCACTCGGTTTGCCAACAGCTTGCCAATTAATTCCACTTTGAAATCCTTGATTCAGCTCAACTTCTAAAATTTTGGCTTCTATTACCACTTGTTTACCAAGACTAGATTGCATGTTATCGAGAAATGCAGCGATTGCAGCATGGTCTTTTGACTGTGCTTTAATGGCAACCAGGCCAGTTTGTGGATTAATAATGACTTCTTTTCCTTCTTCGCTACCAATCATCGAGACCAGTGTGGTTTTCAAATCTCCCCAAAAATCGACTTCGGATTCAGTGGTTATTTCGGTGCCGCTCGTGCTACTACCGCCTGAGCTGCTGCCGCTTTTACTGCTTGAGCTGCTGCTTGAGCTCGACCCGCTAGAAGATATTTGACCGCTGGATACGCTCATTGAAGAGGATCCAGTGCGCTTGACGTTGAGATAATCCAGTTTATAAATTCGCGTGCTCAGTTGTGCTGGGTAGATGTAATAGGTATTGCCTTTATGATCAATATGCAGATCATACATGGTTTCGGCGGTTTCCATGATCTCGGCTAAAGTCACTTCTTTCAAATTGATGGATAAAGTGCCGGTTACCTCGGGATGTACAATGATGTTGGTATTCATCTCTTGCACCAAGCTTAAGAAAAAATCACGTGCTGGTACATCATTGGCAGCTATGTCGTAAGTTTCTGCTTTGGTTGCGGGTTTGGTTTCTATTGTGGGTAATTTTTCCAAATTAGCAGTAGCGGGTGAGGGTTTTTTAATTTGATCCTGTAAAGCTTTGGTCATGGTGACATCGACCAATTGTGGCACTGTGGGTTCGTTAATGGGTTTGCTTTGACAGCTGCTTAAGGTTAAGCAAAGGAGGCCAAAACTAAGCCAGCCCAATAATACGCGTGCTAAATTGCGTAAGTGGGTTTTATATAAGAAATGAAGTGACAATAAAAATGCCATCACGGCTTGCTTCCTTGCAATGGTTTTAGCAATTGATCGAGATTAATTTTATTAATGTCCAGTGCATTAAGAATAGCTGCTTCTGGTGGCAACACTGCAGAAGATGTTGCTTTTAACAGCGTATCGTTCATAACATCAGCGGTGGCTTTTTTATTAGATGAGGCATCGGTGTCAGCGGTTGATGTATTGTTTTTTTTGGTGTTATTGGATGAGCCAGCGGGTGGTGGCGAAGATAATTCTTTTTGATTGAAAATTGATATCACCAAGTTATTTTTGCTTATATCGTCTAGTAAACTCACTTCGTAAGCATCAATTTTGCTAACGGTATAATTTTTAATCTTGTCGTTTACTTGCAGCATCTTCCCGTTGATCAGGGCTTTGTTACCATGCTTACTTTGAATGATTTGATATAGCCGTAGTGGTTTTTCCGCGGTATCTGTGGTTTCTTTATCACTTGGGTCACCAGTTATGCTCGTGGCTACTTGGGATGTCATTGGGCGAGTTGGATCATTGCCTTCTGCTGCGATTAATGGCAATGCGGTGAGTAGTAATAGCAATAAGCCCCCGCTGTATTTTTTAAAAGCCAGAATTTTTTTAAACACCTAATACTCCTTTTTCACGGCTAAAGGTATGGAGTTCTAAGGTGATTTTAGCATTTGGGTATTCGCTAACCTGATAATCAATGGATTTCCAATAAAATCGCCACTTCAGTGTTTCTAATTTTTTTAAATAAGTCACGACACTAAAAAAATTTCCTTCAAAACTAATCAATAATGCATGACGATAGAGTTCAGGGGCGCCTTTTTTTTCTGTTGTTACTGTATTTTCTGGTAATAAAGATTCTGTTGTTAATAATTTAGGGGGCAAGTTTTTTAACTGCAATAATCGCAACTCGGTTTGGTTTATGAATAAATCACGAATGACCTTGACCATTTTTTTGGGTTCAACAAGCGAATTCATCATTAACTCTAATTCTTTTTCTGTTTTATCAAAATCGCTTTGTAGCTGTGTTTGCTGTTGTTTTAAGTTGCTATTGGGGTCTATGCTGTATTCGATTTGTAGTGTGCTGAGTTCGGTGTTGAGTTTGCTAATGGATTCGGACTTTTCTGTAACCGTATTGTTCATCAGTTTTATTTTTTTTCCTAAAATATCGATGCCTTGCATGCCGCTCATGAGCACACAGGTTAGGGATGTTAGCAGTATCATCATTCTTTCGCGTTGTGGACGCTGATTAATCATTGCCAATACAGGTGTTAAAATAGTTGGGCTTTTCATTTTTCAGCCACCTTTGTATCAGATTTTCCAATGGTCAAGACAAAATTAACCAGTTTTGTGTCTTGGGTGTCGCGATCAAATGAAATGTCGTCAAAAACCCGTCCTTGAAAAATTATTTCTTGTTTTAGATTTTCCAGATACTCAGGTACTCGGCTGGGTTCAATGGTGCTGCCGTGTAGGATCAGTCGTTTGCCATCATCGGCAATATCGATAGCGCTCAACCAGATTCCCTCAACGTGCTGCGCTGCTAGCGCTTCTAAGTACACTGAAAATCCTTGTTGTTGGTCAGAGAGCAAATGACTCATCTGCGTATTGAGTTGTTTGTTTTGTTCCAGTGTTGATTTAATCGTACTGATTTTCTCTTGTATGGTGTTGTCAATTTCTGGTTTTTTATGTGAGCTAATAAATTGTTCGAGTTGGCTTTTAGCGTTTTGTTCGCTGATCGTCAACACAACCGATTTTTTTTGTAATTTGTATAATGACCAATATTGTCCCAGGATCAATAGACTTAGTATCAAGAACAGGCCTATATTCAGTTGCAGAACCTGCATGCCACTGAAGGGTATTTTTTTTTCGATGTAACTATCGGGCAATAGATTGATGTTTTGTAAAATCATAAGCCCCTCATGCCTGCACCAATTGCTGATAAAGCTTGGGCTTGTTCGGGTAGGCTTAATTCAGTTGGAGATTTAATGAACTGTAAAATATCCATCAGCATTACTGGGCAACTCAAATTTTTGGCTAAATACTCAATGCTTTTTTCGACGCCTCGGCTGGTCGCTGGACAAAATAGCAATTGTTCAATGCTACCTTTGCCCAGCTGGCTTTCGTAATAGTCGAGTGAACGTTGTACATCCATCACCAATTGTTCAACATGTGCCTCGCTTGCGTTCGCAATTTCATGCAAGGTTTCAATATTGACGTCAATATTGCGTGTTAAATACAGCTGTTGTTGGGCGATGACGCTGACAAAGCTGCCTTGATCTTTAATGCATACCACCGCGCACGAACGATTACCAGCTAGTTTAACTACTATGTTTCGGAGAGAAAGTTCGGATATATCAATCCAGTTTGGTCGTAAATCTAGGCTCAGTAGCATTTCAACAAATAGGTCCAAATGTAGGCGTGGCGCGACCGCTACATACAACATATTCATGCGGCCTTCATAGGCGTCTTTTGGTAAGCGGATAATATCGAGTACAACTTTATCAATGGGTTCACTAATCAAGTCTTTAACACGCCAAAGCATGGCGTCGCGTAATTCTTCATCGGGTACATTGGGCGCATCGACTAGTAGTAACCGGTAGTAGGCTGGGTGTAATACAAGGTTAACTTGATTTTTTTTCATTTTTTTATCCAGCATGAATTCGGCGAATGCATGCTGTCGTTCAGAAAAATCACTACCATAAAAACTTTGTGTGTATTCCAGTTCTAGGTTACCAGGTTGATGTTGATTGACTTGCGCTACCGTAATGACTTTAGGGGTGATTTCAATACCCAATTGTGTGGGGGCGGTGTGCAGTTTCCCAAATACGCCTTGTAAACTCGCGATCTGAGTGGGAAACATGGATTGTGCTTTTTGCATCCACGATGATGTCAAACTGCTCATGGCCATCCTGGCAACTCACAACTCTGTAGTAAAATTAAGATGCTGAAATAAAAATGCAGTCGATTAAACGTTTGGATTTTGTAAGCGTAGACGAGCAGCCGCTCAGTTGCTCGAAGGATTTGTTTGAAACCAGTCTTCAATTAAAATTGCTGCCGCTTGGGCATCAATGCTGCGCGTAACGCGTTTTTTACGACTGCGCTCGGGTTTTATTGTTTGATCATTTTGCCAGTACACGGCACGTGTTGATAAGCGTTCATCAATGGCGACGATTTCAAGATCACAGTGATTGCGAAGGTGTTGAATGAATTGTTCAGTGAGTTGTGTTATTGCGCTGGGACTGTCATCCATATTGGTGGGCAAACCAACCAATAGATGAGTTGGTTGCCAGTTGAGAATGAGGGGTTCAATTTGTCGCCATAAGGGTTGCTGCGAATTGTTGATCAGTACTGTTAAGGGTTGTGCGGTTCCGGTAATAGATTGCCCAAAGGCTACGCCGATCATGCGTGTGCCGAAATCAAAACCTAAAACGCGTAAGCTAGACACAGGTTATTATGCATGTCCTGCAGCGGGGCAAAAATTGGCGAGTGACAAGCCGAGCGACTGAAAGGCTTGTTGCCAGCGTAGTTCAATCGAAGTATTGAAAAGTAAACGCGAATCGGCATTGATGGTGAGCCAAACATTGGCGGCTAACTCTTGTTCTAATTGACCTGCAGACCAGCCAGCGTAGCCTAATGCAAAAATAAAGTGTTCAGGTCCTTGGCCTTGTGCAATCGCTTGTAAAATATCTAACGAAGTGGTGAGGTGCAGTGTTTGTCCCGATCCAGTAACGATAGGCAGACTATGTTGCCATGAATCGATGTGATGTGAATCGGGTAAATCAGCATGTAATAAAAAACCGCGATGAGTATCCATTGGGCCGCCAAGATGTACCGGAGCTTGTAATAATGAGTGTTTAGTGTGGTTGATATCCATTTGAACACATAAATCTTGTACGGTTAAATCGGTAATCTGATTCAGTACCAGTCCTAAAGCGCCATCGTTATCGTGGTGGCAGATTAACATTAAACTTTGATTGAAGCGGGCGTCGCTCATGTTAGGCATGGCAATCAGCAACTGCCCTTGTAATCCGGTAGAAAAAATAGGATTGGTGATTAAAACTGATTGAGCATTGTTGGGCATATTGATCATTTCGATAGTATCGCGAGAATCGAAAATGAGCGCAACTCAAAATTAAGGGGTAGCCACAGGGCAGTGATCTAGTGCCTGACGATAGAGTTACAAAAAAAAACGGTAAAACCCTTTGTTAATAGATACAGTTTCGCATTAAAAATCAAGCCTAGCTTATCAGCAATAAAACTAATCTCCTAAATCGGTCTGCCATTATGAATAGTCTCCAATCTCCAATTCACCCTAGTATCCAGGGTAATTCATGTCCTAATCGACTGACGTATGTCAATACTAGAGGTACGCTTGCTTCTATTACCCCTTCGCCTACAGCAACTGTTCCTACAATAAGTTCGCCTATTGCAAGTTCGCCCATTACAACAAGAGCACGCCGCGTTGCGGCTGATATGAGAGATCCAGTTAACAATTTTTTTGCATGCGATTCAAAGGTTACACAAAACAATAGGGAAGATTTGGCGTGCTTTTTCGAATATCCCCAGCTGTTTTCTGATGAGGCTTCAACTGATTCTGTGCATGAAGAAATGGATGTTATGGATTCAGTGGATCATGTGTTAGTGCAATGCATTGATCCAACAAAACAAAGTTTGCTGGGAAATCACAAAAAACACTCGCTTTTACTTTGTCCAAGTGATGTGGGTGATGTTGGCGTCGATGTTTGTTCTTTTGTCGATGCGTCTAACGTTCGACTTGAAAAAACTCGAATTTGTTTATACATGTTCATGACCATTCAATAAATAATAGCCGCCATATAAAAATATGAACATCGAATAGGGGCGATGTCGAAAACAGGCGTTGCCTTAAAAGCTGGATAAATAGTGGCCTTTTTCAAATTTCCAGGTGCGAATAATTTCTAAAATATCGGTAGCTTTTCTGATTTCGGGTGGAAATGCATCAAAAGGCGCCGCTTTACGTACGATTTTAATCGCGGCATCGTCCACTACTTTGTGACCGGAGCTTTTCAGTAATTTAATTTGATGAATGGTGCCGTCGGCATTTAAGGCGACCAGCAAGCGTAGTTCCCCGTACAAGCTATCGATGCCCAGTGTTTCGTAATCCTGATTGCCAACGGTTTCAATACGTGTGCGCCAACTATCCAGATAAGCGGCGTCATCTGCTTGTTGGGTAGAGGCGGCGGTTAATTGTTTTTTACGCGGTCGTTTGGCATAAAGTTGTTTTTTTTGTGCTAGGCGTGCCTCTAGGCTGGCAATTTCCAAGTTGCGCTCTAGTAACGAAGTGCTTTCCTGATGAGTTAACTCCTCTTGTTCTGTAAGATCAACCAGCTCTTTTTCATGCACAACAAGCGGTGAAGGCGCTTGTGCACTGATGGCGGTTTTTTTTGCAACCTGTTGGTTTTGTGTTTTGGAAACTTCGGGTGTGACTTCCTGAATTTGATTACTATGAAAATCGGCAAGCTCTGTGGTGCTGGGTAATGCGGCTTCATCTAGTGAGCCGCTGCCTAGTTGATTGGCTTGTGCAACGAAATCTGCTTTTTCAGGTGGTTGCTCACTATTGTAGATCGCCATTGTCACTTCTAAAGAGGCTTGTTTGGATGAGGCTTGTGGCTGATTAAAGCCGACGCCAAAAATGAATAATGCGTGCAACAGTAGTGCGATAAATAAGCAGAACTGAAAGCGTTCTTGGTTTAAGCCTGATGGGGTGGGTGATGCGTAATCGGACACTATATGAGCCTACTGTCGGTGATAACGGAAGGTTGATGAGCATGTGCCCACTGTTCTGCAATGCAGTCTAGCAGTTGGGCGCTGATATTCAGGTCAAATTGGGTATCCAATTGCCGAATACAGGTTGGACTGGTGATGTTAATTTCGGTGAGGTAATCCCCGATAACATCTATGCCGGCAAATAAAATACCAGCTTGTTGTAATAATGGTTTTAGTTGTAGACAGATACTCCGATCACGCTCAGTGAGGGGGCGACCCTCGGCGCGACCCCCAGCAGCCAGGTTACCGCGTACCGCGTCGATGTGCGGAATGCGGGCTAAAGCATAAGGAACAGGTTCGCCATTAATGAGCAAAATGCGTTTGTCGCCATCTTTGATGGCGGCTATGTATTGTTGCGCGATGATTGGTGTGGTTCCTCGATGAGTTAGGAGCTCTACGCAAGCGGCTAAATTTTGGCCGTCAGCATTAATTTTAAATACGCCTTGGCCACCCATACCATCAATTGGTTTAAGGATGATATCGCCATGTTTTTGTTGAATTTGATGCTGTTGAAAAAGTTGGATGTTCTCGAATTGACTGGACACTAAAGTTGCTGGACAAAGTTGGGGTGCCTGTAATGCAAACAGTTTCTCATTGCAGTTGCGCAGAGCCACTGGGTTATTCACAATAAAAGTACCTTGCTGTTGTGCTAATTCCAGTAGGTAGGTGCAGTAGATGTAATTCATGTTAAACGGTGGATCTTTGCGCATCAGCACAATGTCGAGAGTTTCCAATTTTAACGTTTCGATAGCACCTAATTGATACCAGCTTGATGTGTTTCGTTGCGTAATAAGCTTTTGTAATCTGGCCATGACTTTGCCATCACGATAGAAAAGATCATGGGGCTGTGTGTAATAGATATTCCATCCTCTGTCTTGTGCTTCCCATAGCATTGCGAGTGTGCTGTCTTTTTTGTAATCGATGGATTGCAAGGGATCCATGATCACGCCGATATTTAAAGTCATAACAACAACCTCTTTTCGATTAAATTTTGGCGATACAGTCACGATTTACTCTTGAGCTGCAACCGATAATGCTGCAGCAAGCGCCAATTAAGAGACTACACTTATGCGCAGAAAACCTGAACATGTACGTTTGCGTGTTGCATCAACTCAGATTATAACTAGTAGGATGGTAATAAAGCCAAGGCATCCTTATCTTGGCTTCAATAAGCTAAACAAGGCAGAACTCCATGGAAGAAACATTTGAAAATTTGAAAGTGATGATCATTGATGATAGCAAAACCATTCGCCGTACTGCAGAGAGCTTGTTAAATAAAATCGGGTGCACGGTGATCACTGCGATTGATGGTTTTGATGCGCTTGCCAAGATTGCGGATAACCATCCCAATATTATTTTTGTCGATATCATGATGCCACGATTAGATGGTTACCAGACGTGTGCCCTGATTAAAAATAACAAGGCTTTTCAGGCTATTCCTGTTGTGATGTTGTCGAGTAAAGATGGCTTGTTTGATAAGGCTAAAGGAAGAATCGTCGGTTCCAATCAATACTTGACGAAGCCCTTTAGTAAAGATGAACTTATCGGAGCGATTAAGCAGCTCGTTAGTTAACTTTATTTGGGTAGTCAATATGGATTGATGGCCAGCAGCAAATATCAAGTTTAAAACAAAGGAATAGGCGGTTATGGCTTGTGTATTGATTATTGATGATTCTCCAACGGAAACCTATCAGTTTAAAGCCATGTTAGAAAAAAATGGCTTTACGGTGTTGCAATCTAATAATGCAGCTGAAGGCTTGGTCATTGCCGAACAGCAGCAGCCCGATGTGGTACTGATGGATGTGGTCATGCCTGGCTTGAATGGCTTTCAAGCGACGCGTCAGTTATCACGGGCTCCACGAACCGCTCATATCCCCGTTATCGTCGTGACCACCAAAGACCAAGAAGCCGATCAAGTCTGGGCTTGCCGTCAAGGTGCTAAAGGGTATCTCACCAAACCGGTAGATGAAGTTTTATTAATGAAGGCTATTCGAAAACTGATTTCGGATGCCACCAAAAAATCGATAGAAAAAGATCAACAGTGATTTTTACAGGACGTTGTCATGGCAAGCTCTCGCCACCCCTTTTTGCGCTTAGTTGATATTCAGCAACAATGTCGAGCGGCATTGCATCAGCTACCTGTGGAAGAAAAAATCTTAGAAATTTGGTCGAGCGTTGGTTTTATTTTAAATGGCACTCGTTTTGTTGCGCCGATGGATGAGGTTGCTGAAATATTGAATATGCCGCGCATAACTCCTGTGCCAGGTGTGGGTGGATGGATTAAAGGTATTGCCAACGTGCGTGGTCGTTTATTACCGATTATCGATTTGCTGGGTTTTTTTGTGGGCGAAAGAGTCGGAGTTTCTACAAAATTAAAGCGGTTGTTGGTGATTGAGGCGGGTGATATTTATACCGGTTTAATTGTAGATGATGTGTTGGGTATGCAGCATTTTGCTGCGGACTCTTATCGAAATCGTGTTGTCGATGTGCCAGATGTCTTTTTACCTGCTGTTATTGGCTCGTATCAGCAAGGTCAGCAGGTCTGGCCGATTTTTAGTCCATTTAAATTATTAGGTGATCAACGTTTTATGAAATTAGCTATTTGAGCTTGTTCGAACTTTAATGAACTTTGTTGGTTGTACTAGTATCAATATCGACATGGTCACCATAGTAAGAAAGGACAATGCGTTTTAAGAAGAGATAATGCGTTTCAGGAAGAAGAGCGGGAGTTAGCTATGTCGTCCAATAAAGCTGGCGTGAAAAAAAGTCAGCAACTATCTGATGTGCCCACCATGCAGGTGTCTACAGCAGCCAAGTATGTTGTCGTGTTAGCGACCTGCATTGTTTTGACCTTGTTAGTGCTTTTTTGGATATATCAAAATAACAGCAGTCAACGGGATACTTATAATCAATTGGCGGAATTGCGGTTGTTATCACAGCAAATTGCTATTGGTGCTCAGATCGCAATGCAAGGGGATTCGAAAGGTATTGCTGATTTTCAGCAAGCTCAGCAGCAATTTCAAAATAAATGGCGGCAATTTCGTAGCGGCTCAATTTCGGCGCAATCGTCTGAAAGGGCGAATACTATTTGGTCTGGGGTAGCTGAACAAAGTCAGAAAATCACAAGTAAAATGCAATCAGTTACTACCTTCCAGGCGCAGGCCGACATTGCGAAGAAATCATTATTAAAAATCCAAAAAAATACTCGGGAGTTGCTGACATTCGCGCCTAGCACTTCAGGTGTGCCGCGCACTATTAACGAACACCAATTGTTGTTGGTCGATCATTTGTTGTTTATGTTGGCCGATGTGTCAAATGTGCAATCAAACTTATTGCAAGATGCTAATGCGTTTGAACGCGATCTACAAAGTATGAGATCCGTATTGTCTGATCAATTGCAGACGAGCGCTTTAGGTTCAGAGTCAACAACACGTCAATTACTCAATGACAATTATAAATTAGTGCAAGGTTTGCAAGCGGTATGGAGTGAGCTGCTGCCCTTAATTAATGACATGCTGAGGGTTAAGCAAGTGGGGCGTGATATTCCGGATAACACGCAAGCCTTGTTAGCCGAGTTGACAATTCTGATGCAGAAAAACAAAACCGGAAGTCCTTGGTTGTTGCTACTGGGCTTGGTTTTGGCGGCAGTTTCTGTGGTGACTTTGATCCTGATGTTCAATCGATCCACTAGTCAAGCAAAAGCGTTATTAGATGCTGAAGCGAGTGTGCGACTTGCTGAAGAGCAGGCCAATCAACGCAATCAAAAAGCCATTTTACGTTTGCTCGATGAATTGGGTGATTTAGCGGATGGTGATTTAACGGTGGAAACGACGGTTACTGAAGACTTCACAGGAGCGATCGCGGATTCCATTAATTTCACCATCGATCAACTGCGCAGTTTAGTATCGACCATTAATCAAACCGCCGTGCAGGTTTCGTCTGCGGCTGAAGCAACACAAAATACGGCAAAAGCATTAGCAGACGCGTCCGATCATCAAGCGCAGGAAATCGCTGGTGCTTCGGCCGCCATTACTGAAATGGCGTTGTCGATCGATCAAGTGTCTGCCAATGCTTATGAATCTTCTGCGGTGGCGGAGCGCTCAGTGAGTATTGCCAAAAAAGGTTCTGATGTTGTTCAAGCGACTATTCGTGGCATGGATACTATTCGTGAACAGATTCAAGATACGTCTAAACGTATGAAACGTTTGGGTGAGTCATCACAAGAAATTGGTGATATCGTGTCGTTGATTAATGATATCGCCGATCAAACCAATATTCTGGCTTTGAACGCGGCGATTCAAGCCTCTATGGCGGGTGATGCTGGTCGCGGTTTTGCAGTAGTTGCCGATGAAGTTCAGCGTTTAGCTG
Organism: Gammaproteobacteria bacterium; assembly: GCA_031409375.1. Taxonomy (GTDB): domain Bacteria; phylum Pseudomonadota; class Gammaproteobacteria; order Pseudomonadales; family JANQJO01; genus JANNXD01. The sequence goes on along the minus strand of JANNXD010000019.1, from coordinate 33,141 downwards.
AGCGGGCATCTGCGGCGACTAAGCAAATCGAAGCCTTGGTAAAAACCATTCAAAATGATACGCATGAAGCAGTAATTTCGATGGAACAAACGACAACGCAGGTGGTGAATGGCGCGAATCTAGCGCAGGACGCCGGTGTAGCACTAGAAGAAATTGAAAATGTTTCGAGTAATTTAGCAAACTTGATTCAAAATATTTCCAATGCGGCACGTCAGCAAGCAGCCTCTGCAGGTCAAATTTCCAATACGATGAACGTGATTCAAGAAATTACTTCACAAACGTCAGCCGGTACTTCGGTTACGGCGAGTTCTATCGGGCATTTAGCAGATTTGGCGGTACAAATGCGAACCTCGGTATCTGGGTTCAAATTGCCAGATCAAAGCCGTCTAATTTAACTTCATCCTTGTCTGGCGCTTGGTTATGATCCGAGATTATATGGGCCTAGAATGGGTTCAGCGTGAAATCGAACAGACCTTGCTGCAGTGTGATAAATCGCTGCAAATATTTATTGAGCAAAATGATGTTACGGCGATGCGTCAGTGCGTGACCTGTGTGCATCAAGTGCAGGGCACCTTGCAGATGATAGGTTTTTCTGTGTTGGCTGATTTTGCAGCGGTCATAGAACAAGTTGCGCAGGGGTTTTTGAGCAAAAACATTGAGTTTTCTAATGTTAGTCTTGCTGTGCTGTTGCGAGCGATACGACATTTGTCGATATTTTTGCCGCAAGCACAGCAGACAGACGAAGCGATGCAGAAAGCGATTGATCCCGTGCTGCGTGAACTTAAAAAAATTACTGCACTGCCAGATGAATCCAATTTACCCGATGCGTTGCCGGGCTTGTTAAAAAAAATCCATCAGTTATTTCATTTTGCACTGTTGAATGTTTTTCGGCAGGAAAAATTAGGCGAGAGCATTGCCTTTCTTGGGAAAGCGCTTACGCGGTTAGAGAATTTGTCAGCAACTGTTTCACCAATGTTGGTTGCTCTATGCCAATTGAGTGCGAGATGGATTGATTCGTTAGATGCTAAGTTACTTGCTGAAGGTGATCGGCTTTTGTTAACTCAGTTGGATGAATTAATAAAATCATTTTTTCATCAGGCGTCGTTAACATCGAATCAGCTTTTAGTGGACGAGATGTTTGCGAAATTGTTGGAGCGGATGAGTGATCATCCACTGATGGCAACCGATATTGCTGAAATCAAACAGCGATATCAGTTAGGTAGAGACCAGTTGAGCGTATCTTCAACTAATACTGGCATCATGCCGATAGATAAAGCGGTCATGGCTAACGCTGCTCAGGTCATTGGTGGAGCATTGCAGGTCTTAAAGGCGTCTATTGAATCATTTTTGGAAACAGAGCAACAGAAGCACTCAGCGCTTCAGCCTTGTGGTTTAGCTTGTTTGGAGTTGGTTGAGGTGCTGAGTGCATTGCATCAGCCTGAGTTGCAGAATAAAGTGCAGAACTTGCAGACAATTATTGAGCAGACCGTCTCAGATGGTTCTTGTTTAACGGCCGAGCAATTGGATGGTTTTGCTGATGATATTTTAAAAATTCAGGGTGTGTTGCAGCATCTAACCCAAGCGTCGCCTTTATCGATGACGGTTCGTATCGATATGTTTGATCAAGTGTTGCAATCAGCTCGATCTGAAGCATTCAATGCTTGCCGCGTAGAATTGCAATTGATCAAAGAAACGATTGTGATGGTGGTGAATGGTCAAGCGCAGGTATCGACTTTGGCGCTTGTACCTGAGCAGTTCCTGCGGATAATTGGCGCATTGTTGATCATGGATTTATCAGTATGTGCGCAGTTGGTTAGGGAATGTTTGGATTATGTAGATCAGCAGTTGGTTCGGTCTGATAATCAACTTCCAGCACAATGGGAAGCCTTGGCGGATGTTATTGCGGGTATTGATTATTATTTGGAGTGCGCCCCGTTAAATCAAGAAGCTGGGAATAAAATATTAGAAGTAGTGCGGCAGAAATTGCTTGCTATTAAACTACTTGAGGTTTCGGTTGTAGAAAAAAATACTGCAGAAGAATTAACTACAGAAGAATTAACTACAGAAGAGCCAACTACAGAAGAGCCAACTGTAGAAATTGCTTCTGCGTTTTCTGAAATTAATATGATTGATGATGAAGTTATCGACATTTTTGTTGAAGAAGTCGGCGAGATTCTGGAAACACTAGATACCTATTTCCTTCGATGGCAAGAGTCCCACATTGATGCGGTGGCGATGAAGGAAATGCGCCGTGGCTTTCACTCTTTAAAAGGCAGCGGCCGTATGGTTGGCGCGGTGACATTGGGTGAAGTTGCTTGGTGTGCTGAAAACTTGATGAATCGGTTAATTGATCGCACCATTCGGGTTACGCCTGAAATTATTCGGACTGTTCATTGGGTTGTTCAAAGTATCCCTCCGCTGTTGAATGATTTTCAGCATCGCCAGTCTCCTAGTGTTGATATACACAAACTTCAAGCTCAACTGCGACATTTGTCAGTAGAGCCGTTATTGACTTCGACGCAACAGACAGAAACGGACCGTTCAGATGCCGCACAAATGGCCGATACCGTGCAGCAGTCGGCACCGAAATCAGTGCGATCTGAGGCAAGCTCAGTTGCACATATGATCCAAAATGAAGGCACTACTAAAAATATTAACTTTGTGGATGACGCTAAGCATTCGCAAGTGGATGGGTATGATGCCATTCCCGAATATGCCTTGGAGAAGCCCAGCCAGCCTGATCAAATGCTGCTAAAAATATTTGGTGAAGAAGCTTTATCTCATTTGTATGTTATTGAAAGTTATCTGACAAACATCGAGGAATTTGGAGAAAATAGTGAAAGCTTGTTGCGTGCATTACATACTTTAAAAGGTAGTGCTTCCATGGCTAACGTTGTGGGTGTTACTTCATTAGTGGCCCCAACTGAGCGTTTAATTAAAGGCCTGGATATGCTGCGGTTGCCTTTGCCTTGGGCAGTGCAACTATACTTATCTGATTTCTCCACGAATATTCGAAATGTCTTACCGCAGTTGCTGCACACGCCGAATTCAGAAGTTGCTGATCACGCGTCTTTGATAACACGATTATTGGGTTTTTATAAACAGTATTTTTCAGTTGATTCGCTGGAGTTTGATTTAGACCAGTTGCATTTCGAAGTGCCTAGAACATCGTTGCACGCTCAGTTATTACCTCAGGATATTGACTTATTACAAAATTCAGAATCGTTGTTATTACAATTACAGAATAATCCTTTTGAGCACTTGCTTGCTTCTCAATCTATGCGCCGTGCTTTAAAAAATGTAGCTGAAAAAGCTTTGGCGGATCAGCAGCCGCAAATAGCTGGTTTGTGTAACCTTCTTGAGCAGTGCCATGGCCGCTTGCAGCAGCAAGCCGTTGTCGATGCGGGTATTTTTCATTGGCTGCAAGAGGGACATATCAGTCTACTTGATTTATTGGATGCGTTGGCTGCAGGACAATCATTAATTTTGCCTGATGACGTGATGTTACATTTAAAAGTTTTTGCAAGTCGTCAAAATGATGTGATCGCTATGCTGGTTAGTGGGCAGCGTGTGGGCACCGATCTGCAAGATGAGCTTGCGGTAGCTGAATCAATCGCATCGAATCAGTCGATTGATGCGCAACCGCTGCAAGCGGCTAATAATTTTACTGAAGGTGAATTGTTTGAAATTTTTATTGAAGAAGCCTCTGATATTATTGTAGGACTTGGTAGCTTATTAAACGATTGGCTGATTGATCATAATAACCTATTAAAAGTAGAGGAATTACAGCGTGAACTACATACATTAAAGGGTGGCGCTAGAATTTCTGGCCTAATGGAGTTCGCACAATTTTCTGAGCATCTTGAAATTTTTTATGAGGCAATTTGTGATGATCGAGTTTTTTTTTCGACCGAACTTTCTATGTTATTGCAAGATTGTCAGCATCAGTTATCGATAATGTTAAAGCAGCTACTGAATAAGCTGCCAACACCTATTCCGCAAAATTTACTACAGAAAATAAGTTATTTTATGAGCGGTGCTTATAACAAGGCGCTTCAGAATTCTCATGATGCTGATCCTGTCGATGTTGAGCAGCCAAATTATCAAGAAACGAAACCCGTGTTATTTTTAAGTTCGGGAGAGGGTTCGCTCGTAAAGTTAGAAGTCGAACCGTTGCTTGAAGAGAAAGTGCCTGCTGCGGTTTTTCCTCAAGTAGAATTAGCTGTTAATTCATCACGAGCGGCGCTGGAGGAGCCTAGTGCGATTCCAGTGGATTTTTCTGCTGATTTAGCTTGGCTATTTGCTCCTGGATTTGATAAAGATATTTTTGATATTTTTCATGAAGAAGTAAATGAGTTATTGGAAAGCCTTGATCAATCTTTGCATGAATGGTCAAACGAGCCGAGTAATACCAAGCACCTTCAAGAAATGCAGCGCGTTTTGCATACCTTGAAAGGCAGCGCACGACTAGCTGGCTTGAGTCAGTTGGGTGATCTGGCTCATGATTTTGAGAGTTTTTTAGATCAACAGGCAGCGCACGACGCACATTTTTTTCGCCAAGCGCAGCAACGTTATAATGCTGTCGAGCAGGCTTTAATAACATTAAAGTTAGCGTATGAATTAGGGCCAGAAGCTTATGCTCAACAACTTGCTTCAGCCGTATTGCCTGCAACTGAAGTTAAATCCGTTCATGAACCTGCTGTTGTTTTGCAAGAACCGAATCAAGAACCGAATGTTGTTTTGAGTCATATACCTGATTCTGAGGAAGAGACTGTAATTGAATCTAACTCGGTTTTCTCTACAGCTATTTTACCTGCAACAAAAGGCTTGATTGTTAATTCGCCGTCGTCGTCACCTGATCAAGTAAATAAGGGGTCCGTAGCGTCTAATGAGTCTCAATTTAAAGAAGTACCTTTTGCGCCGCCAGTTAAAGGCCGAAAACTGGCGTACATAACACGTCATAATGATCGTGCTGAGCAAGAAATGGTGAAAGTGCAGGGTGTATTGTTAGAGAAGTTGGTGAACCTGGCTGGTGAAACCACCATTTCGTCTGGTCGGATTGAAACACAAGTTAGGAGCTTCGCGTTCACGCTAAATGATTTAACCAGTACCATTGCGCGCGTTACCGACTTGTTGCGACGTCTGGACTTACAGACTGAAGCGCATATGGCTTACCGATTTGAAAGTCAGCTTAGTGGTGATGAAGAGTTTGATCCTTTAGAAATGGATCGTTATTCGATGTTGCATCAATTGTCACGCTCATTAGCAGAATCGGCCAGTGATATTGCAGATCTCAAAGATACTTTATCCAATAATATTCGTGATACAGAAAGTTTGTTGATGCAGCAGTCTCGTATTAATACCCAATTGCAAGAGGGGTTAATGCGCGCACAGTTGGTGCCATTTGGACGTATGTTGCCGCGCTTACGTCGCATGGTTAGACAATTAAGTGATGAGTTGCAAAAACAAGTGAACCTGGAAGTGGTTAATGCTGACAGTGAAATGGATCGCAAGGTTTTAGATCGTATGGTCGCGCCATTAGAGCATATGTTGCGTAATTCCGTTGATCACGGTATAGAAATGCCCGCAGAACGGTTGGCTGCAGGTAAGTCGGTGGAAGGCCGCATTACTTTACTGTTGGCCCGAGAAGGTGGAGAGGTGGTGCTGCGCTTATCTGATGATGGTCGCGGTATGCAGTTGGAGTCGATTAAGCGCCAAGCTATTGCGCGTGGACTCATGAAGGCTGATGCAGCGTTATCAGAAAACGATATTTTGCAATTTGTATTTAAACCCGGTTTTTCTACCGCCGAGAAAGTAACGCAAATTTCTGGGCGTGGCGTTGGTATGGATGTGGTTTACAGCGAAATTAAACAGCTGGGTGGCAGTATGAAGATTCATTCTGCTTTGGGTGTCGGTACACAATTTACCATTCGGTTACCCTTTACCGTTGCGATCACGCGTGCCCTAATGGTTCGCGTTGGTGATGATGCTTATGCCATTCCGCTCAATAATATTGAAGGGGTTGTGCGCATTAGTCCTAATGAGTTAATGACTTTTTATCGAGCGCATAATGCGCCAAAGTTTACCTATGCTGGGCTTCAATATCGTGTTCAATATTTAGGTTCCTTTGTGCAAGGTATTACCGTACCACCTCTACATGGTTTGGAACATGGTTTGGAAAAGCCGGTGCCAATTTTACTGGTGCGCAGTGGAGATAGTTCAGTGGCTTTGCAAGTTGACGCATTGATTGGTTCTCGCGAAGTGGTGGTAAAAAGTTTAGGGCCGCAGTTAAGTTCTGTATCCGGTATCTCAGGAGCAACTATTTTAGGCGATGGAAGTGTGGTGATTATTCTTGATGTAGTCGCCTTGCTGCGAGCTGAGCGTGCTGGACAAGGGGCGTTGGCGCAAGCCAGTACAATCTTGCCAGATACTAATAAACGCTTGCGATCAACGCCATTAGTGATGGTGGTGGATGATTCGGTGACGGTGCGTAAAGTGACCTCTCGATTGCTGGAGCGCCATGGTTTGGATGTGGTGGTCGCCAAAGATGGCGTTGATGCGATGACCAAGTTGCAAGATGTGTTACCGGATTTAATTTTATTGGATATTGAAATGCCCCGTATGGATGGTTTTGAAGTGGCTTCGCAAGTGCGTCACAATGATAGGTTGCAAATGGTGCCTATCATTATGATCACGTCGCGAACAGGAGAAAAACATCGCAGTCGTGCTTTTAGTTTGGGTGTTAATGATTTTATGGGCAAACCCTATCAGGAAACGCATTTGGTGGAAGCGATGCAAGCGATTTTAGGCAAGGACGCGGTGAAAACATGACGGTTGTTCGCGCATCCAATTCAAAAGTTGAGGCTCCGGCTGATATCGCTTGCCTATGGGTGCCTTTGGAGTCGCCACCATGGATATTGCCAAGTGTGGCCATTACCGAGATTTTAACTGATACACCCAAGCTGGATGAAAGTACGCCAGATTGGCACTTGGGTTGGTTGCCTTGGCGGCGCCAGCAAATACCTGTGTTAGCTTTTGAAGCTTTGATGCAATTGCCGCTAGCCTCGAGTCCGCCACCTTATCGTTTGGGTGTGTTTTATTTGCCAATGGCGACTCGTGAACACCCGACTTTTGCGTTACGCTTTTCCGGTATTCCTCGGTTGATGCGTTTAACCCAAAACGACATCACTGAAAAACAGGGCGCTAATCTGCCCGTGCATGCCCTGCATTTTGGCAATTGGGTTGAGGTGCAGGGTAACTTGGCATTTTTACCGGATCTACAAGCGATACATGCCTATATTTGGGGGCAATCCGCGCCAGTATGAGCATGCTGGTAAGCGATCATGTCCAATCAGGGGTACAAAAAAATAACAGCATAAAAATAACAACAACATAAAAACAGCTGCAGCACGTTAACGTTCTTGTTGAGAATAATTACCATTCAAGTGTTATACTCATTGCGGTATGATAAGACTATCAAACCAACGTGAGGATAAATTATGGTTGCTGTGTACCCGCAAGTGTGCCCCTCTTCACTCATATCCCTAAAAAAGGGTGATCGCGCTGTTGTGGCAGGCCTCGCATTAACTGAACAAAACGATCAATTGTTAATTAAGCAGCGCTTAGCTGAGTTGGGTTTTATGCCCGGCGAAGAGGTGATTATTGTTGCCAAATCCTTTCGTGACCGAGTAGCGGTGCGTATTGGCAATACCATTTTTGCGCTGCGCGGGCATGAAGCAGCGATGATCTATGTCCATGCCGCGTATTAACATGAGTCCACAGCTTTCTACTAGGCCACAGCGTTTGGCCCTGGTTGGTAATCCTAACTGTGGTAAAACCGCATTATTTAATCGATTAACCGGTGCGCGTCAAAAGGTCGCCAATTACGCGGGTGTAACGGTTGAACGCAAAGAAGGGCGTTTTTCAATTGCTGGTCAATCTTATATTTTGCTGGATTTGCCTGGCACCTATAGTCTCAATGCGCTAACACCGGATGAAGCGATTACGCGTGATCTTTTGCTGGGCTTGCGAGTAGATGAACCATTACCTGATGTCATTATTCTGGTGGTAGATGCTACCAACCTACGTTTACATTTACATTTAGTGTTGGAAGTCAAGCAATTGCAGAGGCCGATGATATTAGCGTTAAACATGATGGATGTCGCGCAGCGTAGGGGGATGCAGATTGATGTTGCACGCTTGCAGGCGGAGTTGAATATCCCCGTCGCTCTTGTAGTGGCAACGCGTGCAGGTGGTGAAGCCGAGTTGTTGACAAAGTTGGCGCAATTACCCAAGTTATCGTCCACATCGATTGGATTACCCGAAGTGGTACAGCCAGCGCTTGAGTCGGCTGAAGCCATTCACCAGCAAGTACGCCATTTATTAGCGTGTGTGATTCAGCAGTCGGGTCGTGCTCATGCATGGGGTGATCAACTCGATCGTGTTTTGTTGCATCCGCTGCTGGGTTATCCGATTTTAATGGCGGTACTATTTCTAGTGTTTCAGGCGGTGTTCAGTTGGTCGGCTTGGCCAATGGATGCGGTGCAATTTTTGGTGAATGGTTTTGGTCAGTGGCTACAAATCTTATTGCCGGACGGTATTTTGCGGAGTTTATTGGTGGATGGCATTGTCGCCGGTGTTGGTAGCGTGCTGATTTTTTTACCGCAGATTTTGATTCTATTCTTTTTTATTTTATTGCTTGAAGATTCAGGTTATTTGCCACGCGCTGCTTTTTTATTGGATCGATTGATGGGTAGCGTCGGTTTGTCGGGCCGTGCCTTTATTCCGTTATTATCGAGCTTTGCTTGTGCGATTCCCGGCATAATGGCGACGCGTACCATTCAAAATCCGCGTGATCGACTTACCACCATTATGATCGCCCCCTTGATGACCTGTTCAGCACGGTTACCGGTTTATGCGCTGATTATTGGTGCGTTTATACCAGCGCAACCGGTCGGTTGGTTTAATTTACAAGGCCTGGTGTTGTTTTCGTTATATATAGCAGGGATTGTCGCCGCGATGGCGGTGGCTTATGTGCTCAAGCTGCGTGCGCAGAATAATCAGTACCAACCGTTGCTGATGGAATTGCCGAACTATCACTGGCCGAATGCGCGTAATTTGATATTGGGGTTGTGGGAGCGGGTGCGAATTTTTTTAAAGCGTGTTGGTGGCATTATTTTAGCGTTGATGATTGTACTGTGGTTTTTGTCGAGTTTTCCAGCGGCGCCAGAAGGTGCGCTCGGGCCTGCGATCCAGTACAGTTTTGCCGGTAGGATCGGTCAAGCTTTACAGTGGGTGTTTGCACCGATTGGTTTTAATTGGCAAATTTCGATTGCGTTAATTCCAGGTCTGGCAGCGCGTGAAGTGGCTGTGGGTGCGTTGGGTACTGTGTACGCTTTGTCAGCCACTGATGATCAGTTGGCAACAGCATTAACGCCGATGATTAGCAATACTTGGAGTTTGCCCACGGCGTTGGCATTGTTGGCGTGGTATGTTTTTGCACCGCAATGTTTGGCAACTTTATCGGTAGTACGTAGGGAAACCAATTCCTGGCGGCCGGTTATTATCATGACGGTGTACTTATTTGCGCTGGCCTATGTCGGCGCGGGTTTGACTTATCATTTGAGTCGGTGGTTATTGGGTGGATGATGTTTATATCTGGAGGGGCTAATGTTTCATCTTGATGTACAAACTTTATTTACACTCGCTATTGTGCTGATAGCAGCTCTATTTTTACTAAAAAAATTGTGGGGTCAGCGTACTCAACAAAACTGTGGTGCAGGCTGTAGCAATTGTGGCGCTTGTGCGTCGACGTCATTATCTGCGATCACCAATGAGGCCATGCCGATTACCCTGCGGAACGCAAGTATCCCGCCAAAAATTGCGGTAGGTTAATGGTAACGAATGGCGCAGTTTTTTAATTCGCGAAAAAACCTTACTACCTACCATTAGGAATATTCGTTTGCTTGAAAAAAAATCTAATGTTAAAAATCTAAAATGGGGTGGCTATGAGTTTCGACAATTCGCTGCACTCATCAATGCGGGTATAGCCCCCGCGCAAGCTATTTTGAATTTGGCCACAGCTGACGGTGAGACTAGTAAAGTTTTAGTACGCATGGCCAAGGATCTTAATTCTGGCATGGAGATTTCTGTTGCGTTTGCTAAAACACAGCTCATTACCAGGCAAGAACAACAACTGATCCATATTGCAGCTTTTTCTGGAAAATTAGCACCTACTTTAAAATGTATTGCTGACACCTTAGAGGTTAGGCAAAAACGCATCAAAAAATGCCAGCATCAACTATGGTTACCCGTTGCCTTGATGATTATTACGCTAATGGTTGAAATGGTTTTCCATGTGGTAACGGGAAATAATAATTTATTCTTGGCATTGATCAGGTGCGTAGGGATCTTAGCCGGTGTACTGATGTTACTACGGCTGACGCTCTATTGGTTACAGCTGGATAGTGTGCATTGGTTGTCCTTGGGATGGAGAATGGGGTTTCAATATCGACTGCCTTTGTTTCAAAAGTTTTTCGAGCAATACTTCTATACAATTTTTGTTTGGCAAATAGAGTCGGGAGTTGATTTTCAAAATTCAGTTCGTCAAATGGAGAAATTATTAAAATCGGGTGGTTATGAAGCGGCAGCCAAGAACTGTCAGCGTTTGCTAAAACAAGGAGAAAATGTGGTAGATGCATTATCACGATCCGGAGTGATTCTCACTGATGTACTCCAGCAAGTGATGAATACGGGAGAGCAATCGGGTCGGTTGGTTGAAATCTTGCGACATCATCTTCAGCTTCAATATCGTGAGCTTGAATTAATCACAGATAGTTTTTACGCGTGGATACCACGAATTTATTATATTTTTATCGTTGGACTGAGCTTAAGCAGATTGAACTTTTGATGATTTGAATCAGGTGTTCAATATCATCAGGCTTCGGGCCGCAAGTCCCCCGCCAAAAACTGCAATAGACTGATCGCAACTAATGGCGCGGTTTCGGTGCGTAAAATGCGTGGTCCAAGACCTGTGCAAAAAAATTCTGCAACAATAGCTAAGTTCACTTCTTCTTCGCTAAACCCACCTTCAGGGCCGGTTAATAAAATCGCTTCTTGATGGATTAAAGCGGTTTGCAGCCGCATCGGTTGTTCGGGGATGCAAATAAATTTGGGTATGTTGCTCGAGAGTTGATTGGCCCAGGTTGCGAGAGGCAGTGGATCGAACAAGTTGGGCACATAGTTGTAACCACTTTGTTGGCAGGCATGTACCAGAATTTCTTGCCAGTGAGCCGATTTGTTTTGCGCACGTTTGTGTTCGCAACGAGCGCTGAGAATCGGGGTGATGGTGCTGACGCCGAGTTCGGCGGATTTTTGTAGGGCGATATCCATATGTTGTGGTTTGGAAATGCATAAGCCTAAGTGAATGGCTAAGCGCGATGGCGCTTGAGGTTCGAGCGTTTGCTTCAATAGCAGTTGCGCGGATTTTTTGCCGGTCAATTGCAGCTGGGTGAGATAGGCTTGGCCATTGCCATCAAAAACTTCCAGCTCGCTGCCCTCGGGGATGCGCAACACATTTTTGACATAATGCAGCTGTGATTCGGTTAACTGTGTTTCGCGGGGGAAATTGGTTAATAGTAATCGCGTGCGGCGCATCATCACATCCGAAAAATTTAATCGCAGGTAGCGGCATCAATGGCCGCGCAGGTGGCTTGGCCCAGCCAGTGAATCTCGTCTGCGGTGATCACATAAGGCGGCATCCAATACACCACATCGCCCAGTGGGCGTAATAACACGCCTTGCGCTAAAGCATGTTGATACACGCGCCAGCCGCGTCTTTGTTGCCAAGGGTAGGGGGTGCGCGAGGCTTTGTTGGCGACCAATTCAATCGCCAGTATCATGCCGGTTTGGCGGACTTCGCTTACATGCGCATGCTTGCGGAGCTGCTCGGCGGCTTGTGCCATTTGTGCGCTGCGTTGTTGATTGTCCGTCAATACCGGGGTGGATTTAAATAAAGCCAAGGTGGCTAATGCGGCTGCGCACGCCAACGGGTTTCCCGTGTAGCTGTGTGAATGCAAAAATGCTTTGAGTTTGTGATGATCTTCATAAAAAGCTTGGTAAATTTTTTCGGTGGTCATAGTCACCGACAAGGGTAGAAACCCGCCGGTTAACCCTTTGGATAAACACAAAAAATCGGGTCGCATCTCAGCGTGCTGGCAAGCAAACAAACGATTGGTGCGGCCAAAGCCAACGGCAATCTCATCGGCAATGATATGCACATCCAGTTCATCGCATAGTTGACGCAAGCGGGTTAAATAAATGGCGTCGTACATGCGCATGCCACCAGCACACTGTACCAAGGGTTCGATGACCACAGCGCATATTTCTCCTGCGTGGCGCTCGAGTAAATTGCGCATGCTGAGAATTTGTTGTTCGGCATAATCGGCAGCGGATTGCCCCGCAGCACGATGATAAGCATCGGGTGTTGGTGCAACTAAGATGTCAAGCAATAAGGGGTGATAGGTTTGTCGATACAAGGCCACATCGCTTACCGATAACGCGCCGAGTGTTTCGCCGTGATAACTATTGGCTAAACAGACAAAGCGGGTGCGCTGGGTTTGACCTTGATTTTGCCAATAATGAAAACTCATTTTCAACGCGACTTCGATGGCGCTAGAACCATTGTCGGAATAAAAGCAATGCGCTAAACCTGGGGGGGTGAGTTGTACCAACTGCTCCGACAATTCAATCACAGGTGCATGGCTAAAGCCGGCTAATAACACATGATCAAGGGTTGCCACTTGCTGTTGCACCGCTTGGGTAATCTGCGGATGGCAGTGGCCAAATAAATTCACCCACCAAGAGCTGATGGCATCCATATAACGCTTGCCATTAAAGTCGGTTAACCACACGCCTTGGGCGCTTGCAATCGGCACTATTGGCCATTGCGCCAAATCTTTCATTTGCGTGCACGGATGCCAGACATGAGCCGCATCACGCTCAATCCAGCTTTGATTCAGGTTAAAGGTTTTTTGATCGAGGTTAATATTTTTTTGATCCAAGTTAATGTGCGTGGCGCTATTCACTGACATTAATCAACGGCTTTACTGTTTATTGATGGTGTTTTCGTTGATGGTTTTTGGGCTGTTTTGGTGGTGGTAGTCGTTGCTAATGTCGTTGGACGTAGTTCCCCGATGGTTAAGCGTTGCTCGGTGAGAAATTCTTTAGCGACAGCCTGTACCTGTTCAGGGGTAATTTTTTCTAAGGCGGCAAAGCTGTCGATAAATACTTTCCAGCTGAGGCCTAAACTTTCAAGCTCACCAATTTGCTCAGCCTGGTGGGCAATCGAATCTTGCTGATACACCAGTTCGGTAATCATCTGTGATTTGACTTTGGCCAGTTCAGCGGCGGTTGGCGGTTGTTCTTGAATGGCTTTGAGTTCCTTCCAAATGGCGGTGGTTAAGGTCGTGATCGTGGTGTTCGCCGTGGGGGAGGCATGTATCATAAACTGAGAATCGCCACGGGTGAAAACATCATAACCCACTGAAATTTCAGCGGCGGCATTTTGTTTGCGGACCAGGTTTTTTTCAAAGCGCGTACTTAATCCGCCATCTAACACATTGGCGAGCATATAAAGCGCATAAACTTTCCACGGTTCCGTCGGGCTTTTGATACCAGGCACCGCAAAGCTCATCATTAACCACGGCAATTTGGCGGGTAGATTGATCTGTGTGGTTTTTTGACCCAGTGGTGCAACATCAATCGGGGGTGCTACATGCGGTAATGATTTTGCCGGGATATCGCCAAAGTATTGGTTTGCCAGTTGATGCATGGTCTCGGGATCGACATCGCCGACCACCACAATGGTGGCATTGTTGGGCGCATACCATTGTTGATACCAAGCCTTCGTGGCTTCACGGTTTAATTGCGCCAGATCATCCGGCCAGCCAATCACCGGATTACGATAGGGGCTAGCGGTATAAGCGACGGCTTGAAATTGTTCATAGGCTTTGGCTTGTGGATTATCTTCGGTGCGCATGCGGCGCTCTTCGAGGACCACTTGATGCTCTTTATCGAATTCTTCCGCTGGCAGGGTGAGATGCTGCATGCGATCGGCTTCTAGCGCAAAACTCAAAGGTAAATATTGCGCTGACCAGAGTTGATAGTAATAGGTGGTGTCTCGACTGGTAGCCGCATTGCTTTCGCCACCAAAATCCGCGATCAGTTCGGACAAGCGACCAGGTGCAATTTTATTGCTGCCCTTAAACATCATATGCTCCAGCATGTGCGAGACGCCGGTTTGATTTAATGGTTCATAACTGCCGCCGACCCGATACCAAATTTGAAAAATGCTCGCCGGTGAGCGATGGTCTTCCCGTGCAATCACTTTAAGGCCATTGCTGAGCACATATTCGTGCGTATTATTGAGTAGGGGTTCCCAGTTGGGTGCGCTAGCGGTGACCTTGTCCGTGGTTGACGCCGTAGTTAATGTCGAGGCTAAAAGTGTGGTTGTCACACCGCTCAAAAGTGCAAAGGGTACAAAACGCAGTAAACCGAGCATCATCGATCCTTAATTAGCGCCGTTTAGTGGCGAGTGGCGGTAGTGGCCGCTTGGCGGCGGGTGTATTTATCAAGTGCATGATGGTAGGATAATGCACCGCATCAATCAACCCGCTCGTTTTAATCACTTACTCGATGCTCATTGCCCATGTCTGATGTTATGTCTATTCATTCAGTAACGGTTGCGCATCCATCAGCCGCTGTGTTGCGCCAGTTTTGGCAAGGCGCGATGTTTCAGCCTGCGCAGTCGGTCGAGGTGGTGTCGGGGCCGGCTAATCTATATCGAGCATTTTTTGCAGCGAACTCAGCAAGCGCTATAGCAGCAAACAAACGGTCCACGCAAACATCTGAAGAAAAAACTACCGCAGATAAAGCGATTCTGATAAAAGCAGCGCCCGCTGTTATCTCATCCCCAACACCTGCTGTGGTAAAAACAGAAACCGTCGATGCAGTTTCGTTGGTGCAGCGTTTAAAACGTGGTTTAACAAAAACGCGTCAACAATTCAGCTTGACGCAGCTTTTTTCGAGCAAGCCGCAAAACGTTGAAGCTTTACTAACGGCATTGGAAACCCAATTGTTGATTGCGGACGTTGGGGTGGCGGCGACCGACAAGCTCTTGGCTGCGGTGCGTAGGCAAATCACCAAAGAGCATCTGTCCATGTCGTCTGGGCATGCAACGCCAGGGGTGGGCGTTAAAAATTTATTGCGTCAGGCCATGCTGGAAATACTTGAACGACCACAAGCCGATCCTTTTGCTATACAGCCCTGGCCTGCGCCTTTTGTGGTTTTAATGGTGGGTGTCAATGGCGTGGGTAAAACCACCACGTTGGGAAAACTTTCCAAGCAATTGGTGGGGCAGGGACATTCAGTATTGTTGGCGGCAGGTGATACTTTTCGTGCAGCAGCGATTGAGCAGTTGCAAACATGGGGTGAGCGCAATCAAATTCCCGTGGTTGCGCAGCAAGCCGGTGCGGATGCTGCTGCGGTGATATACGATGCTATCAGTCGTGCTAAAGCGCGGCAGATCGATGTTGTGTTAGCCGACACCGCCGGACGTTTGCATAATAAAGCGCATTTAATGGACGAGCTGAGTAAAATGGTGCGCGTGATTAAAAAACAAGATGCCAGTGCGCCGCATGCCATCTTGTTGGTCGTGGATGCGACTACCGGCCAGAACGCGATTGCCCAGGCTAAAGTTTTTCAGCAATTGATTGGGGTGACCGGTATTGTACTGACCAAGCTGGATGGTACCGCTAAAGGCGGCATTGCCTTTGCGCTGGTCGAGCAATTACAGCTACCCATTTGTTATGTGGGCGTTGGCGAGCAGATTGATGATTTAAAACCATTTGTCGCCAGTGATTTTGTGGATGCTCTGTTGGAGATGGATGTTGAGCCACAGGTGTTGTTATGATACGTTTTGATCAGGTTTGTAAACGGTACAGCGCCGAGCGGGCCGTACTCAGTGAGGTGAGCTTTAGTGTGCATCGTCATGAGATGGTATTTATCACCGGGCGTTCGGGCGCAGGAAAAAGTACACTGTTAAAATTATTGGCGGTGATGGAACGGCCCACCTCTGGACAGATCTTTGTGAATGAGCAGCCTGTGCATACCTTAAGTCATGCCGCGATCCCGTATTATCGTCGACAAATCGGCGTGGTGTTTCAAGATCATCAACTGCTGACGGATCGCACGGTGTTTGACAATGTGGCGTTACCACTGGTGATTACCGGCTGTGATGACAGCGATATTCGCCGTCGTGTGCGTGCCGTGTTGGACAAAGTGGGGTTGTTAAAGTTTGAAAAACACTTGCCGCAGCAGTTGTCCGGCGGTCAACAGCAACGCGTGGGTATTGCGCGTGCGATGGTGAATCGCCCCGCGATTTTATTGGCGGATGAGCCAACGGGTAACCTCGATCCGCAACTGTCAATTGAAACTTTAGGGTTGTTTAAAAAATTTGCGGACATGGGTACCTGTGTGTTGATCGCCACCCATGACTTGGCCTTAATTCAATATTTTAATACCCGAGTGTTAGAGCTCAGCGAAGGACGCATGATCACTATGAAGCCGGAAGAATGGCAAGAGGTGGAAGTGCAGCCAGAAGATTTGGAGCCTACCTTATCGCCTGCGTTACAAGCTGCACAGCATGTGTTAGGGCAAACTGCGCAGCACGAGTTGGCCGCAGAGGTTTAAATACGAGAAGTTTAAGTGCGAGAGGTTAAAGCATACCCGTGAAGATCAATAAACTGACGAAAGCGCGTATGGCGCAGCGTACCTCAACCGCTGCTGATTCGCCACATGCCAAACAAATCAATAAAATGTTTGCCGATCCGGCCATGGCACAGGTGCGTTTTTGGCACAAGTGGGGCAAGGTTTTGCATCGCGCCAATTTAACCCGGCGGCGTCAATGGCAAGACAGCTGGCGGCGGCTGAGTGCAAAGCCGGTGTCCAACCTATTGTTGATCATTATGCTCGGTGCCGTGTTATTTTTGCCGTTGGCGTTTTATTTGGTTTTTCAAAATGTCATGACGTTGCAGCAAGGTTTTGATACCAAGCCAACCGCTAGTTTATTTTTGCGTGACGATGGCTCGCCAGCAAGTCTATTAGTCGATAGCTTGCGCAAGCGCACCGGGGTGATTGATGCGCACATCATTTATAAAAATGAAGGACTCGAACAGCTACGCCAGGCATCTGGTTTTTCCGCTGAATGGTTAACTTCGTTGGACAATAACCCTTTACCCGATGTTATTTTGTTGACACTCAACACGGCGGCCATTCGTGACCTCGATCAGTTTCGCGAGCAACTGGCCGCTTTGCCGGAAGTCGAGCATGTCACTTTAGATGTCATTTGGTTACAACGATTAGGTTGGTTGGTGACCTTGTTGCAGCGGATTGCATGGTTGCTGACGGTGGCGCTGGGTCTGGTGGTGGTGCTCACGATTGCCAATACCATTCGCCTGACGGTCGAAAATGCACGCACTGAAATCCAGGTCGGCTGGTTGGTAGGCGCTAGCCAGGGTTTTTTACGGCGCCCTTTCTTATATATGGGTGCTTTATACGGTTTATTTGGTGCGATCGCCGCCTTGATGTTGGTGGCGGCGGCGGCTTGGTGGGTGCATGAGCCTGCGCAGTCCTTATTGGCCAGCTACACACCCACCGCGTCCGCACTGCCGATGGCCGTTGAAATAGTGCTGGTGATGGTTGTGGTCTCGATTTTCTTGGGGTGGTTGGGCGCAGGCTTGGCGGTGCGCAGTGTTTTGGCTAAAATGTTGCCTGAAGCGTCGTGATTCAAAATCTTGTTGGTATTGATGGAAATAAGAGGTAGAACATGAATAATTTGGCACGCAAGGATTTAGTTTTACGCAAAAAAAGCGAATTGGCACCATTAAATCGGGTAGCCAGTGACGAGTTTCATGCCGATGATAATTTAATCGATACCGGCCTGCTGGATGGCGAGCTGATTGACGGTGAATTGATTGACGGTGACATTGTTGAGGGTGATATCGACCTTGCCGAGTTGCTGCTTGAAGACGTTCTTCTTGACGACGCACTGCCTGAAAACACGGTGGCTGCGATAAAAACCTTACCCATTGTTGCTTCCCATGAATTACAGCCTTGGGATGCCAATGTCCCGGGTATGAATCTCGAAGCGTATATGCGCTCGGTCAACAGTTTGCCGATGCTCACCGCCGAACAAGAAAAAGCACTGGCCACGCGTTTGTTTTATCAGCAAGATGTGGCCGCTGCGCGTCAACTGGTGTTATCGCATCTGCGCTTTGTGGTGCACATCGCCAAAAGTTACAAGGGCTATGGTTTGCCGCAAGCTGACCTGATTCAAGAAGGCAACGTGGGTTTAATGAAGGCTGTTAAACGTTTTGATCCTAATGTCGGCGTGCGCTTAGTGTCTTTTGCGGTGCATTGGATTAAGGCGGAAATTCATGAGTATGTCTTAAAGAATTGGCGCATTGTCAAAGTGGCGACCACCAAAGCGCAGCGTAAATTATTTTTTAATCTGCGCAGCGCTAAGAAAACACTCGGCTGGCTGAGCCAGGCAGAAGCTGAGCAGGTGGCGCGTGATTTAGGGGTGGATGTTAAAGACGTCAAAGAAATGGAAAATCGTTTGGCCGCACATGATGCCGCTTTTGATATGAGCGCCGATCATGACGACGATGTGGGTCTGTCACCCGTACAATATTTAGAAGATAAACAAGCCGATCCGGCGATGCAGTTTGAACAAGATGACTGGACAGAAAATGAATCGTTACGGCTACAAAATGCCATGGATACCCTGGATGACCGCAGTCGCTCTATTTTAGAGCGCCGTTGGCTTACGGATAAAAAAGCCACCTTGCATGAACTAGCCGCTGATTTTCAGGTATCTGCCGAACGCATTCGGCAGCTGGAACAAAGCGCCTTTAAAAAGCTAAAAGCAGCGTTTGCTTATTAAGTCCACTCTGTTCGGCGCAGTATGTAGAGACAAGGCATGCCTTGTCTCTACGGTGTGATGGTTAAGATTGTGGCCTTAAGTTAATGACATTGCCCAACCTCCCCCTTGTCATTGGGAGGATTCGTTCGAATTAACGGACAGAATCAACTATTTTCAAGGACTGCGTAACATTAGTGAAGTATTCAAACATGATCACTATTCAACTTAACGGTGAACCGCAGCAGATCGCGGCTGAGTGTAGCCTTGGCCAATTGCTACAAACGCTAGCCATTCATGCGCAGCGTATCGCGATCGAAAAAAATCAGCGGATCATACCGAAAAGCCAATATGCAAACACATTTTTAGCCCCTGGCGATCAATTAGAAATTATTCAAGCCATCGGTGGTGGTTAAGGAATTAAGTATGTCGATCAACGCAGAAGATGCCCTTGCAAAAGACAATTTGCAATTAGCAGGGCATGGTTTTCATTCGCGATTAATGGTGGGGACGGGCAAATACGCGAGTCACGCGCAAACGCGGGCGGCGATTGATGCCAGTGGTGCGCAAATTGTGACGGTGGCATTAAGGCGCGTGAATATTGGTCAGCATCTTGATGAGCCGAATTTGCTGGATGTGTTGCCGCCCGATCTATTCACGATATTACCCAACACCGCCGGTTGTTATAACGCTCGCGATGCTGTGCGCACGTGTCAGTTAGCGCGCGAATTATTGAATGGTGCCTGCTTGGTAAAGCTTGAAGTATTGGGCGATCAAAAAACTTTATACCCGAATGTGATTGCCACTGTACAGGCCGCGCAGCAGTTGGTGGATGATGGTTTTCAGGTCATGGCCTATACCAACGACGATCCGATTGTGGCGCAAGAATTGGAATCCTGTGGATGTATTGCGGTGATGCCGTTGGCAGCGCCAATCGGTTCGGGTTTGGGAATTTGTAATCCGTATGCACTACAAATTATTCTAGAAAATGCCAATGTGCCGATTATTGTGGATGCCGGCATTGGCACTGCCTCCGATGCGGCATTGGCAATGGAGTTGGGCTGTGCTGGCGTGTTATTAAATACGGCGATTGCCGGTGCAACCGACCCAATCGCCATGGCGCAAGCCATGAAACATGCGGTGATTGCTGGGCGTCTAGCTTTTTTAGCCGGGCGTATGCCCAAAAAGCGTTATGCGTCGGCGTCGTCACCGCTTGAAGGTGTAATGGCGTGAGCCAACGATTACCTTAAATACTGCCCGTAGATACTGTCTGTAGAGACAAGGCATGCCTTGTCTCTACTTGATCACGAGGAAAGCTGAGCTAAAAAGGCATGAAAAACATCGACAATAACCTTGACGCGCATCCGCCTGCTCGCAGCATTCGCAGTTATGTGCTGCGCCAAGGCCGTCAAAGCGCGGGCAAACAAAAAACCTTCGCCGAACAATTTGCCCATTATGGCTTGGATGCCCATCAAGCCTTAGATAAGGAGCAGATTTTTGGTGATCAGCAACCCTTAGTGCTGGAGATTGGTATCGGCAATGGCGAGGCGTTAACGCTGTTAGCGCAGGCGCATCCCCAGTTAAATTTTTTGGGTGTTGATGTGCATACGCCAGGTATTGGTTATGCGCTGCGTTTATTGCAATCTGCTGCTATTACCAATGTGCGACTGTTTCATGCGGATGTGATGACAGTACTTGAGCAAGCGATTGCTGATCACAGCTTGGCGCGGGTGGTGATATGGATGCCCGATCCTTGGCCTAAAAAACGTCATCACAAACGCCGTCTCATGCAGCCCGAGTTTTTAACTTTACTACATCAAAAATTACAAGCCAATGGCAGTGTGCATTTTGCCAGCGATTGGGCACCTTATGTCGATTGGGTGCGACAACTCTTTATGCATCGCTTAGATTTTTGTGCAAATCCGCAAGCGATAGATGCAGCAGGCTCTACCTTTATCCGCCCCACGACGCGCTTTGGCGAACGCGGCCAGCGTCTTGGGCATGAGTTAGCAGATTTAATCTATCAGGTGAAGCGGGTGGATTAATTGTTCAGGCGTTATTCTACAAGTCGTTAAATCGACGCATTACTCTAGCTTTTCACTCCAACTCTCCTTCACTGTCGTCATCACTGTCACTACTAATGTTGAGTTTCTGCAAGCGATAACGCATCGCACGTAAGGTCATGCCCAATTGTTTGGCGGCGAGGGTGCGGTTCCAGTTGGTGGCAGTTAATGTTTTGATGATAATGTCTTTTTCAATCGAGATTAAATAATCTTCAAGTGCTTGTTCGCCGCGTTCTTTTGCTGGGGATGAATCAATCATGGCGGTGCCGATCGGGTTAAGTTGTAGGTGTTCTAGCTCAATGGTATTGCTGTCACATAAGGTCAGGGCGCGTTCGAGTATGTTTTCCAGCTCACGTACATTGCCTTCAAAGTAGTATTGCTGAAGCGCTTGTAAGGCCGTGGCGGAGAGTTGCGGCAGTGACAGCTGTGATTGTTGCGCTAAGCGTTGCAAAATATACTTGGCCAGTAACGGAATATCGGTGCTGCGTTCACGCAGTGCAGGCACATTCAGTTGGATGACATTTAAACGATAATATAAATCTTGGCGGAAAAGCTGTTGATTGACTTGTTGATATAAATCCTGATGGGTGGCACACAGAATACGTACGTCGACAAAGATTTCTTTTTGTGCGCCAACCGGACGCACCTTCTTTTCTTGAATAGCACGCAGTAATTTGACTTGCATGGCTAACGGTAAATCGGCAACCTCATCTAAAAATAATGTGCCGCCGTGCGCGGCTTGAAATAAACCAATTTTATCTTCATTGGCACCGGTAAAGCTGCCTTTCTTGTGGCCAAAAAACTCACTTTCCATCAGCTCGCTGGGAATGGCGCCGCAGTTAACGGGCACAAAATTACCTTCATGCCGGGGGCCGAGTTGATGAATCAATCGGGCGACCAATTCTTTGCCTGTACCGGATTCGCCATGAATATAAATGGGGGCTTGGCTGCGCGCTAATTTCGCAATGGTGCGATTTAACTGTTGCATACTGCTGGAGTCGCCAATCATCTCATTGGATGCAGAGGTGTGGATGGTTTCGCGCAGTTTTAAAGCATTTGTCACCAGTTCGCGTAATTGCGTTAAATCCACTGGTTTGCTGATGTAATCAAAAGCGCCGGCTTTCATTGCCAAAATTGCGGTATCCATGCTTCCAAAGGCGGTAATCACGGCCACTGGTAATTGTGGAAATTGATTTTGGATATAGCCCACCAGATCAAGGCCGTTTCCATCGGGCAGATGTAGATCGGTTAAGCACAGCTGATAGGTTTGCTGTGATAGTCGCTGTTTGGCGGACAGAATCGAGTCGGCACTGTGTGTCAGGATGTTCATGCGTGATAACGTGATTTCTAATAGTTCACGGATATCAGGTTCATCATCGATTATTAAAACTTGTGCAGATTGTGTCATTCGGGGTTGGCTCCGTTAATGCGTCAGCTGTTTATTGGGGTGTGCAAACGTAATGCGAAAACAAGCGCCACTAAAAGCCGGCTGGGGGTGTTCTGCTGCTGTGCATTCTATCCGTGGTACATAGTCGAGGTTAGCATGGTTGGCTTGACATAATTCGCGGCATATATATAAACCAAGCCCTGTGCCTTTGGCTTCCGTGGTAAAAAATGGCTCGAACAAATGTTGGATCTGGGCGTCAGCAACGCCGGGGCCGTTATCGATAATTTCTAAAAAGGGTAATTCCAGTAGTGGATTTTCGCCGCCACGCAACAGCACTCTGCTTTGTTGTGCAGTATCTGGTTGTGCGATATCCGGTTGTGCAATGTTGGCCTCTGGGGGTTGGTTGTCTGTGCGGGGTACAGAGTTATTAGTAGTGGGACTATAGCGCAGCGCGTTTTCCAATAAATTATGCAGCACCTGTGATAATTGGCTCGGATCAAATCGCATGACCAAAGCGTAACTGGGGAGCTGCAAGGTGATGGCATCAGATGGGTAGTCATTGAGAAATTTGGGTAGCCAACTGTGCATTTCCAAGGGTTCAACAATGGCGGTTCGGCGGCGCGATAATTCCAACACGTTTTCGACGATTTGATTGACGCGCTTGGATTGATCTTCGATGATTTGCGTGAGGCGTGCATCGGCGGTATCGATAGTCACGGATTCAGCCAGTAATTGTGCAGCATGACTGATGGCGCCGAGAGGATTACGGACCTCATGCGCGATGGCCGCCGTTAACTGTCCTAACGACGCGAGTTTTAATTGTTGCGCTTGCTGGGTCATGCGGCTGGTATCGTCAAGGAAAATTAAAATATTCCCCGATGGGGTTAAGTCCGCCATGTGCGCGTTGATTTCTGGGCTGGTAGGCTGATTTTTGAATGCATGGCTGTAGGTGTTTTTGTGCTGTTGCCATTGCGTGACTTTATCGCTAAGAATCGGGCTGACCACTGTTAATAAGGTGGTTTCTGTTTGTTCAGTAATGCCCAGTAAGCGACGCGCCGACGCATTGATAATCAGAATTTTAAACGCATGGTTAATGAGGACGATACCGGTACGCATCCTTTGAATAATGTGATAGTTAAGCTTTTCCAATTCGGCTAATTCGCGGGTGGCTTGTTCCATTAACGCTTCGCTGGTGCGTAGACGCGTTGCAATTAATTGAGCCAGCAGTGAGATTGCAAAAAAGGCGACGCCCAGCAGCGATGTTTGCACGGAGCTCGCGGTTTCATCGTTGATGCCGGTTAAAATAAAATAAAAGTGCTCGTATAAAATGGCCATGGTTGCGACGGCGGCGATCAAGGTGGCGACACGGCCTGAAATCAAAATGCCACCGGCGGCAACGCTGACCACCAGTAGAATACTTAAATGACTGGATATGCCACCACTGGCGTGTGCGAGGCAGGTGATGAAGAAAATGTCAGAACACACGATGCAAAAGGTTAGCAGCTTGCTGACGCGGGCTTTGAAAAACAAACCGATTAAGGTGGCGAAACTGATGGCGAGAAAGCTCATGGCTGTGAGTAAATATAAGCCAGCGTTATGCGTGCCAATCTGTGGATTTTTTAAATTGATAAAAAAAATGCCGAACAGTAATACGCTTAATAACACCCGATAAGCCGAGTAGACCTTCAAAGGGTCCCACTGACTGGCGTAAAACGAACGGTTTATCGGTTGGTCTGGATTCATGATTGATCGGCGTTCATAACAAGATACGTAACGTTTGTGACGATGATGACGTTGCTAGTGTAGAGACAATTTCCCGAATTTGCTTGTCTCCTGTTATTATCCGTGTCCGTCTGATACGGCAGTATGCATCGCGGCTAACCATATTAATCATTGCGTGTTCCGTCTTCGTTGTTCAGAGTTTGGGGTTCTTAGCATGTTAAAAATTGCCATGTTGCAATTCAATGCGCAGGTTGGTGACATAACCGCTAATTTACAAACGATGCATGTAGCCTTGTTGCAAGCGCAGCAACAAGGTGCAGATATCGCCATTTGTCCTGAATTAGCCTTGATTGGTTATCCGCCGGAAGATTTATTATGGCGCAGCAGTTTGGCGCAGCGTATCAATAGTGCACTGGAAGAACTGGCGACCATGGTGCCAACAATGGCGGTGGTGGTAGGTTATCCACGCCAAGCTGTGCAGGGTTTATTTAATACCGCCGGCGTTTTTTATCAGGGGCAATGTGTGCTCGAATATCACAAACAGCAGTTGCCCAATTATCAAATATTTGATGAAAAACGTTATTTCCAAGCTGGGCAGCAGTCAGTGGTGTGGACGTTCCGAGGGTGTCGGATTGGGTTGAGTATTTGCGAAGATATTTGGGTGGATCAACCACTGGATCAATTACACGCGCAAGGCGTGGATGTGATTATCAATCTCAGCGCGTCGCCATTTCATCTTGGTAAAGTGGCCGAACGTCAATCATTGCTACAACGCCAAGCTAAGCGCTTGGCTTGCCCAATTATTTATGTCAATCGCGTCGGTGCGCAGGATGAGTTGGTATTTGATGGCAGTTCACAGGCCATCGATGCGCAAGGTCAGGTGCAAGTACGCGCGGCCTTTATTGAGCCTGACGTGTGTATGGTGCAGTTGGATGCGCAGCATCAAGTATTGCCCGGGCCTCAGGCCGATGTACCTGATCTGGATACGCAAGCCTATCAAGTTTTGATGCAAGGCTTGCGTGATTACGTACAAAAAAATGGTTTTCAGCACTGCTTGTTGGGATTGTCCGGAGGGATTGACTCGGCGTTAACCTTGTCGATTGCTGTGGACGCGCTGGGTGCCCAGTGTGTCAGTGCCGTGATGTTGCCATTTCGGTATACCACGGCTGCCAGTCTTGAATTTGCGCAGCAGCAAGCGCAGGACATGCAAGTGAGTTTTCAAAGCATTTCCATTGAGTCAGCTTATGACGCTTTGCTAGCCAGCTTGCCGGACGCGCAGCAGCTCACGCCCGCAGCTGAAATTACCCGACAAAATTTACAAGCGCGGGTGCGCGGTATGTTGCTCATGAGCTTATCGAATTTAACGGGTGCCTTGGTGCTGACTACCAGTAACAAAAGCGAATTGGCCGTTGGTTACTCGACCTTGTATGGGGATATGGCCGGTGGCTTTGATGTATTAAAAGATGTGTCGAAAACGCTAGTGTATCGTTTGGCGCGTTACCGTAATCAATTATCGCTCGTGATTCCGCAAGGCGTGATTGATCGCCCCCCAACCGCAGAACTCGCACCCGGTCAGCAGGACAGCGACAGCTTGCCAGATTACCCCACGCTAGATGCCATGCTAGCCGCTTATGTGGAATCCGATCTGGACGCCGATCAGCTCCCGCAGTTTGATGCGCAGCAATTAAAAGACGTGATCAAACGGGTTGATCGCAATGAATATAAGCGCAGACAAGGCGCACCCGGCGTGCGACTCACCACCAAAAGCTTTGTACGCGACAGGCGCTATCCGTTGACGTATCGCTGGTAAATAAGTTTTTCATCGCTCCCTCATCTCGCTACAATGCGTGTGAAACTGACGGCTAAATGTTGAAGCGAGTCGATAGAAACTGTGGGTTAAACGGTGTTTTGAATTGGACAGGCGACCCATGGCATGTACAATATTCTGTACCTACTGTGGAGCCACCTATGGACGCCATCTCTTATACCGCCGTACGCGCTAACCTTGCAGAGACCATGAACAGAGTTTGCGACGACCATGAGCCGCTGATTATTACCCGAAACAGTGAGCCATCCGTGGTGATGATATCTCTGGCCGATTACAAGGCACTTGAAGAAACTGCCTATCTGCTACGAAGTCCCAAAAACGCCGAGCGTCTTCTGGTATCTATTGCGCAGCTTGAGGCAGGCCAAGGTCAAGCGCGTGGCCTGATTGAATGAAGCTAATTTTCTCTGAACAGGCATGGGAAGATTATCTGTACTGGCAAAGCACGGATGCAAAAATTCTGGAACGCATTAATATCCTGGTGAAAGAAGTTGTACGCTAACCTTTTACTGGCATTGGCAAGCCAGAACCTTTGAAACATGCATTTGCTGGGTATTGGTCTCGACGTATTAATGACGAGCACCGATTTGTCTACAAGGTTGCAGATGGATCGCTTCTGATCGCGCAACTTCGTTATCATTACAGGGCTTAAAGTTGAGTTAATAAGAGCCCGATCGCGAGTGGGTCTTGAGCAGAGGAAAATCGATTAGTAAGAAGGATGTCGATCCAATTAAATTTTCTACGTAATCTCTGGTCACTGGTTGGTTGATAATACTTGGGTCGCTTCGGGTGTATGCGCGCGGCCCACCAAGCCAAAAGTCACGACATTTAACAGCGAGCGTTCATTCTCGTCGGCGTCCGGGGTGTAGATAAATTCTCCTTGTTTATTCAGTGCGGTTGATTGTGGAAAACTTTTGACGAGAACGGCGAAGGTGTCTTTAGCGAGATCAGTCTGTTCGAGTGATACATAAGCTTGGGTTGCAATAATCAAAGCGGGCTCGATCGATGGACTTTGTGGATATTCACGAATGACCCAATGGCTGCGATTCAAGGCGGCAATGTAAGCTTTACGTTTCATATAGTATTGCGCCACTTTGATTTCATGATCGGCAAGTAGGTTACGCAGATAAATCATACGTTGGCGAGCGTCAGCACTATAACTGCTGTGGGGAAATTTATTAATCAGTTGGCTGAAATCGGCAAACGATTGTTTGATTGGTAGCAACTCGCGTTCGGATGGCGCTGCCGGTAACAAGCGCGATAAAAAGCCGCGATCGGTACTGTAATGTGCCAGACCTTTCAGGTAATACGCGTAATCGACATTAATGTGATCGGGGTATTGTTGGATAAAGCGTTCGGCTTGCAGTACAGCTGATTCAAAATCTAAGTTTTTATAGTAAGCGAACATCAAATCCAGTTGTGTTTGTTCAGCATAACGACCAAAGGGGAATTGACTTTCTAGCTGCTCTAATTGTTCAACCGCCACTGAATAGTTATTGGCACCCAGCGCAGTTTGGGCGGCGGCAAAATATTGTTCTTCGGTGCGCTGGGCTTTTTCTTTGTCGGATAAGGCGCTGCAGCCACAGATGCTGATGAGCAAGCAGCTGATGAGCAGGCGTGTGAAGCAAAACTGGTGAAAGCGCGTCGACATAAAGAATCAATTGCCTGTGTGAATATCCGTGTGAATAGCTAAGTTAGCCGATATGAGCATAGAAACTACCGTCAGCATCATGCCAGCTAGTGTGCGGTTTTTCAAATGTGTCTTGTACCTCATCTGTGCTTTTGGCATGATGAGTACCCGTTTGATAATGACTAGAGGATGCAATCATCATGGTGCGAATGATCAAAATTGTTTTGGTGGCGCTACTCATTACGTCAATAACCGCTTGTGGCACCATTCTTTATCCTGAGCGCAAAGGTCAAACGCAAGGTCGCATTGATCCTGCTGTGTTGGCATTGGATGGTGTTGGCCTGTTGTTTTATCTGATTCCCGGCGTGATTGCTTTTGCAGTCGATTTTAGTACGGGTACTATTTATTTGCCGCATGGTCGTCATCGGTTGAGCGATAACGCTGTGAATAGCACTACATTAAATGTCAGCTCAATGGATGTGATTCGTTTAAAGGCTCCGTTAACGCCGGCCGAATTGCCGTTGCAACTCAAAACAAATTCGACATTACCGTTGGATTGGCAGCAAGCGATGGTTAGCCCCGAGACAAAATCAGTCGGCTGGTTAATAGAATAATTTGTTGAGAAAATAAAGGTCACAAAAAACTCGGGTTGGCAGTGCATGACTTTACCGCTTGTTTATTGTGTCTCTGCCGCCCAGCAGGGCGAGCGAGTCGATCAGATCGCAGCCTTAGCTTTTCCTGAATATTCGCGCGCGCGTTTGCAAACCTGGATTTTATCGTCGGATTTGTTGGTTGATGGTTTATCCGTCAAGCCAAAAGCGCGCTTAAAAGCCGGACAAAATTTACAGCTGACGGTGCAGTTATCCCCAGTGCTTGCAGCTCAGGGGCAAGCGATTGAACTGAAGGTATGTTTTGAGGATGAGCAATTGCTGGTGATTGATAAGCCGGTCGGCATGGTGGTGCATCCGGCCCCTGGTCATGCCCACAGTACACTGGTGAATGCCTTGTTGCATTACCATCCTTCGCTTAACCATTTGCCGCGTGCTGGCATTATTCATCGGATTGATAAAGACACCTCTGGTTTATTAATGGTGGCGAAGACCTTAAACGCGCATACCCAGTTGGTTAAACAGTTGCAGGCAAAACAAGTGCAGCGTGTGTATGATGCGGTCGCTGTTGGCGCGATTATCGCCGGTGGTTTGGTCGATGCGCCGATTGGCCGACATCAAACGCAGCGCACCAAAATGGCGGTGAATGCCCATGGTAAACCCGCTCGCACCCATTATCGTGTCAGTGAGCGCTTTAAGCAGTTCACACGTTTAACTGTGAGTTTAGAAACCGGACGTACGCATCAAATCCGCGTGCACATGGCGCATATTGGTTATCCCTTGGTGGGTGACGCGACTTATGGTCGTAAAGGTTGGTCGCCTAAAGGTGGCTGTGCTAATTTATTGGCAACACTACAAGCTTGTCATCGACAAGCGTTACACGCCACGCAATTGTCTTTTAGCCATCCACTTTCGGCGCAATGGATCGAGGTGAATAGCCCGCTGCCAAACGATCTGCAACAACTGCTTGCGGGCTTACGTGATTATGATCGTTAAATCACAGGTTGTTAAACCCGATTATGCGTTGGAGCCACGTTGGCCGCGTCCGCCCGGCGTGCAGTGTTGGCAAACCACTCGACTTGGCGGTGCCAGCACGGCGGGTTTTTCCAGTTTTAATCTTGGATTGCATGTTGCCGACGATGTGTTGCAAGTGGCGCAAAATCGCCAAGCGTTAGCGCGACATGTACAGCGGCCACTTGAAGATTTTCATTGGTTAGACCAGGTACATGGCACGCAGGTAGTGCAAGTGAATGCACAATCCCCCCTTGTTCAGGTTGGTGATGCTGTGGTGCTAGGCGATAGTTCGCGCATTGGCGTGGTGATGACCGCCGATTGTTTGCCGGTGGTGCTGGCGAGTCGTCAAGGTGGTGAAGTCGCGGTAGTGCATGGCGGTTGGCGAGGATTGGCAGCGGGAATTTTAGAGCAAACGCTGCTGAATATGCAGACACCGCGACATCAACTGGTGGCTTGGTTAGGCCCCTCTATCAGCTTGGCTAATTTTGTGGTGGGGGCTGAAGTGCGCGAAGTTTTTAACCGATTGCAGCCCGTATTATGTAGTTATTTTTTGCCTGCTTCGCAAGCGGATTACTTTCATGCGTGTTTGCCTGCGATTGCTCGTCGATTGCTGCTGGATCTGGGTGTGTCAGAATGCTACCAAGGTTTTATTAATCCATGCACGCCATCGCTGTGGTACTCCTATCGTCGGCAGTCGAATACCGGGCGCATGGCTACTTTGGTCTGGCTTGAAGACTATTGTTCGATTTGAACAATAGTAGCAATGACTATACTCAACCAATAAACAACAGGTTCACTTGAATTGAGTCAGGGATTATGCGGTTGGATCACGATAAGTTGGCGAAGATGGTAGAACGAATTCCACCGTTTCCACAAAGCGTTAATCGCATATTAGAAATTACGGCGTCAGTGGATTGTCCACCGAAAGAAATTGTCGCGGTGATCGAGCATGATCCTATTCTCACCATGAAACTGCTGAAGTTGGTCAACTCTGCGTATTTTGGTTTATCGAAAGAAGTCACCAGTATTAAGCAAACCGTGGTGTATGTGGGCATTAATACCATCAAAAACGTCGCGATCAGCCTGGCGACTTTGGCAGCTTTACCGAAAACCACCTGTAAAGGTTTGGATGCACAACAGATTTGGCGTCACTCGTTGCAGGTTGGGGTGATTGCACGTTTGGTAGCGCGGCATAAGAAAATTCCCAGCAATCAATTGGCCAGTTATTTTGTCGCGGGCTTATTACATGACATTGGCAAGCTGGTGTTGGCTGAATTTCTCGCAGAAGATTATGCGGGATTATTAATGGAGGCAGTTGATCAGCCCTTGTATCAGCGTGAACGGCAGCGTTTTGGGGTGGATCATGCGGAAGTGGGCGGGTTGATTGCAGCCAAATGGCAGTTCCCCGCTGATCTGGTTGAGGCGATTTGTCAGCATCACAGCGCGGATCTTTCACCTGAAAGTCCGTTGGCGTTATCGATTGCGTTTGCCAATTTGCTTAGTCATTATTTGGAACAGCATTCTATTGATATCAGTGTGCCGTTGCCTGAATTAACGGGCACATTAAAAGTGTGGGCTGGTGATGTCGATAGTGCTTTAAAAAGCTTAACGGATTTGGATGGGGAGTTGAATAAAGCACAAGCTTTTTTAGCGGCCAGTAGTTGAGTTGTTTTTTTGGGTTGGCTTTAGTCGATGTTTTTCAATGTGCCCGGTTTTTCAGCTTGCTAGAAGCCGCGCAATGCCCTTAAATATAGCCATTCCCGGCCAGAGTATGGCCATCAACGTGATTTGGAAGCACTGGTAATGCGCATCACCTTTCGTGGCGTACGTGGATCGATTGCCGTGCCTGGGCCGAATACGGTCAAGTATGGTGGTAATACTACCTGCATTGAAATCGTCACCGATGAAGGTGACAAAATTATTATTGATGGCGGCACCGGTATTCGCGATGTGGGGATGGCCCACATGGCGAAGTTGCCAATGTCTTGTCATATTTTTTTAACGCATACCCATTGGGATCATATTCAGGGCTTACCGTTTTACACCCCTTTTTTTGTGGCCGGTAATCAGTTGGATATTTATGGCGCGTTTGATCCGGTGTACATGAAAGATTTGCAAAGCATCTTATCGCGGCAAATGGAATATTGTTATTTCCCGGTCCGTGAATGCGAATTGAAATCGACGATTCGTTATCATCATATTAAAGAGCATCGCCCTATTCAGGTCGGCAGCGCTAAGATCACGCCGATGTTGTTAAATCATCCGGTATTAAATTTTGGTTATAAAGTGCAGGCGCACGGAAAAACTTTTTTCTTTACGGGTGATTACGAGCCCTCGGCCAATATCTATTTGCCCAATGATGAAGACTATGGCGTTTACCAGGATTTGGTGGTGGAAAAAAATCGCTTAGTTGCGGAGTTTATGGATGGCTGCGATGTGATTTTGTGTGATTCGCAATATACCTCAGAAGAGTATGTAACCAAAACTGGCTGGGGTCATGGTACTTTTGATAGTTGTTTGGCGTTGGCTAAACAAGCCAATGTCGGCAAATGCTTTTTAACACATCATGAGCCAACCCGTACCGATGCTGCCTTGGATGAAATTCTGCTGGGTTTGCAAAAAAAGTATCAGCGAAATAGTTATCCTGAATTTGATATCGCCAGAGAAGGCGTCGTTATTCAGTTGTGACGCAGCGCAACGTTGAATCGCCCCCCCCTGCGGGATCCTTGTAAATTTTGACGCATTATCCCTGTCCGGGGTAGAATACATTTTATTTTCTGTATTTTCTGAAGCGAGCCTGCTATGAAAAGTTGAAGCTTTTAACGCATACCGTTTAGCCAATTTCCACTTGGCAACAATATTCCATCCTGAAAATAATCGAATTTAGATCCGCGTGATTGGATTTCTCATGGATCGTTTTGCAAGAGGCTGTCATGTGTTCAAATTTTTCAAACAATATGTTAAGACAAGACACCGTTAATCTCACTTTTTGGAGCGCGCTCTCATCACACGTCAGTGGACGAGGAGCTGGGCCTGCGATAGG
This sequence comes from Gammaproteobacteria bacterium, assembly GCA_031409375.1. Lineage (GTDB taxonomy): Bacteria > Pseudomonadota > Gammaproteobacteria > Pseudomonadales > JANQJO01 > JANNXD01. The sequence continues at coordinate 870 of JANNXD010000019.1, read as the reverse complement.
CGACGCAGCGCGCAGCGCCCAGAGTCTCGTTCATCTAAGACCCGCTTTAGATTCACCATCTCCCAAACGCCTTAAATCAATGAACATGAAAAGTGTGCCCGAAACGACTCAATTTGGCACTGAGAGAAGTGATGCGCTCATGGGTTTGGAGGCGATAAACGGTTTGGCTTGTAGCGCTAAACTCAAGCCAAAGTTATGTGAGATTGCTACCCTATGTCCAGAAGTGTTTCGTGCGGGCATCCATGTACTTCCAAGCGCCATCAATACTAAAGCCGTGGAGGCTTTGCTGAATATATTAAAAGATCACCCCCTGCAATCCCAGTGTGCGGGCGTTTGTTGAAAAACGTTTTGCGGATTTTATCATCAAGCAAGGTGGAAGCAATGCGGCGAGAAAAAAGCGTGATCATATAATCAAAAAATTGATCATCAACAATCCGGTCAATTCCTTGGTAGTGAATATGTTAATTGATGATCGCTTTAGAAATACTATTTTTCCAGGCCATAATTTTGCTACCCATGACCTGAAAAAGCTTGTTTTACTTCTTGATATTGTGAGTGGGCAGAATCCTGTTCAATATGATTTTTTATGTGACAACATAGACGCATTTCAGAATGACAATATTGATGATGAGAAATTACCCTTCTTTTTTGCTGTGGTCGCTAAGCGTGTTGAACTTTCGGAACAGATTGATCTTCCTGCATTGATGAAAATGAAAATCTTTGATTTGGCTAAGAACCTGTTCAAAGTTTTTGCAGTAGGAGACGTATAAAAGCAAGAACAACCATATGCAAACTCGTATTAAGTTTTCTTTCGCAGTTTTTCCATAAACGACGACACTTCTCAAGCCAAGAAAAAGAACGCTCAACTAC
>JANNXD010000018.1:0-11497 GCA_031409375.1 Gammaproteobacteria bacterium | reverse complement strand
TTTTCTTGGATCTGTTATTTCAGTCATGCAGCATGCGATTAACATTCAGACTCTCCTTTGGGCAAACGGCTAGTCTACGACGATTTCTTATCCACTCAACTTCAGGTCTACTTTTGATCAAATTGTGCTAGATAGCCCTGAGGACATCATATGAAAGATTAAAAAATCAGTTGATTTCTTTGGGGCGTCCATATATGTCCTTTGTTTGGCCTTCCTTATTGGAAGCTGATTTCAGCTACACCCTAAAAACGCAACGGTTTTATAGCCATACTTAAATATGGCTTTATATCTGTCCGTCTGCTAACCTTTTTCTATGACAAAATCATGTTTCGATTGGGACTCAAGCAAAGACACTGAAAACCAACGAAAACATGGCGTCGCTTTTACTCGTGCGCAATACGCCTTTGCAGATCCAATGCGTGTTATTGCTAAAGATGTTGCCCATAGCCAGACTGAAGAACGTTTTTATTGTTTTGGGGAAGTTGATGGCGGCATTCTCACGGTGCGATTCACTTATCGTGCTTCGGTTATTCGAATTATTGGTGCCGGTTACTGGCGTAAGGGAAAAACAATCTATGAGCGCGAAAATAAAATACACTGATGAACCGATTGGGCAGATACAAGTCCTCCCAGATTTTTTACCATCGCCTGCTGAATTAGCTTTCCGCGAAGAAGGCGTAAAAATCACCTTGTCACTCAGTAAAAAAAGTCTGGAGTTTTTTAAGTCAGAAGCGGCGAAACACCAAACTCAATATCAACGTATGATTCGCCGTCTGATTGATGCCTATGTTGATGCGCAAACCCCATCACCGGCTTCAAAAAAACGCGTCCCCAAGCGGCGTGGCTGATAAATTCAAAACACTTAAAATTATTGCCATAAGTATGATGTCCGGACGCGTTTGCTGGTAAATCATATTGCTCTTTGATTCTGGAGCTCAATACTGAGCCTATACATTCCCCTGTCAACACTTAACCAGCACCCTTACGACAACTAGCCTGCCATAGGGGGGCCTGACATAGGGGGCCCATGGCTCGGAGATTCGGCAGGTCGCTATCCTTTATCGAATAGCGGAATTTCACCGCTTGATTTACTACTGGCTTTTCCCTGCGCACTGGATGTCCCGTTATCGGTTATCGTCATGCTATGGAATTTGGAATTATCAGCGTTTGCTAGGAGCCTGTCGGACTTAAGCGCTCGTCGCGAGAGAAAGTCCGGTTTGAGGCATTTTTTGTTCAATTTGAAGGCGAATAGCAGCGCTATTTAACTGAGAATTGGGCTAAAAATGGCCAAATCCGGCTTTTTCGCAGCAGAGCAGTCTTAAGTCCGACAGGCTCCTAGACCATACAGCTTTGGATGCTCAGGCCAAGCAGGGTTTAAAAGCTCAACATGATTCCCTTAATCCCTTTGTGCTTCGCGCTGAAATTGAGCCACAATTGCGGCTGCTTTTTAAATCCGTCTCGGTTACTGCTAATGCGAGGCAACGTCTTTGATCCATAGTTATTTTTTAATTTGAGGCAATACGTCAATGCATCTATGACAATGCATCTGTGAATTGGCATTCAACTTAAGCCTTTTTAGATTTTTTAGCTTTCACGGCAGGTTTAGGTGGCGTTTTTGTCGCTACTTTCCCTACCGTGTTTTTTGCTAGCGTCAATTTCGAAGATTCAGCGCTTGCTGTCTGTGCTTGCCAGGCGCTGCCGTTATAAAACGCTTGCCAACCAGTGGCTTTGCCATCTTGTTCACTGGCAACAAACTGCTCGCGGGTTTTGCGACTGAAGCGCACCACCGCCGGATTACCTTGCGGGTCTTTGACGGGTGCGGCGAGTAAATACTGAAACTTATCGGCCAACTGATCAGCCACGGTTAATAGCTCACTGACCAACGGCGGACGGGTTTCGCGATGTTTGGGAAACTGGCTGGCCGCTAAAAAGATACCGGCGGCACCATCGCGCAATAAAAAGTAATCGTCGCTTTTTTCACATTTTAAATGCGGCATTTTGATCGGCGCTTCTTTCGGCGGTGCAGCCTGGCCACTGCGTAATAGTTTGCGCGTATTTTTACATTCGGCATTGGTGCAGCCAAAGTATTTGCCAAACCGTCCAGTTTTTAATTGCATGTCGGCACCACATTTATCGCAATCAATAACTGGGCCTTCATAACCTTTGATTTTAAATTCACCGGCTTCGATTTTATAACCGTTACAGTCAGGGTTGTTTCCGCAGATGTGAATCTTGCGCGTGGTATCCAGTAGATAACTTTCCATTGCCGTACTGCATATATCACAACGCAGCTTGGCGCGTAGGGCCGCTGTTTCTGCCTCTTCATCATCAGCTGCGACCGCTTCATCGCCTGATACCAAATTCATGGTGGTTTTGCAGCGTTCCTTGATCGGCAAAGCGTAACCCGAGCAACCTAAAAATACGCCAGTACTGGCATTACGAATTTGCATTGGCCGCCCACAAGTCGGACACGCGATTTCGGTATCCACTGGACCATTCACCCGCATGCCATCGGCTTGCTCCGCTTTATGCAACTGTTTTTTAAAGTCCGCATAAAAATGATTTAACACCTGCTTCCACTGCTGATGACCTTCGGACACCTCGTCCAGAGTTTGCTCCATTTCAGCAGTAAAGTTGTAATCCATTAAATGGGTAAAACTTTCCGTTAAACGATCAGTGACGATTTCGCCCATTTTCTCGGCATAAAAACGTCGATTGTCAACGCGTGCATAACCCCGCTCCTGAATGGTAGAAATAATCGACGCATAGGTAGATGGTCGACCGATGCCACGTTTTTCTAACTCTTTCACTAAACTGGCTTCACCATAACGCGCGGGTGGCTTGGTGAAATGTTGTTTCGGCTCGAGGGCTTGCAGACTAACGGCATCGCCGACTTTAATATCTGGCAAGGTGATTTCTTCTTCAGCTTTATCGCCAGCAGCTTTATCACTGGGCGCGGCAGGCATGACTTTTAAAAAGCCGTCAAACTTTAAAATACGGCCACGGCACTTTAACTCATAGCCTTTATCATCAATGCTGATCACGGTGCTGATGTATTCGGCTGGCACCATTTGGCAAGCGACAAAACGTCGCCAAATCAACTCATACAAACGCTCAGCATCACGCTCCATAGCCGTCAACTGCGTGGACAACACCTCGACGCTGGACGGACGAATCGCCTCGTGCGCCTCTTGCGCGGCTTTTTTACTGGCATACACCATCGGTGCTTTAGGCAAATAACGCGCGCCAAACTGGCTCTCGATATACTCACGACATTGACTCACTGCATCCTGACTCAAATTGGTGGAGTCGGTACGCATGTAGGTGATGTAACCCGCCTCGTATAAACGCTGCGCCATCATCATGGTTTTTTTAACACTAAAACCTAAGCGCGTACTGGCGGCTTGTTGCAGAGTTGAAGTAATAAACGGTGCAGAAGGTTTGCTTTGCGTCGGCTTATCTTCTCGCTCGGTGATGCGATAATGCAGCGTTTTTAAAACCGCCAACGCCGTTTGTGCTTGCTCACCATTGATCGGACGAAACGGCTTGCCCTCAAATTTTGCCACTTGAAAACGCAGTGGCAAATTAGCATTGGTTAGCGTTTGTGCAAAAATTTCCCAATATTCTTCAGGGATGAAAGCACGAATATCACGCTCACGATCCACCACCAAACGCACTGCCACCGATTGCACGCGACCTGCTGATAAGCCGCGTGCAACTTTACTCCACAATAAAGGCGAAACCATATAACCGACGACGCGATCTAAAAAGCGGCGCGTTTGCTGGGCATTAACCCGATTTAAATCGAGCTGTCCGGGTTTTTCAAACGCTTTTTGAATAGCCGCTTGCGTGATCTCGTTAAACACCACGCGTTTAAAACGTTCGATCGGCCCACCAATTTCTTGCTGCAAATGCCAAGCGATGGCTTCTCCTTCCCGATCCAAGTCAGTTGCCAGATAAATTTGATCCGCCGTTTCTGCCAGTTTTTTTAATTCATCAATGACCTTTTGTTTGCCTGGCAAGACTTCATAATGCGCGACCCAATCGGCTTCTGGATCAATACCCATTCGCGCCACCAGCAACGACTTCGTCTTACTGGCCTTTAACTCGAGCTTGGCTTCTGCCGAGAGCTTACGCGTTTTCGCCGCTTCCTTGGCTCGTTCTTTAAGATCGACTTCTTTATTACCGCTTACCGGCAAATCGCGCACGTGACCAATACTGGATTTGACAATAAAATCTTTGCCCAGATATTTGTTAATCGTCTTTGCTTTAGCGGGTGACTCAACAATCACCAATGACTTACCCATCTTGCATGCACCCTGTTGCGCGTCCGGCCAGCGATTAAAAGCTGGTTATAGTAGGCATTCCCTTTGTAACGTCAAGACAATAATCCGCATCATGACCCTATTGCTTGTAGATGATCAAAGCCCTATCCGTCAAATTTTAACGAATAATTGAGGAATGATTAAAGCTTACACCGCATTATCCGATACCCAATAAAGCCTTTTCGTCGTACACAGATCGAGCAGGATAACGCGTAATAAAAAACGTTCGTTAACGAGAAAACTTATGTTGTGGATGGCATTTATACTGCTGATCTTCGGACTCGCCATCGGCCAGATGGCGCATCAACGTTATCATCAACAACGTCAACATCAATTACAGGCAATCCAAGGTTTGGCGACCAGCCATAAAATAAAAACCATGCTAGATGCATTAAGCTTAGGCGGCTGCCAACTGGAACTGCTGCAATTTTTTAATGCCTATTTAACGTTAAATTTAGCGCCAATGATGGCGCTGTATCCACAACATCGTGAAGCTCGCCAACTCGCTGAACAAGCACTGCGGCTGGCGGAAACCAAACTCAGCCCCAATGCGCAATTGGCCAGCAACACTAAAAACTATAAAGAAGTGCGTAATACCATTTATTACGCGAGTCAGTTATTACCTCAGCTGGTACAAAGCGGCGTATTACCGAAAAAAAAATGTCGCCAATGGCAAGTTTACCTGCATCATCTGCTGCTGGAGTATGAACTCAACTATCATTACCACAACATTGAACTCGCCATCGCCGCTAAACGCAACGCAGCGACTGGTTACCATATTAGCCAAGCAGAGAACCTGCTGAAAAAAACACCGTTTATGGATGCGACATTGCAAAAAAACTGGCTGAGTCGTTTAGTGGCTTTACGCACCTCCTTGGCCGCCGAATTACAACCAACCCTTAAAGCCACTCATTGAGCCCCAAAATGACATCAACCAATACCTCAAAAAATTCGCCTAACCCCAAAAAACTTGCCCTCATTTTATCGGGTGGTGGTGCGCGTGGCGCTTATGAGGCCGGGGTATTGCATTACATGCGTACCGAATTGCCAGAAGCCGCACGCAAACGCGTGTTTAACATTTATTCTGGCGCCTCAGTCGGTGCGATTAATGCCTGCTTTCTTGCAGCTACTTGCGATGATTTTACTTATCAAGGCACACAGATTTTTCAACTCTGGAAGCAATTGGATCAAAATAAAATTTATCATCGCGATTTACGCGCGGCATTACGCACGTTTGGCCACCTAGGCATGCACGCGGCCAACAATCTATTCCGAGGTTTTAGCCCCAAAAAACAAGATTTCGGTGGCTTATTGGATACCGCACCACTGCCACAACTGCTCAACAGCACCATTGATTTTTCTGCCATCAGCCGCAACTTAAAAGCCAAACATTTGGACGCATTGGTTCTCGCCAGTACCAATATTGCCAGCGGTGCCACCGAGTTATTTTTAAATCACAATGATGCCATTCATTACAGCGGCGCTTATACCTCGCATGCGCATCCGATTACCGCCGAACACGCCATGGCTTCCGCCGCGATTCCCGTGATTTTTCCACCCGTATTTTTGCATAACACGCCCTATGTCGACGGCGGCCTACGCCTGAACACCCCACTGTCACCCGCCATTCAATTGGGCGCAGAATCGTTATTGATTATCAACCTTCATCATAACTCCAAAGGTTTTATGGTGCCGCTGACGCAACACTCCACCGCGACCCGCGCCAGTCTTGGACAAATTTTAGGGCGCGTGATTAACACCATTTTTTTAGATCACGTTGAAGCGGATATCGAACAGCTACAGCGCTTAAATCAACTCGTCGACTGGAGCGAAGAAGTATTTGGTAAGGACTATCTGGAAAGACTCAACGAATCGATTTATCGCAAAGCACAAGCGTTAAGCACTACCAGCGACATTGCCAAACGCGGTTTAAAAAAGATTGAAGCGCTGGTGATTCAACCGTCTTATGATTTAGGACTTTTATTTAATGAGTGTTATCACCGTACGCGCAGCAAACCGGAGTTCAGCTTGGGAGAGCGTTTGCTGGTACGATTACTCGATCTTGATCCCGACACCGGCTTTGATTTTTTATCTTATATGGCGTTTATGCCCAGTTATATTCAAGCGTTGCTGGAACTGGGCTTTGAAGATGCGCGATCCCAACGCCATGCATTAACTCAATTTATGCTAGCCGAATAAGACCACAATACTTGCCGCAAGGGTGGGGTCATCAAATCGGCTGGTGATTGATTCCACCCACTCAGCACTGAGCTGGCTGCTTGCAAGTTAATCGTATCCATTAAGCGCTCACTCGACACATCCCATACCCAAACGGTGAATTGCACCTTATCGATTGGGTTATGCAGCTTTAACCGACACAGCCCACCTCGCCATAAAGTAGGCGGACAATTGGTTCGCTCATGCCAATGCCCTTGCTGAAACTGCTGCACACGGTAATAAAATAAAAAGCTGCCTTGCTGCTGTTGCTCTGCTTGAGATTGACCGGCTTGCTGACGCGCATGGGGCAAATCCATCGAATCATGACTGACGTGTACTGAGGCAAAACGACTGCCCAAAATATTTTTGAGGGTTTCACCAACGGCAACATTGGCAACCTCACCAATAATCCAAACCTTGGCATCGGCAGGTAATGCAAAATGCTGACGGCGTTCGACTCGGTAAGTCGAAGTACCCACCCATCTCGACCACTGCTGCCCGGCGCTAAAATCATCCGCTACAGCAACTGGCAACAAGATATCGCTCGTCAAAATGAAGCAAGTCAACAATAATGACATCAATCGATTCGTCATTTTCTATAAAACCCTTCACAATTCATCTACTATTTTGAGCGATGATGCCCGTTAATTGAGCATAGCCGCCAGACCAATAAACCATTTAAAAAGGAACAGAAATGGCCGCATCAACCGAATTATCCAGCCTAGAACAACTGCGCAAACTCACCCTAATTGTTGCCGACAGCGGCGACTTGCCTTCAGTGCAACGCTGGTCGCCCAGAGACACTACCACCAATCCTTCTTTATTGTGGCAAGTGGCACAACAATCTCAACAAGCAAAATTGCTCACCGATTTGCGTCAATCATTATTAAATGCCGACAGCACACGTCGCGACAATCGCCATTCACCATTAGCGGTTTTAGCCATGCAGTTTGCTGTTAAAATTGGCAGTCAGATTTTGCAGCATATTCCAGGGCGCATTTCCACAGAAGTTAGCTCAGCGCTCTCGTTTAATATCAGCGCCACCCAGCGTGCCGCCCATGACATCATCAACTTATATCAACGCGAGCAAATTGCACCCGAACGCGTGCTAATTAAAATTGCCGCCACCTGGGAAGGCATCGCCGCCGCACGCTTGCTGGAACGGGAAGGCATTCATTGCAATTTAACTTTGGTATTTAATTTAATGCAGGCAGTTACCTGCGCCGATGCGGGTATCACGTTGATTTCACCTTTTGTCGGCCGAATCTCTGACTGGCATCAAAAACAAAATGGACAACCCATTGATTACCATCGACCACAATTAGATCCGGGCGTTATGTCGGTTAAACAGATCTATCACCATTTAAAACAGCGCCAGTATGCAACCGAAATCATGGCAGCCAGCTTTCGCCATCCGCAACAAGCGCTGGCCTTAGCGGGCTGTGATGCCATGACCTTGGCACCCAAAATTCTGCAAGAGCTGGATCAACTGCACCAACAAGTCGACACTACTCTTCTTCAGCATTCACCTGAGACCATAAAAGATCTACGCATCGATGAACCGCACTTTCGCTGGGCAATGAATCAGGACGACATGGCCAACAGCTTATTAGCCGATGGCATTCGCCGTTTTGATCAGGATGAAAAGCAACTCAAAGAATTACTGCAAAAAACCCGCTAACACGATTCATTGCCACTTATTTTTTTTAAGCGCGTTTTTTTTAAATACGGGGTTATGAAATGCGGAGTTTGGAAATGCGGGTTTTGAAAATGAGAGGCAGCGTTTTTTTTGACTGTTTGCTGATTTCGTTTTAAGCGCTTCTTGATCGTTTGCTGTCAGCTACCTCACTATCTTCAGCGTTATCTGTTGCGCTGCGCTTGCTGCTGTTTTCGGTTTGGTATTCAGTTTTCACTTTTCCATCCGAGGTAAAGGTCACGTCTTGCCATTCGACCTCCTTACTACCATCCGCTCGGTATCGAATTAGCGTCCCAGTACTACCGTCCGTTATTCGACGTTGCGTGAAGGTCACGTTTTGCCATTCAAATTCTTTAGTACCATCCTTTCGGTATTCAATTCGCGTCCCAGTACTACCGTCCGTTATTACACCGTTAGTAAAGGTCACGTTTTGCCATTCTTGGTACTCGGTACCATCCTCACGGTATTGAATTACCGTCCCAGCACTACCGTCTGTTATTGCACCTTCCGTGTTGAAGGTCACGTTTTGCCATTCTTTGTACTTGGTACCATCCTCTGCGTATTCAATTCGCGTCCCAGTACAACCATCCGTTATTTCACCATTATCAGTAAAGGTCACGTTTTGATACTCGTATTTCGTTCCAAAGTCGTTTTCAATTAGCGTCCCAGCACTACCCTCCGTTATTTCACCGTCCGAGTCGAAGGTCACGTTTTGCCATTCTTTGTACTTGGTACCATCCTCGTATTTAATTTTCGTCCCAGTACAACCATCCGTTATTTCACCATCACCAGCAAAGGTCACGTTTTGGTATTCAACATCTTTAGTACCATCATCTGCGTATTCAATTAGCGTCCCAGTACTACCGTCCGTTATTTCACCATTATCAGTTAAGGTCACGTTTTGCCATTCCCATTGTTTAGTACCATCTCGCCTGTATACAACATCCGTCACGAATGAATCCCTCAGCAGATAATCGTGATTAAAAGCTTCCCCAGTTTTGAGTTTTTTATTTTCCGCAGAACAAAAAATACGTTCTAATGGATTTCCTCTCTGAACACAAACCAACCCAGAAAATATCTCTAGACTCTCTAGATCAACCTTGCCTAACAACCATATTTTTGAATTTTGGTTATCGCTATGGGTTAATTCATATAGGGCTAACGTTGGCAGCTCGCTGGTCTTTTCGTCAGAAACTCCTCTTGCTGTTCCTTCAAAATCGCCAATTGAAATCGATTGCGCAACCGCGTTTATCTTTGCATCACGACTGAGATTGGGAAATTTTGTGGCTGAAAATAAATCGGCTATTACCGAATTTTCGACAGAGGCAAACATGGCTTTAACTATCTTCTGACTGGCGGTCGGTAAGACTCGATAGAGTTTTTTAATGGCTAAACCCGGCCCTTGAAACATATCTTTAAAACTCAAAGCAGAGTTGCTTAGGTTCTCAATAATCGGTAGCACGGGCGGGGTGAAATGCTCATCAACAAATCTTCGACTATCTTTATTAATCTCCCGCAATAGCAGCATCGCATTTCTAATGTGATGAGTCAGACCCGGTTGTCTAGGATCAATCAGAGCTTTTCCGATCAATTTGCGGCAAGTAGGCACAAAGCCTCCCAAAACTCTCGAAAGTTTTTGCGCGCCAACGACTTGCTGTTGTTGATTTTGTGATCTTTCGAGAGTCGCGTGGGCGGCATTGCGTAGGGGATTTACCATGCTAGTCTCCAAGATTAAAGTTTTTGTAATTAAAATGATCACTTAAATATGAAGTAATTCTTTGCGGTCGAGAGAATACGCTATTTAATAAAATATATACATACCTTAATACACTGACATCAGCAATATTTAAGCTCTTCAATCAAAGTTGTTGTGCGAGCGATCAACTTTACAGGCAAAGTTTTGATATACTGCAGCCCCCATATTGACTTTTGAACTAAACCAGGAAACAGCACAGCTTATGAAAGACACTTCGACCTATGACGAAAAACGCAATTTCATCCGCATGCGTCTTGACGCCATCATCCATTTTACCGTTGCCGGCCAAACACATCCCTATGAGGGCAAATGCAAAAACATCAGCGGCACCGGTTTACTCATCGAAACTAATGCGTCTTTCGAACCGGGAACCCAGCTGAACATTGTAATCCCCTCCGAAAGCACAGAAATTGATGACCTAAATGCGATTGCCGAAGTACTACGCGTCAAAACGCTTGGCGCGAAACAATTTGAACTCGCAACTGAAATGAAAGAAATCAAAGCATAACTTCAATCAATGTTATTCAACAGCAAGTAAAGAAACCGCGTCACGGCTAACTTTGCTTGCTGACTCCAGCCTGTTAACGAACAAAATTTTAATTCAAGAACCCAAACTATATTCAAGAACCAAAGCTATGCGTAGGCCCACCTGGTATTCCCGCTTTGCAAAAGTAACCGCGCATTTTTGTGGACGACCTAGAACGTTTGCCATTGCTGTTAGCATTATTCTTATCTGGGTCATTACCGGACCCGTGTTTAAATTCAGCGATACCTGGCAACTGGTGATCAATACTGGCACCACCATCATCACTTTTTTGATGGTTTTTCTCATTCAAAACACCCAAAATCGCGACACAGAAGCCATTCAAATCAAATTGGATGAAATCATCCGCGCTACCCAAGGTGCACATAACGCCCTACTGGACTTAGAAGAACTTGAGGAACAAAGTCTTGATGATTTTCGCAGCAAATATCAAAAGCTGGCTAAATCCGCACGGGAGCAACTAGATAGGGGGCTTAATGATATCGACACACCAGACACCTAGGAGCCGTCAGACTTAAGATAAAGATTATCTTTCACGCTCCTCCCTAGACTCCCAAATTACCCGCAGCCGCTTATCCGATCGGCAGACTAACTATTCATCCTTTTCATACCATCACGAATAAAGATATTGCTACCGGCCTTCTCTTTCATATCATCAAACTTATTGCCTTTGCTAGACCGACTATCTGTTGTTGTCATACCACCACGAATAAAGATATTACCAGTAGTCATACCATCTTTGCCTTTGCCAGCCATACCAAGCGCCATACCGCCTTTACCTTTGCCGGTCATACCAAGCGTCATACCGCCTTTGCCTTTGCCGGCCATACCAAGCGTCATACCGCCTTTGCCTTTGCCGGTCATACCAAGCGTCATACCGCCCTTGCCTTTGCCGGTCATACCATGAGTCATATCGACCTTGGCTTTGCCGTAAATACCATGAGACATCACTACCTTGG
>JANNXD010000017.1:0-10789 GCA_031409375.1 Gammaproteobacteria bacterium | reverse complement strand
TTCTGTATGAATTTGCTTAAGCAGTTGCCAGTTCCTGAAAAACGGCTTAAATCTCTTAAAAGTAGAAGGATGGCTTGTTCTATTGAGGACTCTTTTCGTGAAAAGGCGCTATTTGGTTAAAAAGTGCTAGGGAGCCCTGATCTGGTAGATAAACGGTGAAACATTGGTTTCCTTTTTAAGAACATCACGGATATCAATTCTCTCTTTTTTCGTCAAAATTGTTTCATTGAATGATTCAATAATTTTGCAACTCCAGTCCTCGTGAGAAATATGAAGGTTCTTATTGCTCCCGATAGATTCATTTGTTGCGCTTTCAAAAGAGTGAGAAAATGGACCGTGCCCAATGTCATGAAGTAGTGCAGTTAAAAAGATAACTAACTTGTTATCGTTTATTGTTTTAAGAATTTCCTTCTGATCATCCCAAGCGGATAATTTATCCATTACTTTTAAAGACAAATAAGCAGCACCCAACGAATGAGAAAATCTAGTATGTGTTGCGCCAGGAAATACAAAAGAAGCCATGCCTAGTTGACTAATTCTTCTTAGTCGTTGAAATTCACTGCTATCAACAATTTGTTTGATTTTTTTCTTGTGTTTTGAAAGAGAACTAAAATCCATAATGGCGTAAATTGGATCAGCTACTATATGTGAGCTTGGATTTGTCTTAGCCATAAAAAAAATACCGTATTAGAGAAGATGTTGAAATGGGGTATTTAAGTTGTAGACTAAGCATGTAATTATTCAATTGGTATTAAAGTGAGATCACTTGGTGATCATTTTAAGATGGAGGGATGTCAGCTATTAGTGAAAAGTAATGCAGATTAACATCTCTATAATAATTCAATCCCTGGTAACAAAGCTTGGCAACTTTCGCGAATCACGGCGATAAACTCTTGCAAATAAGCACGGGTCGTTAAAGCATGCGGTGCAATTGCGTAAAGCTCGCTCTATAAACCCAACTTGCCGATACGCTTGGCCAAAACGTAATCATAATCAACATGGTTTTTGACACCCCAACTCGGTAACGCTGCTATGCCAGCGACGGCTGGCGACCAGTTGCAAAATGGTGATGGTGAGTTCGGCAGTGCGCCGTTTAATCTCAATGCCATCTGGCGTTAATATTTCGCGAATTAAATTGATGCGTTCTTCGGCAACCGGATAGGTGATCAGCGTTTCGTTTTCGAGATCCTTTGCGCAAAGCCGCCGTTTGCGATTTAACCGATGCTCCAGTGGCAACATAATTAAAACCTCAAAGCGAAATAACGGCACGGATAAATGGTGACGAGGTGGCTTAGCAGCTTGGCCTATGACTAGATCGGCTTTGCCTTGTTGCAGGAGTGTCATCGGTTCACTGTGGAAGCCCTGCTACCAGATCTACCTCGACTTCAGGCCAGCGCTTGCGAAACTCATCCATCACGGGCATCAACCAATCAAAACAGGTGTGACACTCCAGTGCGATGCGTAGCTCACCTCGGGTGTCTTCTTTTAACCGCGTAATATCCCGGTCCGCATCTGAGATCGCCAGCAAACTGCTGCGCGCCATTTGATGATTTTATTTCGTTTGATTGCAGGATGGCAACTATTGATACTGGTTTTCACCGCAGTCAATCAGCCCATAAATATGACTACTAACGAACATTTTAACCACAGAAGAAGAGAGGTAATGCGTATGCAAATACACGCCTGAAATTAGACAGATTCGCCGCGCTTAAAAAAACCTGGCTATTAGCGCCCATGAGTATGCAGAGGCGATTCGTCATAAAATTGCCAGTGCGATTGCTAAACAGGAAAGTTATGGTTTGGATGTCTTGGTGCATGGTGCATGGTGCATGGTGCATGGTGAAGCTGAACGTAATGATATGGTGGAGTATTTTGGTGAGCAGCTGCAAGGTTTTGCATTCACGCAACAAGGGTGGGTGCAAAGTTACGGATCGCGCTGTGTTAAGCCGCCGATTATTTTTGCCGATGTGGTTAGACCATCGGCGATGACCATTGAGTGGACGCGTTATGCTCAAAGTCTGACGCAAAAACCCGTCAAAGGCATGCTCACAGGTCCCATCACGATTTTGCAGTGGTCATTTGTGCGCAATGATCAGCAACGAGCGTTAACCGCGTTGCAAATTGCCTTAGTATTGCGCGATGAAGTATGTGATTTGGAAGCAGCAGGTGTGACGATTATTCAAATTGACGAGCCGGCGTTACGGGAAGGTTTGCCGCTAAAACGTTGTCAGTGGGCGAGTTATCTGCAATGGGCAGTGAAAGCTTTTAAGGTGGCGTCTTGCGTTGTCAAAGACGCAACGCAAATTCATACCCACATGTGTTACGCGGAATTTAATGATATTTTACCGGCAATTGCGGAACTGGATGCGGATGTGATTACCTTAGAAGCCTCTCGATCAGCGATGCAATTATTACAAGGTTTTAAGGCGTTTCGTTATCCCAATGATATCGGTCCAGGCATTTATGATATTCATGCGCCGCGTATTCCTGCCGTTTCCGAAATGCTGCTGCTGTTGCAAAAAGCCGCCATGGTCGTGCCCTTGGATCGTTTATGGGTCAATCCTGATTGCGGTTTGAAAACGCGGATTTGGCAGGAGGTCGATCAATCACTCGTCAATATGGTGCAAGCGGCGAATGAGTTACGTACACAGTGGAGGATGGTGAATTAAATTATTTTGGTAAATAAACCCCGCCACCAATCACATCTTGTTGCGCACCGGTCACACAAGCCAGCGGATTTGGTCGGAACTCCATGCGCTGTTTGGCAAACCACGCAAATGCCATGGCTTCTAATTGCTGGCTAGGAATGCCTAATGTGTCGCACCGGATGACGTTGAAGTCTGGTAATGCTTGTTGCAAGCGTTGCATCAAAAATTGATTTAAATTGCCACCGCCACAAATGACAATATCAATTGGGTGTTGTGTCGGGAGTTTTTTTTGCGCATCTAGACAGGCTTTCTGCAAACTCGCTACCGTTAATTCAAGCAGTGTACGTTGAATGTTGGCCGCAGCACTAATACCAGGCTCATCATCAGCTTTTTGTAGCTGCCCTAGCAGCCACTGCAAATTGAACACTTCACGGCCAGTACTTTTGGGTGGCTGTTTGTGAAAAAAATCATGTTGTAACAATTGCTGCAATAACTGGGGAAGTACGTGACCGCTTTTAGCCCATTGACCTTGTGCGTCGTAATTTAATTGTTGGTGATGTTGAATCCATGCATCCATTAAAATATTGCCAGGGCCGGTGTCATAACCCTGTAACGTCAAAGCATCGGGAGGTAAGAGGGTGATGTTGCTGATACCGCCAATATTTATAATTAAACGTAAGCGTTCGTGGTGTTGAAATAATACTTGATGAAATGCAGGGGCGAACGGTGCACCTTGACCACCGGCGGCCATATCTTTGCGTCGAAAATCAGCAACTGTGGTGATGCCCGTTAACCACGCTAAAAGATTAGGGTTCCCGGCTTGTAAGCTGGTGCCGAGCGACGGTAAGTGTCGTAAGGTTTGGCCATGCGAACCAATAGCGACAATATCGTCAGCCAATAGGTCATTTTGATCCAAAAGTTGTAAGCAGAGGGCTGCATAAATCTCAGCAAGCTCACGATCTACGCGTGCGTAGCGTTCGAGCTCGTTATCAGCTGGTTGACATAAAGTTAATAATCGGGATTTTAAATCAGCGCTGAAATGGGTTTGGACACTATCAATAATAACTGGGGGTGATGGTGTGAAGTCCACCAGTACCCCATCAACGCCGTCCAAACTGGTGCCTGACATAAGGCCAATATAAAGTTCTGTAGCCATGAATCAACTCTTATGCATGGTAGCAGCGGTTTAATTGCTGACAGTATTGGACGAGTTCTCCAACCGTGCATAAGTTTGCGCTACAGGCATGCGATGGTCTAAAGCAACGAGAAACTCACGAGCCCGTTGTTTGAATGTCAGTTGGTATTGGGTTTTGATAGGTTCTGATACGGTGAGTGCGACGGTTAGTGGATTTTTATTTTCACCGTCCACTAAAAACTCGTAATGCAAATGAGGGCCAGTAGCTAAACCGCTGCTGCCAACTTGTCCAATAACTTGATCTTGCTTAACACGATCACCAACTTTAAGGTTAGGGGAAAATTTATGCAGATGACCGTAGAGTGTGGTGATGTTTTGGCCGTGCTGAATGATGATGGTGTTGCCATACCCGCCTTTTCGACCGGAAAATAAAATTTTTCCATCTCCTGTAGCTTTAATCGGCGTACCGGTTTTGGCAGCATAATCCACACCTTTATGTGCCCGCATGGTATGCAAAATTGGGTGGAATCTTTTCGAATTAAAATAAGAAGAAATGCGTGCAAAATCGACAGGATTGCGCTTAAAGGGTTTTTTCATGCCTAAACCTTGTGGCGTATAAAACCGTGTTTCACCGTTGCTATCGGTAAAAGCAATGGCAGTTGTAATGCCGTTTTGCGTGGTGAATCTTGCGGCCAAAATTTGTGCGGAAAGTGGTTTGCCTTGTATATTTTTCTGCTCATAGAGTACAGAAAAATGATCGCCCGGATGAATGTCTTCGCTAAAATCGATATCCCACGCAAATGTTTCTACCAGCTCCATAATGATTTCATCAGATAAACCTGCCTTTTGAGCAGCAAGATAAAACGAGTTTTCAATAACACCTTCAGCGAATCGTTGATTGGTTTCGACGACTTTTTTTATCCTGTTCGAATGATAGATTTCATTTTGTAGAGAAAATTCAATTGACTCACTCATGTTTTTGGGGATGATTAAGCGCACCAATTTTTGGTTTGGTGCAATATCAAAGTCCAGTTGATCACCGGATTTAATGTTGAAAAGTAGTTCCGTGTTGGGGCTGGCTTGGCTAATTGCATGCAGGGTACTGGAAGATAAATTTAAGCGTTTAAAAATTTTTGCTAAATTATCACCTTCTTGCACAGTGATTTGTTGTGTTTTAGGTGCTGAAGCCAAGGTAGAGGTGGTGTCTGTCTTTAAGTAAGAGTTCAAATTGTAGGGAGCTAATAATATGCTTGCAGATTGTTCAAATGCTGATTGCTGAGTTGCTGGCAGTGATATTGGCTGATCAGAAAATGGAAATTTTGAAGGAAAAGGTTGATCGAGTTGATGGTTGATTAAGCTTGCAATTCTTAGATTATCTATAGGTGGCAAGTTGAGATTAGCTTGTGCCTCATTCATGGATTTTGAGCTGAAGATAAACGAGCTGACTAAGATGATGCCACAAAGGATTACGATGCGCCAGTGATATACATGGCCCTGACTATGACAGTCCAGAAAAGCGATTCGCTTTAGCGTGTTCTGGTTTAATGGATCATTAGTGCTTAATAGATTGCTTGTTAAATCATTGGTTATTGGATCACTTAGCATAATCAGTCAAAACCTTAGTTATGTGATTGCATAAGTCGGTCATTATTCTACCAACCCTTTTTATCTTGCCACATGTTAGGATTCCACTACCTAGTATTCAGTATATAGTGATAAGTCGAAATGAAACGGATGGCATTAAGCCGGTTTTAGGTGTGTTTCACATATGTTTAGTAAACAATATCTAATTAATTTGTTAAAAAGTTAACATCTTGTAAAATCAGGGGGTCAATTGTACGGGAGGTTTTAGTCTTGCGCTACCCATTAAAATTGAACTGGCTCGCATTTGCTGACTGACTGTGCAATATCTTGTTTGAAATATGCTGTGGATTGTTTGTCGAATATTTGGGTAAAAAGAAGTAGATTCAACGGTCGATTTTAATACAGCCGATCATTAATAATGAAGGACAGAGTGGGTGAGCAATGAAGGACTTTGAATCGACTTTGGAATTACTTTGTTCGGGAGCTGATGAGGTGATCGGTAAATCGGATCTTGCAAAAAAATTAGCGGCTGGCAAGCGGTTGCGCGTTAAAGCAGGCTTCGACCCAACTGCACCAGATCTTCACTTGGGTCATAGTGTGTTACTGAGTAAACTCAAGCAATTTCAAGAGATGGGACATTGTGTTATTTTTTTGGTGGGCGATTTTACGGCGATGATTGGCGATCCGACTGGCAAAAGTGTTACTAGGCCCTCATTATCCGCAATAGAAGTGGAAGCAAACGCGAAAACTTATACTCAGCAAGTCGCTAAAATTTTAGATGTTAGCAAGATTGACGTTGTGTTTAATTCAAGTTGGATGTCTGTGCTGTCAGCGCATCACTGGGTTAGCTTAACCTCGCACTACACGGTTGCTCGAATGTTGGAGCGTGATGATTTTCAAAGACGTTTTGTTGAGCAACAAAGTATTGGTTTGCATGAATTTATGTATCCACTCATTCAAGGCTATGATTCGGTTGCTTTAGAGGCTGATGTGGAAATTGGTGGTACAGATCAAAAGTTTAATTTATTGATGGGTCGGCATCTGCAAAAACAGTATCATCAGGCACCTCAAGCTGTAATGACCTTGCCTTTATTAGAAGGTATTGATGGTAAGAAAAAAATGTCCAAATCAATAGGTAATAC
Source organism: Gammaproteobacteria bacterium (assembly GCA_031409375.1). GTDB lineage: Bacteria > Pseudomonadota > Gammaproteobacteria > Pseudomonadales > JANQJO01 > JANNXD01. The sequence continues at coordinate 4,280 of JANNXD010000017.1, read as the reverse complement.
AATTGGTGTTACAGAGAGTGCTGGGGAGATGTTTTCTAAGTTGGTTTCTATACCGGACGACTTGATGTGGCGGTACTTTGCATTATTAAGTAAAAAATCACTGTCTGAGGTTTTGGGATTAAAGGAAGCAGTCGCAGGTGGTATGAATCCTCGAGATGTTAAAATGCAATTGGCATATGAGTTGGTATCGAGGTTTCATGGCGACGCGGCGACTAAAGGTATCGAGCAGGCTGCAGGTAATCACATGCAGTTGGGAGTAATTCCTAGTGATGTTGAGAGTATTAGTGTTTTGGTTTCAAGCGTAGAGTCGTTGCCGGTCGCTGCAGTCTTGCGTTTATCAGGCATGGTAAAAAATGCTAATGCTGCTCGTGACGTATTGCTGCGGGGCGTAGTGTGTGTGGATGGTCGGGTTATAGATGGCGAAACAAAGCTGGAGGTCGGGCGCCATTATTTGCTGCAGGCGGGGAAAAAAAAGATCGCAAATATTTGTCTTGTGTACGAAACTGTGGGCAAATAATGTTGAAGAACTGCGAACGATTGTGTGCTAACCGTAAATAATTTCGAGCAGGCATTTTGTGTTTAACTTCAAGCTGTTGTTTGCTTTTGTGCTATTGGGAAGTTTGGAGTAGATGTTTATTTTTCTAGGGATTCAATGGAGCGCATGGTCGTGTTAAAAAGAAAATTAATAGAAATTTTAGCGGATGGACGATTTCACTCTGGTTCAGAGGTGGGTGAAGTATTAGTGGTAAGTCGAGCGGCTGTTTGGAAGCAGGTTAAGCGACTAGAAGAGTTTGGTTTAGTCATTCATGCTGTGCCTGGAAAGGGATATCAGATTCCGGGTGGATTGGATTTGCTTGATAGTGACAAGATTATTCGGGAGATGGATCCTCAATTGCTTGCAACTCTGCAGGGCTTCAATGTTACGGACGCAACTGAGTCTCTTTTAGAGTCAGTTGCAGAGCAGTTGCGTCACCAGGGTCACTCTGGGTTTTATGTATGTCTAGCAGAGTCAAAAATTTTGAGCCGTGCAAAGTATGGTCGGGCGTCATACTCCACCTATGCGGCCTCTGCGAGCCTGGCTATTGGTGCAAGATTACGTGCCGACGATGTCGTCTTAGACGGCTTGCAACCGGCCGCAGCTGTTGCTATTAGAGATGTTCTTGGCGCTAATGCTTGTTTAATCAAGTGGCCTAATGAGCTAATGGCTTCGGGTAAGTCGTTGGGTCATGTTCGCGCTGAGGTTCGATCTCAGCAATCTGGTTCTGTTGACGTGTTGATTGAGGCAGATGTACGAATAAAATCACTATCTTTCTTATCAAATAATCCATTAAATCCTGTGATAAGTTTGGAAGGGTTGCTACGAATGCCTGTAGACCGCAATCAAATGATTGGGAAAATAATCAGTGCCCTGGCTTCTTTATTGGTTGCCAGTCAGTCAGGTGGACTTCAGGGGTATTTGTCGCGATGGAATGCTTTTGACTTTTTAAATGAGCGGCAAATATTTATGCTGGCGCAGGGTCGGGAGATACATGGGTGTGCGCGTGGGTTGGATGCTCATGGTTGTTTGCGAGTAGAAACTACTCGAGGGCTAGAGGTGTTCGAGACTGGTGATGTTGAGTTGCGGTAAGAAAAATGAAGATGCATACATGTTGTTAATATCATGCGGTTAATATTCTATAGTCTGTTACTAATTGTGCTGGGTTACTTCGCTTGGTGTGAGTGGGGTGAATCATGGTACGTTGCGCTTGATGAGCAGGCTAGCACTGTTGTGCAGATGCGCAAGGACGTCACATCTTTAGTGCTCTTGTCTGAGCGTCCGGAAGAGGCAAAATTATTGGTGGATGCAGTGCCGGTTGCGGTGTCAACTTCCGTTAAAGAAATTGTCGAGCCAGCATTGCTACCAAAACCGGTGATAGCGCCAACTAAATCTCCGGTACCGATAAACGTACCTGGGGTTGAAGAAGCGCTGGTTACTCCGGCTGAAAGCTTGGTGGTGATCTGTCGAGAATTTGGCCCATTTGCTGCTGTGGATGAAGCGCAGCGTTTCCGACAGGTAATCGGGGTCGGTGGTGAGGTGGTTGATCGGCAAGTTCGAAAAGCTTCGGTATATTGGTTAGTGGTCTCATCTTCTGCTGGCGAGGGTGTGCGCACAACTGAGTTGAACACGTTTTTAGTTCAGCAGGGTTTGTTTATAAGTCGTCCGGCCTTGCCTGGTTTGCAAGGTGAGTCGGCCGTTGGTCCGTTTGTGAGCGAGCAAGTAGCGCAATCTTATCAGCGGCGATTAAAGGAGATTGGTGTGGCAACGCGAGAGTTGTCCGAAGAGGATGGCAAGCAAGAGTATTGGTTGCGCAGTGAGTTTAAAATGGAGCAACTACCGATTGTGCTTGCTGCATTTAATGGGTATTTAAGTGGTAGTCAAGCGCAAAGTATTGCTCAATTTGTTTGTAATTGAAGAGGGGCGTTATTCTTTCGATGAACTTATTCATTGAGAGTGAATACGCATATTGTATTTTTTCTGTGTATCTCGTAATATTCGCAGCTCAGTTTTTTGATGTTGCGCTGGCGTAGCTCAGTTGGTAGAGCAGCTGATTTGTAATCAGCTGGTCGGGGGTTCGATTCCTCTCGCCAGCTCCAATTTAAGCGTGTACAAAAAAATTGATTTGTAAAATTGGAGGGGTTCCCGAGCGGTCAAAGGGATCAGACTGTAAATCTGACGGCTCAGCCTTCGCAGGTTCGAATCCTGCCCCCTCCACCATAATTAACCCGTGCGCAGTTTTGCGGTAAGTCGTTAATGCAAATTTTGGCTTTTATTAAGGTCAATAAGTGTTCGTTGTAAGTGGTATTGTTGTAAGTAGTATTAGAGTAAGTCGCGGGTATAGTTCAAAGGTAGAACCTCAGCCTTCCAAGCTGATGGTGCGGGTTCGATTCCCGCTACCCGCTCCATTTGAATCTAATAATCATAGTAAAGAAAAATCTAAGATGGGATTTGTAATAAGTTAGTCCTTGTAGAACGCATTCGATTTGTATAGAGTTTGCGGCTTTGTTGATGGTCGTAAACGGTTCGATGTTATAGCGACGGCCGTTATACCAAGTGTCGTTGGTATTCTGCTCATATAGCTCAGTCGGTAGAGCACTTCCTTGGTAAGGAAGAGGTCACCGGTTCGATTCCGGTTATGAGCTCCAATTGTTAGGCTAAAAAACACTAGTATGGGGTAATAAATCATGGCGAAAGAGAAATTTCAAAGAAACAAACCACACGTTAACGTTGGCACAATTGGCCACGTCGATCATGGAAAAACAACGTTAACGGCAGCACTTACACGAGTTTGTGCTGAAACCTGGGGTGGTGAAATTAAAGACTTCTCTCAGATTGATAATGCTCCAGAAGAAAAAGCGCGTGGGATCACAATATCAACTTCGCATGTCGAATATCAATCAGATGCCAGGCACTATGCGCACGTTGACTGTCCTGGGCATGCTGACTATATCAAAAACATGATTACTGGTGCTGCTCAAATGGATGGCGCTATTTTGGTGGTGTCAGCAGCGGATGGCCCAATGCCGCAGACTCGCGAACACATTTTGTTATCAAGGCAAGTCGGCGTGCCTTATATTGTTGTTTTTTTGAACAAGGTTGACATGGTTGATGATGAAGAACTAATCGACCTGGTTGAAATGGAAGTCCGTGAACTGCTCGATAAGTATGAATTCCCAGGCGATGACACGCCCATCATTAAAGGTTCAGCTCTTAAAGCGCTGGAAGGTGATAAAGGAAAGCTGGGAGCGGAGGCTGTTAAAGCCCTTGTAAAAGCGCTAGATGATTATATCCCTGAGCCGCAGCGTGCGATTGATGGTGATTTTTTAATGCCGGTTGAGGATGTGTTCTCAATTTCTGGGCGTGGTACTGTTGTAACCGGAAGAATCGAGCGTGGAGTTGTTAAGATTGGAGATGAAATTGAAATTGTAGGTATTCGTGATACGCAAAAAACAATTTGTACTGGCGTCGAAATGTTTCGAAAATTACTGGATGATGGTAAAGCAGGTGACAACGTTGGTATTTTATTACGAGGCACCAAGCGTGAAGATGTAGAGCGTGGCCAAGTAATGGCGAAGCCGAAATCAATTAATCCGCATACAGAGTTTGAGGCAGAGGTATATGTATTAAGCAAGGAAGAGGGTGGACGCCATACGCCTTTCTTTAAAGGCTATCGCCCACAGTTTTATTTTCGTACGACAGATGTTACTGGAGCGGTAGAGCTTCCTGAAGGCGTAGAAATGGT
>JANNXD010000016.1:0-1695 GCA_031409375.1 Gammaproteobacteria bacterium | reverse complement strand
CAGCGTTTAACACAAACCATAAAATCTGGCGTCACCACGCTCTACAAATACGACGCCTTCGGCAGAAGAGTGGCGAAAAACAGCGGCGGCGTTACGACGTTTTATGTTTGGGATAATGAAAATTTAATTGCGGAATACAATGGAGCAGGGCAGCGCACCAAACGATATGCCTATATTCCCAATCGCTATGCGGCTCTGCAAGTTGAAGATGCCAACGGCATTTATCAAGTCCACACCAATCATCTGGATACCCCGACGCAGCTCACCGACTCAGCGCAGAAAATTGTTTGGCAAGCGAATTATCAAGCCTTTGGAAATACCAATATCAATCAACATCCTGATGCCAACGGCATTGCCATCATCTACAATCAACGTTTTCCAGGGCAGTACCAAGATGTAGAAACCAATCTGTATTACAACTTCTATCGCGATTATGATCCCAGTACGGGGAGGTATTTGCAGAGTGATCCGATTGGGTTGGGTGGGGGGATTAATGTTTATGGGTATGTGTTGGGGAATCCAGTTCGCCGAGTTGACCCTACTGGCACAATTGCGGTTGTTTTGGAAGAAGCAGCGGCAGCAGCTGCTTTATGTGCAAGATTTCCAGCTCAATGTGCCGCTGGTGCAGCAGGATTGTACTGTTTAATAAATCCATCGGCATGTAAACCCAAGCCAGATTGCCCAAATGGGTCACCGCCTTTGCTTGGGCAACCGCAACCTGATAATCCGTTAATGAACTCGGGGTCGGGTAGCGGGAAAGAAAAAAGTCCTAATAGCCGTAAGCCTAAGAACACACCTTCTGGTACTAAGGATATTGATAAGGTTAAAGATAAATATGGATGGGATAAAGACACGCTTCATGGTATCAAAGATGCTGCTCATGGTGGAATGAGTACTGGAGAATCTTGGACAGGTGTGGCACCGGATGGAACGGTTGGTATAAACGAAGGAGGAGAATGGTCTCCTCAAGGTCATTGGGAGGATTTACAGTGAGTGAAAACTCTACTTTTAGACTTACATTACATTTATCTCATCCAACTATAGCTGCTGCCGAAATTATAGAAAAATTTGCTTTACCAACTAGGTTTTCCCAATCCGTTGGAAATCAAAAAAAAACTAAAAATGGGAAAGACTTAGATGGTATTTATAAGCTTACAAATGTGAGTTTTTGTCTGCATGATTCACCATTGAACTTTGAAGAAGTTTCAATAGATCATTTTATGAAATCACAGCTGGAGAGCTACGATATTGGCTATATTCAAAGCCTTGTTGAAACTGGAGGGGGTGCTAATTTTTTAGTTGGAGTGTTCTCTAACGAGAATGTCATGTTTAATCTTAGTCTTGAAACTATCAATATGCTTTCGGTTGCCAAAATCAGTGTTAACTACGATTTTTACGGTGGTGAATGATAAAAAAATGGATATCCATAAACTTGACAATGAACCGCGTCATCAAATATCAAGACCCGCTCGGCAACGAAACCCAATACAACCGCGACCGAAAAGGCCGACTCACTGCACGTATTTTAAAACGCAACATCGGCAGCATCGCAACGCCGAACCTTATCGACTACCAACAAACCCAATACGACTACGATTTTGACGGCCACATCATTCAGCAACAGCAAAAAATCAGCGATGCCACTGGCGAAAGCACCATCACCCTCAACACCTACACCAACAACCGCCTCACACA
>JANNXD010000015.1:0-6375 GCA_031409375.1 Gammaproteobacteria bacterium | reverse complement strand
CAACAAGGTCAGTTCACGCATTGGTTTTAAAGGCTCATTGCTGATGCTGCTCAACAACTGCTGATAATTGTCAGCCAGTTGCGCAATGGTAACATCGGCAAACAAATCGGGATTCCAAAGCCAAATGAGTTCCAGACCCTCAGCTCGTTCTTGTAAACTCAACTGCAAATCAAACGCCACCACATTGAGATCCGGCTCCATCACTTGCAAGCGAATACCCGCTCGCGGACTCATGACAATTTGCGGATCGCGATAATCAAAAGATATTTGAAATAAAGGCGATCGCGAGGTGTCGCGGGGTACTTCCAAACGATCAACGACCGTGTCGAAGGGCACACGGTGATGTTCGTAAGCCTGCCAGCTAACTTGTTGTACAATATCCATCCACTCGATAAAAGAGTGACTTCCATCATACTGACTGCGCAACACCAACGGATTCACAAACATGCCCACCAAACCCGTCACCTCGGCACGCTCACGATTGGCAATCATAATACCGAGAATAATATCTTGCTGTTGGCTATAACGGGCCAATAACGCTTTAAACGCCGCAAGAAACAACGTAAATGAAGTCACCTGTTGTTTCTGCGCTAAACCTCGAAGTTTTTCACCAAGAGTAGGCAGTAAAAATTGATGCAGGGTTTTGCCTGTATAACGTTGAATCTGTGGTCGTGGAAAATCGCTAAGCAAGGTAAAGCCTTGTTCACCTCCATATAAATGCTTCTGCCAATAATTCAGATCCACTTGCAGCCGCTCTTGTTGATCTTGCTGCTGTTGCGCTTCATTCCAGGCAACATAATCAGAATAACGTATCGGCAATGGCGTCAAATCGATTTGCGGTTGATCATACCGCGCCAACCATTCATCAAAAATCACCTTCATCGACCAACCATCGGTGACGATATGATGCAAACTCAATAACAATCGTCCCTGACCATTAGGGGTTCTAACTAATTGCGCACGACATAATGGGCCTGTTTGCAAATCAAAAGGTAACATCGAAAACTCAAGCGTATACGCGATCCAATCAACATCTTGACCGACTTCAACAATTTCTAAAGGCCAATTTTGCAAGTCCAACAACTGAGCATTAGGCTGACCACTTTGCAGGTTCAATGGAAAAAAGCAACGCAAGGCCTCATGGCGCAACCATAAATAATTCAACGCGGCCTGTGCACGCGGCACGTCAACGCGTTCATCAAGAATAATTTGTACAGGTATATTAAATGCCCGACTGGTTGGATGAAATTGGCTTGCTAACCAAACGCGTTGTTGTGCATCTGACAGGTGTTCACTGCGCTGTGCCTGGCGAGTAATAGCTGATGATTTTGCAGGAACTACCGAGCTTGACGTGCCGCTATCTATTTGATGGGCTTGAATCGCAACGGCTTGCCCAGAAATGCTACTGTGACGCAACAATTGCGGTAACGACCAGGCCAAGGAAAATTCGGCATTGATCATGCCCAGTAAACGCATCGCCACCAGCGATTGCCCGCCAATTGCAAAAAACGCATCGGTAACACTAATATCATTTTGCTTTAAACACAGCCGCCAAAACTCCAACAATTTATGTTCAATTGGATTTTGCGGCGGCCGCACATCACGCGCCGGCTTGGACTGTTCCGCTAAGGCCGCAAAATCAATCTCACCCGTCGCCGTTAACGGCAGCGTCGGCAACCATTGCCAGGGTAAGCGCCAGTTTTTGCCGAGCGCATCGGACAAGTTTAACTCGGGCAATTGCCCCGTCGGTAAAGCAGCTTCGCCAATATAAGCCTGTATTTGTAAGCAGGGTTGCACTGCATTCACCGTTAAACGATGTGCCGCGTGGCTGGCATATAAACCAATTGCCAAGGTTTGCGCTGGCTGCTGTAAAGCAACCCCTAAACTGGCTAACGCCGGCTGCAACGCCATACTGGCAACACCTCGTGCCGCCAGTATTTCCGGTTGATTCCCCAGACTATCGGCATGCACCTGACTTAACCCTTGATTACGCCAACCGGCCCATTGCAAACTGAGGCAGTCATATCCTTGTGCCGCGTAATCAGCGAGCAAGGCATCCAAGTAAGCATTGGCAGCGGCATACGCCCCTAAAATCGAGCCCCACAGCAGTGCGGCAACAGAAGAATAACCAATGAAGTAAGCTTGCGGATAAGTTGCCAGCAACGCCAACAAGGTTTGAGTTCCAATTATTTTGGGTTGCAACAATGCTTGCAAATCAGCGACATTTTCTTCGACCAACAGGCACTCGCGGTATTGTCCCGCCAAATGAAAAATACCCGCCAATGGAGCGCCTTGCAGCAACTGCTGAAGTTGCATCGTCAACTTAGTAGCATCGGTTAAATCGGATTGCAGATAATATAAACGGGCACGATAGCGACTGCGCTTATCGATATCCAGCGCAGCTGCCTGTTCGCTGATGCCATCGAGAAGATTGTGTACAACGACTGATTCATCTCGTCTGCCCAATAAAATCAGTTGCGAATAGGTTTGCGTTAATAAATAACTCACCAACTGCTGACCAAGCCCGCCCAACGCGCCACTGATCAACACCGCGCCAGGTTTGTGCAAGCGTGATACTGTCGGCTGTGCGATTGGTGTGACCTCGATCATCGCCGGCACATAAGCTTGTAATTGCGCCAAGGTCTGCCGCCAAGCACGTGTTGGGCTGCTGGCTGAGGGTAAGGACAATCGCTGGGAAACAAAAAAATCTCGCACTTCAGCAGCGATCACTTCAAGATTGAAGTCTGGCAAATCAATATGCCGCGCCGTCACTGTCGTTAAAGTTTGCGCTAAGGTTTGCACCCAAACGGCAATCGCTAACGCTGCTCGATTGCCGGATGCAAAATCATCACCCGGCAAACGATAAGCCTTGTCCGTTAATACCCACCAAGCCAAAGGCTGGGTGCGATTAACGGTTTGAGCGCTAAGCAACTCGCAACTGGCAATAAGCTGCTGCCAGCATTGCGTTAACGTGGCTAACGCGTCTGAATTATTAAAAACAGGTAATTTTAAAAAACGCGCATCGACTATTCCCTGCAAATCTAATTTCTGTTCCTGTAAATCTAATTTCTGCCCTTGTGAATCTAGCCCACCACGAGACTCAGCGAGATTGTCCAAGTTAGATAACCAGTGCCAATCAATGTCCGGCTGCTGCTGTTTTAATTGCGCACACTGCTCTTCAGTCAAACCAATAACACCAACACTCATGGTTTGAGTAAATGTTGTAGGCACTACCTCAGCGAAACGCTGGCAAGACAACTGTTGTGCTTGCCAAACGCGCTGCATAAACCAATTAGGTATCGTTCGCGCATTGCTTTCGAGACGATCTATCTGGTTTTGCAAGTCTTTAAACTGGCCTGCCATAAAGGCATTTTTTAATTGCGTGTGCTGAATTTTACCAATTGAGGTTTTCGGAATATCGCTTTCGCCAACCGGCAATAAAAACTCAGGCTGCAAGCCCACTTCGGCCTGTAGAACCCGGCGAATATCGGCGAACAATCGCAGTAAAATTTCCGGCTGCTGCGATTTGGGTACAAAAAACAATGCCAGATGCTCTTGACCTGCCGCATCCTTCACCGCACAGGCGGCAGTAAAACTGGTTTCAACACCGACAATTTGATCAACCGCCATTTCAATGGCAGTGCCGGCATAATTAACACCATTGATAATGATCACATCTTTATCACGACCGGTAAGGGTCAACTCGCCACCAACAATTCGCGCCAAATCGCCTGTGCGAAACCAGCCATCTTGCGTAAAACTTTCTGCGTTTAATTCAGGCGCATCCCAATAACCGTTAAACACCATTGCACCGGCAATCTGTAAGCGACATTCTTGACCTTCTCGCAACAATTGATCCTGCGCATCAACGACTCGAATCTGTGTCTCGGGAAAAGGAAACCCCACTGATATTGATTGTGTGAATTCGTCCAAATCCGCAAGCCGAACGCGTCCGTTGTAACACACGCCGGAACAAGTTTCCGACATACCCCAGGGTGACCACAATGCGGTTTCGGCCAAACCGAAATGCGCCAATCCTTGCAAAAAACTCCGCGCAGTAGCGGGCAACAAGGCTTCGCCACCAGCTAAAAAGTTACGTACACAAGATAAATCCCACTGATACTCAGAGAAACGTTGAGCATGATCCATCACCAGGTTATAAACGAAATTCGGTCCAAACGTGGTATTGACGCGATGCCGATCCATCAAAATTAACAACCGCAGTGGATCTTCCAAAATGTAGTCGGTGGCTACGTCTATATGCTGACAGCCCATGGCGACATCACGGATATGCGACATCAACAAACCGGCGACATGATCCAAAGGCATCCAATTTAAAGAACAGCTTTCACGCGTTAGATGTTCAGCATCAATGGTGCACAAAGTACGTAGCACCAATTGTCGATGAGTGAGCGGTACGCCCTTAGGGTTACCGGTAGAGCCCGAAGTGAACATCATCATCGCCGGGACATCAGCATCAAAGTCTGTGGGTAAATCTATGGTAGCAACCTGCGAGGCTGCAAGGGATTGTAGTTCGCCAAGCGACAACAAACTGAAGCCATCAATTTTTTGCCGACTTTGCCATAAACGCGCTTCGCTAGCATCGGCATCCTCCAACACTATCGCCCCGGCTTTTAATTTATGCGCAACATTTTGCAGATGTTTTATTTCAGCCCCCCCCATGGCATAACTGGGTGGCGCACCCACTGGCACTGGCAACAGTCCAGCTAACTGACACCCCCAAAAAATCTGCATAAAGTGCCAACGCGAGCGCAGCTGCAAAATCACCGGCGTTCCCGCAACCAAACCCGCTGCCAATAACCGCTTAGCCCATTGTTCTGCGGCGATCCGCAACTGTGCCGGCGCATAAGTTTCTACTTGACCTTGTGCGTTATAAAACAACCAATCCATTATGGACGGATCATTTAATCGAGCCAGCAGCGCCGGAAGATGGGCGGGGCGTTCGGCTTCAGGGATAGCGAATGCTGGACCAATGCTTAACGCCAGAGGGGTTTCGGATAGAGCATCCACCTCTGAAGGCACGACACTTTTTGCCGATTCGACCTGAGAAGAATTCATGTTCATGGCAAGCAAATAATCACTGATCACCAGCGACCGCCCCAACTCTTGATGCGGTATTAGGGTGACCGCCAATGGCGCTGGAGTAACGTCATGACTAAACCCCTGCTGGGCTTGCTGTTGCCAATGCGATTGATCAGCCAAGTGCCAAATCGGTAAAGCCATCAAAGCCACTTCATCAATTTCCCCTTCAATCGTATAGGGCAATCGATTAATCGCAGTCCACACCACGTCACCCGACCAATTAAACAACTGCTGCAATTGCTGATACCAATCAGCCAATTGGTTCAGTGGCGGCAATTTAAAGTTAACTGAAGGCACCCAAAACACGTACAAAGTTGGTCGCGTAGTTAACTGAGTAGTTAACTGAGTAGTTGAATGAGTAGTTGAATGAGCGATTGGCCGACTCTGCAAACACCACGCATCGGCGATGGTCTCATGCTGCGATAATACTAAAGCAATCTCGCCAGTCTCACGACAAGACGATAAAACAATGGGGTTCAATAATTCAGACATGGGGATAATTCACCGAATAGATCTCTTACATAACCAAAAAAACACACACTAAAAAGGCTATTAAGTTTTCAGGAGAAGAAACGAATGGATGAAGTTTAGCAATATTTTCGGAATAATTAGATGATAGCAGGGCAGCAGCTTGGTGAGTGCTGATTGGCTAACACTGACCATGATTACAACCTCACCGCTTTTATTTCATACTCATCGTTTCGGTAATTGCCGATTCCTTTGCTGTAATAAACGCTGCCGTGCGTCGAGCTGACGTTGTTTTGAATCATCGGCCTTGTTGTTACTACTGACCGACGGTTCAGAATCGCGCAAATAAGCAGCGAGACGTGCAATAGTGGGATATTGAAACAATACCACCAAGGCCACATCACGCTGTAATTGTTGTTGCAGTTGATTGCGCACTTGCGCCAGCTTCATCGAATGACCACCGAGATCAAAAAAGTTTTGCGTGATATCGACCTGCTCGAGACCCAGCACCTGCTGCCAAATCAAACTGATTTGCTGCTCGAGTGGATCGCTGGCAAGTTGCATCACCGCCGTACTTGCCGCCACTTGCCGCTGATCAACAGGGTGATCGAAATTGGGTAAGGCTCGCTTATCCACCTTACCCGTTGGGCTTAATGGTAATTCGCGCAATTGCACAAAACCATTGGGCAACATAAATTCTGGCAAACGCTGGCGTAACTGATCCCGCAGTTGTTGCGTGTCCAACACCTGCTCGGCGGGCTTGGCCACCACATAAGCGATGATGCGACTGTCGCCCTGTTGATC
>JANNXD010000014.1:0-9035 GCA_031409375.1 Gammaproteobacteria bacterium | reverse complement strand
AAAATCGCTTGCTTTTAAATCTCCTGCTGTTTTAATGCAGGATCAACTGGCGGCTTTCGCCGCTTAAACTGTTATGCACTTCGCGGTTGAATCTGCCTTTTTATATCAACCTAAAATTTCGCAGATAAGCAAGCCAGCCAGCTGATAAGATCAAATCTGTGCATGCATTCGGAAATTCATTTTTATTCAAGAGGAAAAACCATGTTCCCCCCCATCGTCGATCACTGGTTGCTAGGCGCTCGTTGGTTGCCTTCGCCCAACTGCAATGCGCGGCCGGATGAAAGCGACATCAGTTTGATTGTGATTCATGGCATCAGTTTGCCGCCGGGGCAATTTGGCGGGCCTTACATTGATCAGCTGTTTGCTAATCAACTGGATGCTGATGAATATGCGTATTTTCGTGAAATAGCTCAGCTGAAAGTATCGAGTCATTTGCTGATTAAGCGTTGTGGTGCGTTGACGCAATATGTGGCGTTTGATCAACGGGCTTGGCATGCTGGCCGTTCGCACTTTAATGGTCGTGATGAATGCAATGATTTTTCCATTGGTATCGAACTGGAAGGAACGGATGATATTGCTTATACCGATGCTCAGTATCAAAGTTTGCTGAAGCTATTGCCGCAGTTACAACAGGCTTATCCGTTAACGCGGCAGCATCCTCTGGTGGGGCATTGTGATATTGCGCCGGGTCGCAAAACCGATCCGGGTGATAGGTTTGACTGGCAACGTTTGCGGCACATTGGTACTATGCGCACAGGGTTCTAATGCGTCAGGTTTTAATAAAAATCACAAGAATAATGTCTGACCCAATGGTCTTTTGAAGTGAAAGACTTCTAAACTGATTTATTCATCCATGATTTATCCATCAATAGTAATGAGTGTTATTTATGACCCCCGATCTGGATTACGGTGACCTCGATCCGCAAGAAACGCACGAATGGTTGGCGTCGTTTGATGCCATTCTGAAACATGCCGGTCCTGAGCGTGCGCACTTTGTGTTAGAGAAATTGAATAAAACGGCGCGTATGCGCGGCGTGAGTGTGGATCAGCTCAATACACCCTACATTAATAGTATTCATCCGTTGCAAGAAGCCATGCTGCCGGGTGATATGCACATTGAGCGGCGTATCCGTTCGTTGATTCGTTGGAATGCCTTGGCCATGGTGATGCGTGCCAATTCCAACGATGATGATTTGGGCGGGCATATTGCGACCTTTGCGTCTTCTGCCATGTTGTATGACGTGGGCTTTAATTATTTTTTTCGTGCAGCGACCCCTAGTTTTGGTGGTGATCTGATTTATTACCAAGGCCATTCTTCGCCGGGCATTTATGCGCGGGCGTTTTTGGAAGGGCGATTAAGTGAACAACAAATGGATAATTTTCGGCGCGAAGTCGGTGGTAAAGGCTTGTCGTCGTATCCGCATCCGTGGTTAATGCCTGAGTTCTGGCAGTTTCCGACCGTGTCCATGGGCTTAGGTCCGATTCAGGCCATCTATCAAGCGCATGTCATGCAGTATTTGCATCATCGACAATTGCAAGATCAGCAAGATCGTAAAGTGTGGGCGTTTTTGGGTGATGGTGAAATGGATGAGCCGGAATCCCTGGGTGCGATTTCGTTAGCGGGTCGTGAAAAGCTCGACAACTTAATTTTTGTGGTTAACTGTAATTTGCAGCGTTTGGATGGTCCGGTGCGCGGCAACGGCAAAATCATTCAAGAGCTTGAAGGTGTATTTCGCGGCGCGGGTTGGAATGTGATCAAAGTGGTGTGGGGTCGGCATTGGGATCCGTTGCTTGCCAAAGACGACAGTGGTGCGCTGAAAAAACGCATGGAAGAAGTGGTGGATGGAGAATATCAGTCCTACAAAACCCATGGCGCGGCGTATGCGCGTACGCAATTTTTTGGTAAATATCCTGAGCTGGCCAAAATGGTCGAGGATTATTCTGATCAAGATATTGCCCGTTTAAATAGGGGTGGGCATGATCCGTTTAAAGTCTATGCGGCTTATCATCAAGCGTTTCATCACAAAGGCCAACCGACGGTTATTTTGGCAAAAACTGTTAAAGGCTATGGTTTGGGTGCGGGCGAAGCCATTAACAAATCGCATCAATTAAAAAAGCTGGACATAGAAAGTCTAAAAGCATTTCGTGATCGGTTTGATATGCCGTTCACCGATAAAGAATTGGAAAAAATTCCCTACTATCGACCGGCTGACACCACTAATGAAATGCGTTACCTGCACGAACGTCGCGCGGCACTGGGTGGTTATATGCCGGTGCGCAGACCGAAAGCGGATGAAACCCTAGTGGTGCCCGAGCTCGGGATTTTTGCGGCGCAGTTGGCCAGCAGTGAAGATCGCACTTTATCGACCACCATGGGGTTAGTGCGAATTTTATCCACCTTAATTAAACAGAAAAATATTGGGGATCGTGTGGTGCCGATTGTGCCCGATGAAGCCCGTACCTTTGGCATGGAAGGTATGTTCCGTCAACTGGGGATTTATTCGCCGGTGGGTCAATTGTATGAGCCGGAAGATGCCGGACAAATGATGTATTACCGTGAAGATACCCAAGGTCGTATTCTTGAAGAAGGTATCAATGAAGCCGGTGCATTTTCGGCCTGGTTAGCGGCGGCGACCGCTTACAGTAACCACAATTTGCCCATGGTGCCTGTGTATCTGTTTTATTCGATGTTTGGTTTTCAGCGCATTGGCGATTTGGCGTGGGCGGCTGGTGATATGCAAGCGCGAGGTTTTTTAATTGGTGCGACCGCTGGACGTACTACGTTAAATGGCGAAGGCTTGCAGCACCAAGATGGTCATAGTCATTTATTAGCGTCCACTATCCCCAATTGTGTGGCGTATGATGCGGCCTTTAATGCCGAACTGGCGGTGCTGGTGCATCACGGTTTAAAGCGCATGATCGAGCAGCAAGAGAACGTGTATTTTTACTTAACCACCATGAATGAAAACTATCGGCATCCGACATTACCAGAAGGTGCTGAAGCCGGGGTGATTAAAGGCATGTATCGTTTGCAAGTGGCCGATGATCCAGAAAATCCCAAGCTGCGTGTCAATCTACTGGGCAGTGGTGCAATTTTAAATGAAGTATTAGCCGCAGCCGAAATTTTAGCGAGTGTGTATGGCGTTGCTGCCGATGTTTGGAGTGTCACTAGCTTTTCAGAGTTGCGCCGTGACGGTTTATCGGTAGCACGCTATAACTTTTTGCATCCCGAAGAAACACCCCGTGAAGCGTATGTGACGCGTTGTTTAAAAGCGCAGCCCCACCCCATTGTTGCCGCCAGTGATTATATGAAAATCGTGGCCGAACAAATTCGCCCGTTTATTCAGGGACCGTATTTAACCTTGGGTACCGATGGTTTTGGCCGCAGTGATACGCGCGAGCAATTGCGTCGGCATTTTGAAGTCGATCGTTATTTTATTGCAGTGGCGGCGCTTCATGTATTAGCGGATAAAGGAGTGTTGGGCCGTAGCCGAGTTGCGGATGCGATCGCACGTTTTCAGATTGATCCCGATAAAGTCGATCCTGTGACGGTGTAGCTGAAATTGGCTTTTGCCCCTCCCCCTGCCAACTGGGAGGTTGGGAGGCAATGTCATTAACTTAAGGCAATCGATTGGCCGATTAAGTCCACTCTGTTCGGCGCAGTATGTAGAGACAAGGCATGCCTTGTCTCTACGGTGTGATGGTTAAGATTGTGGCCTTAAGTTAATGACATTGGGTTGGGAGAGGGTGGGTTTGTGCGCAAGCAGACAACCCCACCCTCGCCCGCCCCTTGGCAGGGGCGGGAATTTTCCGAATCTTTTTTGCAGTTGGTGAATACGAGCGAGTAAGTGCAACTATGACAACCACAACGTTAACTGTGCCGGACTTAGGGGATATCGCCCAAGCCGAAATTATTGAAATTCTGGTCAAGGTCGGCGATCAGCTGATTAAAGATCAAGTATTGATGACGCTGGAATCGGATAAAGCGTTATTGGAAGTCCCTGCGAGCAGCGCGGGTAAAATCACTGAAATTTTAGTGACGGCAGGTCAAGCGGTTAAAAGTGGTGATGCGTTAATGCATATTACTGGAGATGCACCTGCATCGCCGGAAAAAAATGGGCAGCCAGCTCATGTACAACCCGTTGCTGAATCACCCAAGCTTGAGGCATCTAAGCCGTTGCCCATTGCGCCTGTAGTTGCACCAGTCGTCGAGGTAGCTGCTCGCGAAGCCACAATTCGGGTTCCTGATTTAGGCGATATTGCCTCAGCCGATGTGGTCGATATCGTCGTCAAGGTCGGTGATGAGATTAAACTTGAGCAAACGGTAATTACTTTAGAGTCAGATAAAGCCCTGCTGGAAGTGCCGGCTAATTTTGCAGGACGCGTACTCTCCATCGAAGTGAAGCAAGGCCAAAGTTTAAAAGCCGGTGATGTGATTTTGCGTGTTGCAACAAGGGCTTCAGCATCTGCCGCCGCGAGTGTCGCTGAGCCAGTTGTCCACTCAATTGCACCCACGCCTACTCCCTTAATAGAAGCCCCTGTAATAGCAACGCCTGTTAGTGTTGCTGCACCAGTTGTCGTCTCTACGACGCAGCCTATCGCGGAATCGAGTAGCGACGTCTATGCAGGTCCTGCGGTGCGTCGTTTGGCCAATCAATTGGGTGTGGTTTTAACCCAGGTGACTGCCACCGGGCCACGTGGTCGGTTATTAAAAGAAGATGTGCATGCGTATGTAAAGCAACAGTTGCAAGCACCGGCCAATACGGTCATCACTGCAGCAGTGGTTGAGTTGCCGATGATTGATTTTTCACAATGGGGCAAAATCGAAGAAATTAAACTTAATGGCATTCAGAAAAAAAGCGCACAAAATTTAACGCGGGCTTGGCAAATGATCCCGCATGTCACGCAATTTGATTTAGCGGATATTACTGATCTCGAAGCTTTTCGTAAAAGCGAAGCACAAGCCAAAAACCTTAAGTTGACCATGTTGGCTTTTTTAGTCAAAGCCAGTGGTTATGCATTGCAACAATTCCCCAAGTTTAAATCCTCTCTGCAAAACGACGGCAGTACCTTAGTGATGAAAAACTATTGCCACATTGGTATTGCCGTTGATACGCCGAATGGTTTGCTGGTGCCGGTGATACGCGACGTCGATCAAAAGTCTGTGCTGGCCATCGCGCAAGATATTGTGGCCCTAAGTGACAAAGCCAAGAAAAAACAACTCACCGGCAATGACATGAAAGGCGGTTGCTTTACCCTTTCTTCACTCGGCGGTATTGGTGGCACGGGTTTTACCCCAATTGTGAATTGGCCAGAAGTCGCCATTCTTGGCGTGTCCCGCTCAAGCTTACAACCGGTCTGGCAAGGCAATGCTTTTGTGCCGCGCCTAATGCTGCCGTTATCCCTTAGTTACGATCATCGCGTGATTGATGGTGCCGACGCTGCTAGATTTACGCGTTATTTAGCTGAGTTGTTGGCGGATATTCGACGGGTGTTGTTGTGATCATTCGCCTTCAGTTGAGCATTATCCGTGGCAGCCTTACCACTACCCTTTGATAGAGTAGGGCGATGAAATCTAACTCGCTTTCGCCAGCCGATAAACATCCACCGCTGCGACAATCCAGATAATGCCTAATGCCCATGACATCGCATTCATCCAGCCATCGCCTCCGCTCTGTACAGCGGCTTGGTTGGCGGTGGTCATGAGTTGGTTAAGATCAAGTCCACCACTTAAATCTAAACTGGCGACTGTTTTTTGAGCGGTATTGATGGCGTTGCGCGTGATGATAAAGGTCAGAATTCCTGCGCTGCTGAGCCAGATGAGCCCACGTTGAAATTCTTCAACGAGAAAGTGTCCCGTGCCGGGAAAAACGAGTAAAGAAAATAAAACCGCTTTTGTGGATTTTTTCATAAGGTTTACTCAGTGGAGGTTGTCATTGCTGAACGTAACCAAGGAAAATTATTGGCGGATTGTTGTTTGAAAATCGCGGCAGCGTTGGTATTGGGTGCATTTAAGAATTTCAAATGCATCATCCGCGCACCAAAGGTAGCAATCACGTCATCGACTTGTCTAAAGGTATTGTGCGCATGAAAGCGGGTGGAAGGAAAAGCCTCTACTTCGGTTGTGTTGGCAGTTTGTGGATCGTCGCATACCCGGATTTGCCCTTGGAAATGTTGATCATGTAAAAACTGTTCAATGCTTGCAAAAAAGGGTTGATGCGAAGAATGAATAAGTAAAGCGTCAGTACAGCCCTGCCAATTGGTTTGCGTGAGCAGTAATAAACCCACTGCGATATCGAGCGCAGTAATCGCATTTTTCAGGAGGTAGCACTGAGCGGGAATGTATTTACTCACTGGGTCATCTGTCGATCTTATCGCGAAACCTTCGATGCTAGGGCCTCGGTTTTCACGATCATAAAGATGTGGTCTGGCTGCATCCTGCAGATACTGCTGCATTTCTACCAAATAACCTAATTCAGCTGAATTGAGAGTGAAAGTATGCGCTAACTGTTGCGTGAGCGCTGATGCCTGATTGCTTTTATTCAGTAAATAATCGGCAGAGGGTCCCCACAATTGGGGACCTCTGGGCACGGGCGCTTGCATGGGGCTATGTGAAATAATCAATTTGCCTTGGCGATGGGTGGTGGATTCTGCAAATACTTCGCCTGGATGTTGCGGCGCTGAAAACACACAAGGCCCGTTAAACGTGCCGACGGTGGCTTTGCTGGCTTGGAGAATGGCCAAAAAGTTACTGACCTCTTTTTCAATATCTGCCATGTTGGGAACATAACCAATCGATAACCAGGGATAGTGTTGTACGTAATTAACGATGACGGACAGTTTGTCGGTGTTGATAATGCCAATGCCCAGTTTTCCCCAGGTAGCTTCTTCGCCAAGCAGTTGTTGGCTGGCATCATAAAAAGCCAAGCTGTCATGTTCAACAGGAAGTTGTGTTGTACCTTCGGGTAAAGAGGGTGCGGTGGATGCGAAAGCAGCATACCACTGATCATGATCAAAAGCGGTTTGATTCGCTTGTTGGGGCGTGGTGTGTAGCGTGAATTGTTGCGCAGTGAGCTCGGCAAATTTTTTGGGCAGCGCATTAATAATGGCAACTTGTAGCGCAGTACATTGCCGACCATTGCCCGCGACGGCGGCGTCACGCATCACCATGTTGGCAAAGCGTGCTGATAAAGAAATGTCTGCATCCAAGCTCATGTCCGCACTATTGCCTGAGCCACTCGTTGAAGAATCTGGGGCTGCCTGTTGAATCGCGATCATCGAATCGGCTCTGCCGGTAGCCAGGGTCGGCAAACCGATGGTTTTAAAAAACTGATCACGCTGTGCAACGGACAACACTACAATATCCAACATGTCTGCTACATCATGCTGCGCTAATAGAGCATGCAAACGTAGTACTTCCCGTGTCACTTGCTGTGCCGCTTCTCCTTGGCGCACCAGCCAGGTCACTTTAATACCATGACGTAAAGCATGAATGGTTTTTTGTTGCACATCGAGCAGGCTGCCGAAATTCACTACCGGCGCAATGACCACGCCCGCTGCTGATACGCCATATTGCAGATCGCCGCTGACGAGATCGTCAATACTTTTGCGGCAAAGTGCCGTATGGCGTTGTTCGGTGTCAAACCTTTCATCGAGTTCGGCACTTTTTTCAGCATTAAAATCCACGAAGACTTCCGCCAATACTTTGCCGATGGCTTCCGGTGTTTGTTGTTGTACACAAAATAAATTCAAGGCTAAATTGAGTGCTTGAATTTTTTTAATATCAACCACTAAGCGTTGTTGTTGCAGCGTTTTGGTTTGACTTAGCCAAATGCTGAAATCAGCAGTGCTTAAAATATGTTTTGCACCACTGGCTTCATGGGTCAGCGAGGCAATGGTGTGTTCAATATCGCCAGAAGGTTTGAGTTGATTATTGATGATGCTCATCAGGGGTTGGTTAAACCATTGCCCCTGTTGAATGGTCTGGATCGCCGCAAGTCTTGCTGGCACCACTTGCGGACGATAGATCGTGGTGCGCATGGGATTGGGTTTCAACGGAATTTGCATCTGCGCCCGATAGTTGTCTGTAAAAACCGGATTGCCTGCGAAGCGTTTATAAGGGTGAAGTATCTTTTGGGGTGGGCTATGAAAAATATTGCGCACCATCTTGGATTACTCCTGGTTGTCGTGTTAGCGGGTAGTGATTGGTTCGATAGATAGTACCAGCGATAAGTGTAGCTGTTAACCAAATAGCGTTTGCTGTTTATTAGCAGTAGAAGTTTTGTTGGTTGAGCAGTCTGACGATGAATATTTGAAATACCAAACGGCCACGGGAAGTTTGTTGCCTAAGATTGGGCCATCGTATTTTAATTATTGCTGTCAGGGTGTGGAAAAGTGAGGAAAATAGAACGGATCAATCTGCCTTGATCAAGTGGCGAAATTTTTTATCTGCTGAACTGGTGTGTCGATAAATGGGCCTATATCATACCTCTAGAAATGGTGCCGAGGAGAGGAGAAGCCAATTTTGCATTTCCTTAAGTTAAAAATCCAATTTTACCTATTAAAATCAACAGGTTGCAAGTAGCTATTGTGTCTTTCCTGTAGCCTTTTTGTTGTATATAACATGTCTTGTGGTACAGCTAGACGTACCTAGTTTTTAGATTGTATACAGGGTTGGATGTGGTTATTAAATAACTGGAATTATTTGTTTTCATTAATTTTTAAAATCAGCTCCTGATTAGTCTTTTCTAATTCTACTATTCGTTTCTCAAGTGCATCTTGTGATTTTAATTGTTGGTCAATATCCCTTTTAATCCAATTATTATTTGATTCAAGCCACACCCTATTTGATGAGATCATAGATTCTATAAATGATTTATTATCCCTAATATCCTGTGGCAGATTCAACCGCGAAGTGCATAACAGTTTAAGCGGCGAAAGCCGCCAGTTGATCCTGCATTAAAACAGCAGGAGATTTAAAAGCAAGCGATTTTCTAGGACGAAGGTTTAACTGATTAACAGCGAATGAAACCTGG
>JANNXD010000013.1:0-5323 GCA_031409375.1 Gammaproteobacteria bacterium | reverse complement strand
ATCTGGCATCTTTGTTCGTAGGTCAGTTGTTGGTAGGTTCTCATCTCATAGTCTCTTGTCGGAGAAAAATCGATCAGACTACTGGCTTCTGACCTTCTTTTCTACTCTGCAAAAGCTATGCACTTCATTCTTGAATCTAAGGGATTTAATATGTCTGTTTTAATCAAAAAATTTAGCTTAGCTGTGGTCGTCGGTATGTTTGCTTCAATAAGCGCAATACCTGGATTTGCATTCGCAGATTCAAACTGTTACCAACAAACTCAGGAACCAGGTCAAAGTATTGTGAGATTGAAGGATGGCGGGGGGAATTGTTATGAGTTTAAGGGAGAACTGAATAAGGATATTGTTCTGAAATCTGAAGTGCCAGATGAATTCAAAAATGCTTCTTGGGCAGTCGTCGAGGTATGTGCCATTGGGGTTGCTGAAGATCCTAATGCAAGGTATAGATTCACTTATCGTTTGATACAATCTCCCAACACAGGAGTAACGGGCGGTATGACTAAAGGCTATGTACGTGCCTCAGGTGGATGTAATAGAGCGGCTTTCTTCATCAAAAGCAATTTTGATTACATAGAGGTTCAACAGTACAAGATTCAATAAGCTCATCAACAGTCGTGGGGCGTGTATGGACAGACTCCCCACGTGCTTCATAAGAATTCAGTTAATTTTCCTTTTTTATTTAGTCCCTGATGTTACGCAGAGGCAGCAAAGTTGCCAATATTCTGCGCATGGTTTATACGGGGTTTGAGGCTACATAAGCACGCATGGCAGTCAACTCGAGATTGC
This sequence comes from Gammaproteobacteria bacterium, assembly GCA_031409375.1. Lineage (GTDB taxonomy): Bacteria > Pseudomonadota > Gammaproteobacteria > Pseudomonadales > JANQJO01 > JANNXD01. The sequence continues at coordinate 4,537 of JANNXD010000013.1, read as the reverse complement.
TAGCATTTATTATTTTTGGATGAAGGTCTTAGAATGAGTGATTGATTAGAGGTTATTTTTGCGCGATTTTATCCAGTTGGTAACACAAGCGATGGTAATTGTGTTCAATTACTTGTTTGGTGTCCGCATATTGCTCAGGTTTGACTTGACTTAATGCATCCAGCCTTTCAGTGATGGTATCGCGTAGGTGTTGTAATTGTACCAGTGCTTCCTGCAGAGCTTTTTGTTTGGTTGGGCTGTAGGCGGGGAGTTGGTGTTCCAGGGATTGTAATTGCTGACTGACATCGGCTAATTGCTGCTGCATTTTTTGTTTGAACTGAAAATAGCCGGGACCGCCAGTGTTGTTAATAACCGTCTCTTGGCTCCGAGCTATTGGCACAATCGTGAGAAACATTAAAAGCGCTAAGATAATCTTCATGGTTGCCTCTCCATCAGTCGTTACCGTTATGATACGGCGATGGTAGATAGATTATGTGGTCAGAGTATAGAGAAGCTGTGTAGATTGAGTGACCATCGATGGCTTTTGTAACCCGTGTGTTATTGCCGCCGCCAGCGCGTGCCTTGTGCGCTGTCTTCTAATTCGATTTGTTGCATCAATAATTGCTGACGAATCTGGTCGGCAAGGGCAAAATTTTTATCCTTGCGTGCTTGATTGCGAGCGGAAATGGCCTGTTGAATCGCGGATTCATCGAGGGTGGTACAGTCAGCGCGGGTTGGGCGTTGTTTGAAGTAGGTTTCAGGATCTTGTTGTAATAAGCCGAGTAATTGTCCTGCCTGGCGCACATCCAGCGCGTTAACTTGGCCATGATTTAACTGCTGAGCCAGTTCTTGCAGATGCATTAATGCTAGTGGTGTATTCAGATCATCTGCTAATGCATCCTGTAATGCTTGTGCTGCCGGGTGTAGTCGTATTGACGGTTGTGCGCTAGGTGTTACAGTCAGCGAAAAAGGTATTGATGTTTGCGCAGCCGGCAGGGCATCACGTAAACGTTGATAAAGTCGATCTAAGCGCTGTTGTGCTTGCTCTACCAGTTCATCGCTCCAATTCAAAGGTGAGCGATAATGCGTGGACAACAAAACATAGCGAATCACCTCTGCCGAGTAACGACTTAATAAGTCGCGAACGGTGACCATATTGCCCAGTGACTTCGACATTTTTTCTTGATCAAGCGTGATATAGCCATTATGCAGCCAATATTTAACGAAAGGTGTTTTACCGCAGGCGCATTCACTTTGCGCGATTTCATTTTCATGATGCGGAAAAATAAGATCTTGGCCGCCGCCATGCAAATCAATTTGTTCACCCAAGTGTTCTCGAATCATTGCGCTACATTCGATGTGCCAGCCGGGTCGACCATGGCCCCAAGGGCTATCCCATCCCGGCCAGTTACCGATGCTGGGTTTCCACAACACAAAATCGCCTGGATGTTGCTTAAAGGGTAGGGGGTCGACGCGAGCACCTGCCAGCATATCGTCGAGTTGACGATGGGATAATTGGCCATAATCTGGATTGCTGTTCACGGCGAATAACACATGCTGCTCGGCGACATAAGCATGACCTTTGGTGATCAAGGTTTCGATCATGGTGATCATCGCCGGAATATGATCAGTTGCGCGTGGTTCAAGGCTAGGGGATAAGTTGCCCAGCGCGGCTAAATCTTGATGATAGGCTTGGGTAAATTGTTGCGTAATGGCACCAATATGCGTATTGGCAGCTTGCGCGGCTTGATGAATTTTATCGTCAACATCCGTAATATTGCGGACATATTTTACTTGTGCATAGTGCTGTTGCAAAACGCGAAACAGCACATCAAAAATCACTGCCGGACGCGCATTGCCGATGTGAATATAGTTATAGACAGTCGGACCGCAGACATAGAAGCGGATGCAGGTAGGGTCTAGCGGTATAAATTTCTCTTTGCTACGGGTTAGCGTATTAAAAAACTTTAGGTTCATAGACTTATCGTTTTAAGTTTCGGAAAGGGTTAATTTAAACATCCGGTGACGTCGGCTCAAGTAATGGGTTTTCTGTGCACACCAGTTCATCACCTTCGGCTTGCCAAAAAAAACAATGCGGCTTGAAGGTGTGACAAGCGGCACCGACTTGTTGCACTTGCAGTAAAATCGTATCGGCATCGCAATCGATTTGTAAGTTAAGTAAGCGTTGTTGATGCCCCGAGCTCTCACCTTTGCGCCACAGTTTTTTGCGGCTACGTGACCAATAACAGACCTGCTGGGTTTGCAATGTTTCTTGCAAGGCATGGTGATTCATCCATGCCAACATTAATACCTGGCCACTGTCTGCATCTTGCGCGATCACGGGTAATAGACCGGCATCGTTCCATTGCAATTGATCCAGCGTGAACGGTAAACGTGTCCCCGCGCTGGCGTGTTCGTGGTCTTGTAGTGATTCACTCATAACGGATCTGATCATCCTCTGATTGGCGTCATCTGCAGACGCGTGTAAGCTGCTGGTTTTTATCAAACTGATTATTCAAGAGCGCAACTTATGAGCATTCGTGTCGTGTCATTCAACATCAACAGTCTGCGGGCGCGCCTGCATCAACTGGCAGCTATTGTAGATGCCTATCATCCTGATGTCATCGCGCTTCAAGAAACCAAGGTGGATGATGAGCAGTTTCCACAAGCAGACCTGCTCGCTTTGGGGTATCAACCCCATTTTTTTGGCCAGAAAGGTCATTATGGTGTCGCTATTTTAACGCGGGTCGCGCCCACTTGGGTGGTGAAAGGTTTTCCAACGGATGCGGATGATGCACAAAGGCGCTGGATTGGGTGTGAGTTAAAACAAGCCGATGGCCGCGCTTTGGTAGTGTGGAACGGTTATTTTCCGCAAGGAGAAAGTCGAGATCATCCATTGAAGTTTCCGTGTAAACAGCGGTTTTATGCGGATTTACAGCAATTTTTAGTGCCCTATTTGCAACAGGATATTGATATGGTGGTCACGGGTGACTTTAATATTGGCCCACAAGCACAGGATGTTGGCATTGGCGAAATTAACGAAAAGCGTTGGCTTAGGAGCGGCAAGTGTTGTTTCTTGCCAGAAGAGCGTCAATGGTTTGCGGATACGCTCAAACTGGGCCTGCATGACACCTATCGCCATCACTATCCAGACGAACGTCTGTATAGTTGGTTTGATTATCGTAGCCGTGGTTTTGAAGATGAGCCCAAGCGAGGGCTGCGGATTGATTTTGTGTTAGCCAATCCCGCCTTGCTGGCGCGTACGATTGCCACTGGCATCGATCACAATATTCGTGGCATGGATAAACCCTCGGATCATTGTCCCGTGTGGGCAGAGTTCAGTGGCGAATTAGTAGAGGGCTAATTAAGCTAACATTTTATTTCATAAAAGCCGTTTTTTTTCGAAATCGGATTTACTGCGTGAAATACAGAATGAATTAGCAGGGTGTCTCATCGATAGTCATATTAGCTCGGTTAACAGTAGCTCTATTTATTCACAAGGTTTGGCTGCGTATTATAAAAAGATTGATGGTGGGTATCCCGCTACTAAAAAATCAGTCTTTCGTTTTAGCATGGCTCAGCCTCCTGCCACTAAACGTTTAAAAAATATAAACCCAGTTTTGAATTCTCAAGTAGCAAATAGCCCACGCGATTGGATCGATGAATTGGCCAATAGCTTAGGTCGCTGCATCTCAAAAACCATCGCGATTTATGGACTCTTAACCCGGCCACCGGTAAAAGTTTCGTTGGCATCGCTTAAGACAAAATCTATGCAGATGATGGATGGTGTAGAGCGTCGTTATGTGCCCAATGGCTGTCATGCGCGTGCAGTATTGTTGAGTGAAAAAATTGAGCAAGCGTTTTTTTCGGGTGCTGCGATGAGCATTTTTCTGGAGTCGGAGTCGCCCTTGGAGGTGACTTGTGGCGATTTTCAGGGTGTGTGCTGGAGTTATCATATTGCGGCAGCAGTTTTGGCTGGAAATGGAAAAGTGTATGTATTGGATCCGGTCGTTAATCGCGATCAACCGGTTGAATTGGCGTTGTGGATCAACCATTTTAAGATCGGTGAGTACTGCTATTTACGAATCGGTTTCGCCGAAGAATTTCAAGCAATTTCTGGTCAAAAAGAAGTCGTTTTAGAGCACGCTCAATCGCTTTGTGATCAGCATCAATCCAGAATGAACAATTTTGATCGTCATTTTCAACCGCCTTTTTCGGCCGACTCGCCTGTCCAAGTTGCGCCTTTCTATGCTTATTCATTGGAAGAAGATGAGGATTTGCATTATTCATTTAGCCAAATAGCGGCGGCAAACTGTGAAAGCAGCGGAATCTTGGTAGATCTGGCATTGCTCAGTTATCGGCTATCAGGAAGTAATCAGTCACAACCTCTTTTTTATATTGAATATGCTGAAGGTGAGTGGCAGATTCAACCGCGAAGTGCATAACAGTTTAAGCGGCGAAAGCCGCCAGTTGATCCTGCATTAAAACAGCAGGAGATTTAAAAGCAAGCGATTTTCTAGGACGAAGGTTTAACTGATTAACAGCGAATGAAACCTGG
>JANNXD010000012.1:0-21929 GCA_031409375.1 Gammaproteobacteria bacterium | reverse complement strand
GTAATGTTGGTTTTGGCTAAAGCAGTCGCAAAAGCCGCTTTGATTTCGGTTTTTTGTTCTGGCGTGAATTCCGTGTTGGCGTCGATCTCGGCATCAAAGTAAGATTGCAGCGCGAGTTTGTAGGTGGTGCTGAAAGTGGTGCGAAAAACCTGCTTTAAAGTCGCTTTATCTTCATTTTTCTCTTGAAGTTTCGCTTGCCAAATTTTCTGCACAGCATTTTGTGTTCTTTTCTTAATCATGTCCCAGGTGTTCTTCCTGGAGGTTTCGGTGATCGCATCTGATTGTTTTTCTAAAGTGTCGCCTCTCAACATCATCATTGATAAATTTGCATCAGAATTTCCTAAAACTCCATCTAGAGCATCTTTAGAAATTTTAATAAATTTAGCGATTTCTTGATGAGTAAGGATTTGAGAGTCTACTTCTAATGTTACTCCTGAGTCATCTGCATTGCCTTGATTATCCTTTTTAAAATGATTTATAGAATCTTTTACTGCATCTTTTACTGCATCTGCTGATATTACTCCTGAGTCATCTGGATTGCCTTGATTATCCTTTTTGAATTGATTTGAAGCATTCAAAGCTTCATCTTTTGATATTACTCCTGAGTCATCTGCATTGCCTCCGAATAAAACAGTTTCAAAATCTGCTGGATTTACTACTGGAGAATCGCCTGCAATGCCTTGATTAATAGCTTTAAATTTATCTGAATCAACTGGTAAATTATCTGCAATGTTTTCTCCGATGTCATAAAATGTTTCGAGAGTTGAATTTATTGAACCCTCTGGTTTTGTGCCAATAGATTCATCTCTGAGATTTATACCAAAAGCTGTGAACGAAGAGCTTTTTGATGGATTTATGAGCTTGCCAACAGAAGACGCTTCAATTGGGAGAAGGCTAGTCGTCGTAGAGCTCTGGCTACTACTATTGCCACCGAAAGGTTTTATTGTGGTTTTTTCTAGGTTATTTATTTTTATTTCGGATATGCCCATTATTGATAAGCTCTCTTTTATAAGTTCTCTTTGCTGAATCTTAATACCATTTCTTCGTCTAGATCTTCTTCTTCTTTACGATCAATTTTTAATAGATTATTTCGTTTTTGCGTAGTATAAACTTGTTCAAATTTGTTTTTTTTCACATGACTAGCGCTGTAAGTTTGCTCAGCCGTTTTTTTTATTTCCTCTGCTTGCACAACCCGCATTGACATTTTCATTTCTTCTTCAATCATCGCAAGTTCTTTAAACTTAAGCTCGGCTAAGAATTGTTTTTTTTTGTCCAGTTCTTTTTTGGGTAATGGATTGGTTTTTAGCTCAGTGAATACTCGATTGGTTTCTTGAATTCGCCAAAGTTTGAATGCGTCCAGTTCAGCAACTTGCCCATCATGTTCTGATTTAATTCGTTCATACAATTGTTTCTTGTCCATCAACACTTTTAAAGCTTCCTGCTCTCGCATCTCTTGAATGTCAACCATTTTTTTGGGGAGGGTCATTGTAATATCCAAAAATAAATTAACGCGCTAATTTTATTAATTCTGCTTTTGTTTCTGAAAAATTAAAAAATTGATTCGATTGTTGTTGTAGGAACAGTTTTATAGCGTTGATTTTTTTTACCGCTCTATCTCCCACGACATCACTACCAGACTTGTACTCACCAATCTGCACCAGTAGTTCTATATCTTTATACTTTGCCATTAATCGCTTAACTTCATTGGCGGCTTGAATATGTTCTTTATCGGTTACGGCGTCCATCACTCGACTTTTACTGGCGAGCACATCAATCGCTGGATAATGCGCTTGATCGGCTAAATCGCGGGATAAAATGATATGGCCATCCAAAATCGAGCGCACTTCATCCGCGATGGGGTCGGACATATCGTCGCCTTCCACCAATATGGTATAAAACGCGGTTATTGAACCTTTATCACTGTTACCGGAGCGCTCTAGCAAACGCGGCAATTGGCTGAATACAGATGGTGGAAAACCGCGTCGTGTCGGCGGTTCGCCGGCAGCTAAACCAATTTCACGATAGGCGCGGGCAAATCGCGTAATAGAATCCATGAGTAAGAGCACTTTTTTACCTTCGCTGCGAAAATATTCGGCAATCGTAGTTGCGACTAACGCCGCTTTCACGCGCTCCATCGCAGGTCGATCCGACGTGGCGATAACAATGATTGATTTTGCAATGCCTTTTGGACCCAGGTCGCGTTGCAAAAATTCATTTACCTCGCGGCCCCGCTCGCCGATTAACGCGATGACGTTAATATCTGCATCGCTATTTTTTGCCATCATGCCAAGTAAACTGGTTTTACCGACGCCTGCACCTGCAAAAATGCCGATACGTTGACCTTCCCCGCAGGTTAGCAATGCATCAATTGAGCGAATGCCTAATGCTAATGGTTTATCAACCATTTTACGGGTGAGTGGATCTGGTGGTGATGCATAGACAGGGCATTCGCGAAACTGTCTGATCGGTTGAGTCAGTGGGTGGCTTAATTGCCCCATACCATCCAGAATTTTGCCAATTAAATGCGGCCCAACAACCAGGCTGTGTGTACTTTCAAAGCACTCAACATACGATTCTTTGGCAATACCAATTAAATCACCCAGAGGGGTCAGGAGTGCATATTGATCAGTAAAGCCGACGATTTCAGCTAAATAAACCGCTTTATCATGGATGTTGACGATTCGACATAATGCGCCAACTTTAGCTTTTGGCAGAATGGCCTTGATTAAAGTACCTTTCACTTCAATAATTTTGCCATATGCAGGCGTAGTTTGAATTTGCTGTGCTTGTTGCTTGAGTTGATTAAGCCGACTTATCTCGTTCATAATTAAGTCTCGTTCATAATTAAGTTCTCAGCTATCGCTACTGAATGCTAATTCGATCAATCGGCTGTACTACAATATCTTGGGTTAATTCTTGATAAGACAATACCGGCAAATCGTAAAGCTCTACTTCTAAGAGCTTTTTAACGTAACGACGAATATCCATTGACGTCAATAACACGGGTTTAAAGGGTTTTTCGGCTAGATTACCAATGACGCGCTGTACACCTTCAATGAATTGACTGGTAATGCTTGGTTCGAGTGCTAAGTAAGAACCAGCGGAAGTTTGACGGATTGAGCCTCGAATCGTTTCTTCAAGATCTTGATCCAATAAGTAACAGGGTAAAATGTTTTCTCCGTTGCTGTATTTATAACTGATGTATTGTTTTAAATTGCCACGAATATACTCTGCAAGCAGTACCGTCTCTTTTTCCTTTTGGCCCCATTCAATGAGCGCCTCTAAAATATTACGCAGATTTCGAATAGAAATATCTTCACCCACTAAACGCTGAAAAATTTCAGCAATTTTTTGGATGGGTAATATGCGTTGAATTTCTTTTACCAGTTCGGAATACTTATCTTCCATTTTTCCAAGTAGATATTTGGTTTCTTGAATACCGATAAACATATAACCATATTTTCGTAATATAAAAGATAAGTGATAAGTAACCAATCGTGGTAATTCCATGTAAGTCACATTAATTTTTTCGAGATTATCGCGATATTTTTCATTCACCCACAAGGTTTCAGTATCTGGTAAAAACTCGCGGCGTTTTTCGTAAGGAACGTTAATATCATCAAGGTTTTGGCGCTCGTGACCACGTACAAACACAAAGTTCGGAATAAAATCAACTTTTGAAACGGGGTTTTCATTTAATAAAATTCGATAAGTGTTTTCACCGACGGATTGTGAAAAGCGGACGTGAATACCTGGAAAAGGTATGCCTAGGTCAAGATACATGGCGCGTCGTAATTCAATCATATCGGTGTTTAATTTTGAGACATCAAAAAATGGTTCAGCATCCTCGTCGATTTCCAAAATAATGGGAACCGTAATATTAAACTCATCTTTGGGGTGCGAAATTGAGCGTTTACCGGCACCAGGGCCATCATTATCCGCTGTTAAAGGTGAGTAATCAGTCTCACCTTTAACAGCATTGTTGGAGCGTTGATAAAGAAAATAGCCGCCGCAGACAAGGATGCCGCCGAGGGACAGAAAGACTTGCCATGGCAATCCAGGTACCAAAGCCAACAGCAGTAACAAGGTTCCGGCTACCATCAAAGCGCTAGGCTTATTGGTTATTTGTTGCGTAATATCGGTACCCATGTCGGTAGAGTCATCGGTAGAAACCCGGGTAACAATCATACCGGCAGTGATGGAAATGATCAGTGCTGGAATTTGTGCTACCAAGCCTTCTCCAATTGTTAACACCGAATATTGCTGCAGGGCATGTCCCATATCCATGCCTTCTTGCAAGACACCGATTAACATCCCACCAATAATATTGACGAAGATGATGATCAGGCCAGCAATGGCGTCTCCTTTAACGAACTTCATCGCACCGTCCATGGATCCGAACAGTTGGCTTTCTTTTTCAACATTTTCTCGTCGGATTTTGGCTTGTTCCATATCGATTAAACCAGCACGCATATCACTGTCGATACTCATTTGTTTGCCGGGCATACCGTCCAAAGAAAATCGTGCGCCGACTTCGGCAATGCGCTCAGAGCCTTTGGTGATCACCACAAATTGAACAATGGTAATAATCAAAAACACCACGATACCCACAATTAAATTGCCGCCAACCACAAATTCACCGAAAGTCTCAACGATTTTTCCAGCATTGGCATCCAATAATATTAAACGTGTCGTGGTAATGGACAGTGATAAGCGAAATAGGGTTGTCAACAACAAGATGGAAGGAAATGCTAAAAACTCTAACGGGGATTTTAAATAAACCGATACCATCAATAATAATACCGATAGGCCAATGTTAAAACCAATCAGCACATCTACTAGCCAAGTTGGCAGCGGCAGAATCATCATAAAGATGACGCTCATCAATACCACTGCAATTAATAAATCACTGCGGTTGCTGAGATTTTCGCCAAACTTGACTAAAGAATTATACATATATGCGGTACCAACTCATTGATAAGCTAGATAAGTACTAAAGTTGTTGCTCTAATTGATTTCTATTAGAGCTAAGGTTGTGTTCTGGAAAAATCACAGCGTATTCTTTCTCTTTCGATTATCCAGATATTTCCGTGGAATTACGTTTTTTATCCGTAGATTTTTGTAAGGCAAGGCGCTTCATTGTTTCAATTGGTTGTTTATCACGGGATTTATGCGGCATTTTCAATAGTTGTGAGCAGAGTTTTATCGTAACCTCGTGATTACCTGTTTCCATATGCACATAACCCAGGTTCAGCAATGCATCAAAGTTGCGGGGTTGAAACTCAAGTAATGCTTCTAATAAGCAGCGTGCTTGATCAAATTTTTCGAGCTGAATAAACAGATAGGAAACTTGTAGCAACCATTCGGTTTCTTGCTGGCTAATATCACGCAAACCTTCTTCGAGAGCAGGTTGTTGTGGAATAATGGGTTGCTTTTGCACAGCGTAATCCTTGTTAAGCGAGATTAACCCTGAATTGTTGATGCCATATACATGTTAAGTAAATGTGCGTCGTCTTGTATATTTTTGAGTAAAGCGGACGCCTTTTTTAAGCGAGATTGTGATTTTTGGGAATCTGAGTTTTGTCTGCGTGAATGCGCGCGAAAAATAACTTGCGTCGAGTTTAAAAAATTCTGGTAACGGCCAGGTGTAGTCACAGAGGCTGAATAAATATAGGGTTTTAATGATTTTAATAATTTTTCTTGTGTCGAATCATACTGTTGAAAAATTGTCGACATGTGACGTTCAATGGCTTCGCCTTGAATCTGAAAGTTAGATTCTTTCGGGAATACACCTTTATAGACTCGATCAAAATCAGGAAGAAAAGATTCAACGCCAGTATTAAATCGAACGATATCAACCATAAGAAATACTCTTCAATCAAAATATTAATGAAATGCGCTTTTTCGCAAATCCCACAGCTTGTCTGCAGCTTGGTATAACTGCCTACCGGTAATCGTATTGATATCGATATGCATACAAATGATAATATGTGATTTATGCAAACCCACCATAAATGACATGTCGCCGTGGGTTTTAGGGTTTGCCATTACGTATAAATTTTCTAGAACTCTCGACATGATATAAGGCAAAACTTCCACCGACAAATAAATTAACAAATGATCATCTGCTAGCTCCAAGTTAAATATTTCGCCACTCTCTAGCTCGAGATTGGCAAAACCACTCAGGTCCAACTCAAATGCCATGACCTCCATTTGTTGTCCAAATTCTCTTATGGCTAAATCTAACGCTTTTTTATCCATAATAATGTCTTATGCATGTGAAATTTTGCATCATGGTGTAAATGTTGTTTTTAAGTAAAGTATAGAAAAATTATAAGTTAAGAAGTTTCTTCTTCAAGTGCAAAAACGGCATCATCTAACGTCTCTTGCATATCTTCTAAAATCTGGGCGCGTGATTTACTGTCCATAAATATTTTTTCTGGCAATTCTTTAATTAAATATACGATTCTATTATAAAAATGCACCTTCTGATCATTACGATATATTTCTGCACTGGTGGCAATATCGACTAAAAAACGGTTGTCTACTGAGCGGCGCTTTTGAATGATTAACAGCTTTTTTATGACATCGTGACAAAGATCATGAATCTTTAGTAGAGTCATTTTCTTAACTTTGGTTATGGACTCATGAACGTTTTTGTAGATGAATCGTAAACTACGTAGCTGCTCGATGTCGCTTAAAATGGCCACCAAATTGACTTTGCTGATGGATGAACCTTTAGCCCCCATGTCGGCACCTAAGGCTTGTAGTAAATAATCAATACCGACAAAAAATCGTAGAGAGCCATATTTATCAAGAAGTTTTTGATAAGCAATCGTTAAGCTTTTATAGTCAATCACTGCATCCCGATAAAATCCAATCAAATTTTCAGTATCATCTAACCCTAAGTTGCTATCAAATTTATCTGAAATTTCTGCAATGTTAATTCCCACCAAGATATCACGTTTATTTGAGGATTTAAGCAGATATTTTAAAGCACGGCGAACATGAAAGAGGGCGTTGGTCAGCTTGTTGGCAACACGATTATTGTTTTCGGCAATCGCTTGCTTTAAAGCAATTTCTAACTTGTACTCAGTATGGGCGAGTGCCAAGTATTTAAAGCTAATATCTTTAAATAGTGAGTTTAAACGATTCAATATGACTTCATGTGTTAAATCAGTGTGTGATAGGATCTCTTTGATCAGCGTATCGAGTTGTTTATTTTTATTCAGTTTTGGTACTTTCTGAACAATAGTTTGAATTTCTTCTTTCGTTTTTAGAAAATTATTCCGGCGAGCTTCTATCTTGCGCTTAGAAAGTTCCGTATGCCGACGCTCGCTCATGGATGCACCAATTTCTTCCATCGCATCGAGAATAATTGAGCCATTACTGACATCTTTTGTTAAAATTTTGACGCCTTTAAAGCTACCAATAAATTCAAGTTTCTTCTTGAGTTGTGCTTGCTGATGTGCGGCGAGTTTATCGACGGCATGCGCTTCACGGACAGACACGGTAGCATACCTCTATGGCTAACGCCGTTATTGCTAGCATAGGCATTAAACCCATGTACGACCTCGGACACCTTTACGATTTAGAGGCTTTTGTTCAAGATGGCGTTGATTGGCAACAAACGAACTCATTTTAATATCTAACTGCTGATTGAGTTCAATAAAGCCTTTTGGGTTTTGGGTTTTAAATTGCTGACATTTTTCAACAAAGCTTTTGGGGGTGCCTCTATCGCCTAGCGCAGATATTAACCGCCCAGACAGGTCGGCGGCCAATTGTTGATATTCCTTGAGGAGTTGCCGATGCTTGTCCAGCAGTGTAGTGACTTCATCCGGTGTAGTGATTTCGTCTGGTATCGTATCGATCATAACAGTCTCCTACTTTAAAAAGCGTTTGCCACAGCATTAACTGATTGAAAGTGTTTCTGTAGATCGGTAATGATCATTTGTAGATACGAATTAGCGGTTTCGATTAAACGCTTTATTTTAGACATAACAACTTCGTTTTGCGTACCAATGAAAGTAATTGAATCGGTAATTTCCGGTATGATTTGCAATTCCCAATAAGAGGCGGTATAGGCGTATCCATTTGTATAAATATCGGGGCCGAGAATTTCCTCTAAAAATGCCTGCCGATTTCCTGCGTAAGTATTACTTGTCGTAAGGTTTGGTTGATAAAAGTTTGGAATACGTGCGGTTGTACCGTCTGTGGCAACAGCACTATCGGACGTAGTGGCGATGGGGCCAAACTCTTCAATGAAGCCCTTCATGTTTTCAGTCGTAAGCGTCTCAACGCCTGCGCCTATACCGACGCTAATCGTTTTAATGGCTTCATCTGTAAGCAGATCATTACTACCATCACCATTATAATATTCTTCGTCTATGCCCAATAGATCCAAAAGTACAGGATCAACATCATTTAAATATATGCTTACTTTATCATCCCCGTGATTTCTATCAGCCGCTGTATATTTAATCGTTGACCCCAATAATCTCGCCCAAAATGCCGCATGTTCATTATGAGGACCGATAGGATCCTCTGCATATTTAAACAACATCAATTTGACTTGCGCGACAATATCCTTAAAAACTCTTTCAAAAAGTTGAGTCGCTGTTTCACCCTCCGTGACGACTACATCCATTTTTTTGACTACATGCAGTAATTCAGCGGAATCGCCCTCCCATTTGCTGCCAGGTCTGTCAGAAATCTCGTATGCTCCTGAGTACGCGGGTAAGGAGATATAGACATCGAATATATACTTGTTATTCGCCGCATCATATTGCCACTGAATATCCAACTGAAATTCGAGACCGCCAGCTTCAAATTTAAATGCATAATAGCCATCATTAAGGCCTACGGTAGATATGCTACTTTCGCCACCATTTTGGGTGAAAATGGCATCAATTGATTCTGGTGCATAGCCAGCAGCTTCTGCTTTATCAAAAACGTCGCCAGTGAGTGGATCAATTATATTAGGTTTATTCTCTGTCAAAGCAAGGTACATATTACCTTGGTAGAATTGAGAGTTAGGATCGTCGAAATTTTCTTCGACCATAGCAATTAGATTATCGATTTCTTCATTAATCACCAAAGACAATGATTTTTTTCCATCTAAGAAGATTTTTTCACCAAAATAAGACGCTGATTTTTCCGTTTTAAATTCAGATTCACCATTTTCATCCGGGGTGGTTTCATAGGTGAAATCGCCAATTTTAACGTTGGTAATTTGAAAATAATATTGTCCATTTTCGTAACCGAGTTGATAATCCACACTGATGTCGATCACTGCGCCATCTGCGGTGGTTATCTTTGTATGCCAAGTACCGGTAATCGGGTCCTTGGCTAGTTTTTCTGGATCTGGTGGCTCAATTTCTGAGGTTACACTGGAATCTTTTAAAGAAGCTAAGTTACCATTTTCATCTATATAGAGCCCAGCTTTTTTTTGTTCATCAGTCATTTGAGCCATTTGTGCAGTAATTTTATTTTTAACGGCAGATAATTCGGCGATTTTATCGACGCCTTCTTTAAATTTTTCCAGTTGCATCGTGATCGATATTTCAGTCAAGCGAAACGACAAAACACTCACTGCGAGCATTAGATCGCCTGCATTCATGTCTGGATCTTTGAGTACTTTAAAATTGATTGAGCGGGCACTAATGGCATCCATTGTCATAATTCACCGATATTTTTATGAAAGGGTAAGATTGAATAAGTTCTAGTCGGGACATTATCAAAAATTACCGTTAATAATATGAACGGCTTCGTAAAAAATTGTATTTTTATATAACACTTTTTGATCGTGGTGAATTCTTGGCAGATTCAATTGCGAAGTGCATATAAAAATTAATTATGGATAGCAGCAATGGATTGCAAGCTGGGCATGAATGCATGCCGCCATGATTACATGGTGTTACAAAAGCGCAAGCAAACGCTACCAAAATCAATGGAAAATTATATATAAACGGGTTACTACCGCTCTGTAGAATACAAGCTTCGCTGATAGAATTGAGCAAATTGAATTGATCACCATGTAGGCGATATTTATGAACCGCAAAATAGTCAGTGAAGATTATTGTATCGATGCAGATGATTTTGAATGCCATCGTGATTGGTTACACCAAGTGAATAGTGAATTAATACAATTAGAAGATCAGCAGCTGTCTATTGAGAATGGCTTAAATAATCTGGCCATAACAGAGGAAGATGTGCAGGAGATTTTAGAGTTTGTAGAGGCTTTGCCTGCATGTCAACAACAGGATTTAGTTCGATACGCCGTATCATCGCGTTTAGTCGTTAATGAAAAAAAGCAAGGTTCACTTTTATCCGAGCAGTTAATTGAGCTTCGTCAGAATAAAATTAAAGGTCACTTTAGGAATAGAGTCATATCGTTTAGCGTATAAAAAATATTTAATATTTATCTTAAAAAAGATTGAGGATGTTTCATGAATACTAAAAGTACGGATAAAGCTGTTGAAGATAAAAATAAATCAATGTGCTATGTAAAAATTCCAGATGAATTGCATGAAATCAACAAGAAAAATCTTTTTGAACTTAATAAAAAACTTGAAAGAGTAGCTTCAAGGTTTAAAAAAATGAATTTTGGTGTTATTAACAAAGAATGTATTGATGGCGTAATAAAGAAAATGCCAAATGCTTTGCTTGAAAAATTTGAAAAAATCGTTGTTGACGTGCAAAACGATGTTGAAAAAATGCATTCTATCGGTAAAAAGCCGAGTGAAAAAAATTCAAAATCCAACAAGATTTATGAGGATAGTAAGATTAGACGCCATTTAATCCGCTGAAGGCGATTATAGTGATGAGTAGGTTTTGTATTGGAGAGACGTTATCGGCAGTTGAAAAAAACTTAGTAGCCAATATTTTTGTTTTTCAGAAAATTAAAAATCAAAATATTGATTACATAAATAATACTAAAATACTAATTCGTGAATACCATATTTTAATCGATTTCAAGCAAATATCGTTTAAAAATCGAGATGTAAATTGTTTTTATTGTAGTGATTTATTCGAAAATTTAAACTTAAGTGTTGGTGATATTACTAAAGAATATTTTGAAAACTTTTTGTATGACTTACTTCTGCCGATCAAAGAATACTATGATTTTGATGAGATAATGCAGGCCATTTGTATAAAGCAGATTATCATTAAAGAAAATATAATCATGAATATGCATTCCTTAAAAATGTCAGTGTCGAATTTTGATAGAGCATCTGAAGGTATCCTTAAATATTTTTTTGATGGTCGCAATATTACTTGAGAGAAAGATAATGCGCTGGATAACAAAATGGTTTAAACGCAACGCGTATCGTCAAACAGAAGTTTGTATCTATGAAGAAGTGCCCGCAGTAAAAATTGCGGTTTATGATGGAAATAGAATACAAAATAATAAATTTATCACGGATTTTAGTCAGGATGTGCAAATGGTTGGCATAAAAAAAGAGCAAAGAAAGCAGCTCAATGTATTCCAGATAAAATATAATATGCGACGCTTTACCCCAAATGAATATGATCGTCAAAAACATTTATTTGAATATGGATCCATTATTCATGCCGGTGATGTTGGCGAATTCTATGGAAAATCCACAAAGATTAAGCGTTTTTTTTACAATAAGCGGAAAAACATTGTATGAAAAAAACAAAAAATAAAGGCGGTATGTTTGATATTGATGCCTATGATGCGATTTATAGTGCTTTGCCTAAGGCGCAGTCTGACCAGTTGAAAAAAATGTTGGTCGATGTTCTGGTGGATAATAAATCGATTAAAGAGTGCATGCACATTGGTGATAACCAATTAGAGGCTTTGTACACGTTAGGCTACTCGCGTTTTAAACTGCATAAATTTGAAGAAGCTAAGAGTATTTTTCAGCTGTTATCAATAATGAATCATCATGAACCCAAATACACATTAGCCATAGCGGCATGCTACCGGATGTCGGGTGACTTTGAACATGCGATTGTCATGTATCAGATTTTGATGCAAAAACATCCAAAATATATTGATGCTTATATCAATTTAAGCGAATGTTATTTTAGATTAGAAGAATGGGACAATTTAGTGGCCATCTTTGACTTAATTGATTGTTATTGTCGAATGACGCCATTAAATCGTTTTAATCAGAAGCGTTTCCAAACAATACGATCAAAGTTTAATATTCGTTTTGAGCAGGAAAAATCGAAAGCATCGTTCGAAAAAAATGTGGGTTGAGCAGTATGCGTTAAGTTTATATTTTTACTCGATGCTGATTTCTGGATGCCGTTATAACGTTTGTAGTCGTTCGTTTTATTTAAGTGTAATAATGAATTATTCAGGTATCTAACAGAGACTGAGATGATGGTAGAAACAGCAACTTCAGTTGGTGGTGCTGCAGGTAGTGACGCACAGTATGTTCAGGAGGTTCGTACTCAGATTGCCAATTATGCGCAATTGGATGCGCTGTCTGAAAACATCAAATTTCAACAAGACGCTATTGATCATCTGTTAGAGGCGCCTGAATTGGATATTGTCTCAGCCATTCTTATCCTTGGCCAATTAACCTTGATGCAAACGAATATAATGACCGCATCTCAAACGGTGGAAATTAGAACTAAATTTGATCGCTTAAGACTTTTGCGGCGTGAAACCAATATATTTCATCAACAGATTGCCGAATATCGAAAAGAAACTGAGGAATTTCTTGCTGAGAATACGATAAGTGATCTTGAAAAGGATAAGCTCAGCTATGATCGCAATAAATTACTATCATTTATTGATAAGATGAAAAGTTTTTTTACGGATGAATCTAAAAAAATTAAAAAAGCCGAAGAAGATTTTATGAATTCAGTGGGCATTTATTTTGCAGAAACGGGTTTTGCAAAAATATTTGATCAATTATCCTACATTAATAACGCGTTGGATTCAGTAGCCCCGGCTGATTTGCCCACTATGCGTGGTTTTAATGCGGTCAAATGGGTTGAACAATTTTCATCAAATTTAATTTATGGTCAATCTGTTGGTATTACACTCCCTGGAACTGGGGAGCTTGTGCGTGGGCTCTATACGATTCAAACAAGTTTAACGGATGCGATTAAAAATATTACGGAAGCGGCTGATCGTACGATCTCCTCGGTATTGGAGCGAGAAAATGATTTTTTGAGTTTAGACACACAGATATTGACGGATTTTTTAGACAGCTCGACGGGTCAATTTAATCTTATTTACCAAATTTTGCGTTTGTATTATGACGGTCTGCTGGATATTGTGACACGATTAAAAGTTTAATTATTACTTGTGCAATTAAATTGCTGGTGCAATAAAAATAGCACATCGAGGAGATTGTTATGTCTATTTTTGGTGGTAGTGGTGGTAGTGGTGGTCCTCTCGCGATGACACGAACTGCAAGTGCTGAAGCGGATCGTACGAGTCAATCTGTTAATAGTCAAAATAACACTTCCGATATTGCTGATCTTGATTTTTCCCAAAAAAAAATTTATCTCGCCCAAGCAAAATGCATCACTGATGCGCTCGATGATCAGATTCCACCTGGTTTATTTGATCTGAGTGATCCTAGTATTAACGTGGTTAGTGTAGCCATAATGATGATGGAACAGATGGCGTTGACTATGGCTGCGTTACGAGTGGAGTCTAGAGGGGTACAGCGCAATAAGATTAGAGAAGAGTTTAATTTACAGATGAAGGGGATTGAACGAAAATTAGCGAAAGATATGGAAGCCGTCAGGGTTCAATATACGATGGGTACCTTCGATCTTAAGGCGGCTAAAAAAATGATGCGATTGGCGAAAATGCAATTTGCTACCCAAGTCGCTGCAGCAGTTTTCAAAGGTATAGGTGAGGCGTTTGGTACTGTTATGCCAGGGCGTGCTGCGATCGCCAATGTTGCCGGTGGGATTCTCGATGCTTTCGCAGGGTTAACGAGTACCAGCATTGGTGCCATTCAGCTAATCAATCAGGGGACGCAGTCTATGCTGCAATCGTTGGTAACCAAGCTTAACGCAGAAGGATCTGCAATTGAGCATTTTTATCAAGCGTCGGCCAATATGGTTGGTAGTGAGCGTCAGATGGAAGAGGATTTTTGTCGAACAATGCAGGGTATTTTTGAAAGCTTGATGAATTCGGCATCTCAATTATCATCTCAACAATTTATGCATTTGAATGGTGTGTAACCATCGAAATCATGGCGATGATTTTTTCATATTGAGACTTTTTTTATGAGATCAATCAATGAGTGATAAAAAACCTTCCCATGAAGAATTATTGGCGGTTATAAAAAAGAAAAAAGCTGCTATCGCACTTTTGCAAAATGAGATCGAATGCATTCGTGCTCGTTTTGATTTGCTGCCGCTGGAGGACAAGTTTAAAGATTCTCAAAAATTAGCGGAAATGGCGGATAGTTTTTCGGATCAAGAAAAAGTTGCGTGTGAAAAAATTTTGCAGGAAAAGCAAGATGAGTTGGAGGCATATATTCCCATTAAACAACTCAAGCTACAGCGGCAACAGTTGTATGAACAACTACAGAAAAAAAAGCAGGCGGCATCAGTTGCTGATTGCGCTGAGCCAGCATTGGTCGTTATGCCCAAAATTGCCACTGCATCCCTGTCGCCCACGATGAGTAAAAGCAAAGCGGCCGTTGATTACTTGAACATTAGATATATGGTGCGCTAAACCAGCACCACTGCGTACGGCATACTCTTTATCAATCATTCATTATTCCCATACACGATCTAGTTTGTTATTTTTACAAAAGCATAACGCTTCTCTACAGCATTCCTCTATTTTTCAGTTAATGTTTGTGCGATTCTCGCTTTCAATATATCTAAATTAAAAATCATAAAATATTGTATACGCATTAATAATATTGAGGATTTAATTCAATGCCAATTCCTGTGGCCTCCAATGCTTCCGTTGAAACTGTCAAAGTGCAAGACTCAGAACCGACTGGTTTATCTGGCTTTGCTTTAATTTTCTATGTCATGGCTTTGTTATACAAGAATACTGAAAGTCATTTAAATGATTTAACGGATGAGTTATCAAAAAAACTCGAAAAAGAAGAGGCTTTGAGGGATGCAAATATTAAATATCAAGCCATCTTGGATGGTGCTGTTGATGCCAAAGAATCCGAGTTGCCCTATAGAACCGACCTGGATGTGAATGGTGATGGTAATGATGATTTGATAATTGATTTAGGCAATAATCAATATTTAGTTATTGCCTTAGATTCAACTGGCAATGTTATTAAAGAAGGAGAAAATCAGTTTTTAATCGTGCAAACTATGAATGGTCTTGAAGGATTTGATCAATTTATTCCTGATTCAGTATCGACTAGCGGTACTTCATCTTTCACAATAATTTCTACGGACCCCACTAATTTTTTTAATGGTACCGAAGAATTTTTAACAGAGTCAAACGCTAAAGTGTGGTTTGAGGATGGCCAAATTAATATTTGCAGGGGTAGTGCGGCCATAGTGATTGATATGAAAGCCGGAACAGATGGTGTTGTTATTGATACCGCTCAAAATGGATATGAGCTTGATCAAGCTCATGTTGATAATCATCTTATAAATGCTGATGGAAGCGAAATCCCTGAATACGATAAAAATCAACCCTCAGAATATGACGAAACTGAAGGCGAAGGTTGGTCTCAACAGCAATATATTTTAAATGAAATACAATCTGATCCAGATTACCTCGCTTTTTGTACTGCCAATGGCATAGATTCACATGACAAAAGCGCTTTAAAGTTGTTTATCAATGCACCCATTGCAGAGGGTGGGTTGGGTTTGGAGTTTAATGACAATCCCTTTACGGATACTAGCTGGCTTGGCGCGGTGATAGAGAATAATAAAAATCAGATCGATTCTTTATCTTCAATGGATCAATTGGATACGCTGGAACTTCAAAAAACCATAGATATGTTAAATTTTATCGTTAATGCTTTAACCAATATGATCAAAACCTACTTCGATGGCTTGCTATCTGTTGCGCGTGATTTCTAAGGCTTGCGAAAACGTATATTTATTTGGAGCAGTTTATTATGACGAGCACTCAACCAACTGGGGACGCAGTTTATCAATTTGCTGTGATTTCTTTGAAGATGAATCAGCTGCAAACCGAAACCCAAAAGCAAAAGTACGAAGATAATTTTTCTGATGATGACAACACACTGCAGTTTAATTTTAATGGTTTGAAAAATCGATTTGTTGCAGAGCTAACCGCGCAATATCCTAAGTTAAAGCCGGCTGATATTCAGCAGTTGGCCCAATCGCTGGTTGATATTGCTCGTGGGTTTGATGATCAATTTCAGGCGCTCGCTGCGTTGGGTTTAAACGCCAATAGTTTTTCTGCTGGTGATATTACACTCATGGTTAATACTTGCTTATCAAAAGACGCAACGACCGGGCTGCCTGTACGTCAAGCCAATGTGGCGGTTGCAGCTGGTGGATTTTTGAATGTCTTGAATAATAAAATCACTAATTTTTTTAGAAACTCTTCTGATCATACGATTAGTACTTTATATGACCTGTATCAGAATGGCGCGTTAGGCAACAGTTTACTGGATGTAGCTAAGTTCTATGGCTTAAATAAAAACAGTATTACGCCTGAACTCGTGGACAATCCACGTTTGCTACAAAACATATTTTTTTACTTTAATGATCATCCTGATCTTACGTTTGGATATCGCCAATCTTTTTTAGAGGTGGCGGGTGAGTTATCGGCAAGCAAAGAGTTTGACGCGTTATTTGAGCGTGCTAATAAAAAGGGTCAATGGGATGAGGTGCTTAGATTCGTTGATCAAATGACCCTTTTAAAAATACATACGCCGAAAACCTATGATGCCACCTTCAGTGTTTTATCGAATCATCCCGAGTGTTTTGCGGATCTTTTAAATTTCGAAGGGTCAGGATCTGAAACTGCGTCATCTTTGATTTCTTGGTTAACAGATTGGACAGCTAATTATGCAGCTGCGGGTTCGCCTGAGGCGGCTGTGCATCAGGACGAGCGTGATGAGGAAGAATTTGTGGCAAGCGAGGAAGACATGCATTCGATGATCGTGAATGGGCGAAGGGCTGACAGTCCGGCGACCAGCCTGGAGGAGCTCTTGTACGAAGAACTTTTATCGGAAGATGACAAAAATACTCGATTTCAACGTGGAACTGCTTTGGGAGTGCCCCGTCGCCTCTTGAACGAATAGACACACTAACAATCCACATAACAATATGCAGGCTTTAATCTGAATCTATTTTTATGCAATTTTTATTTTTTTTAGGAGCGTTTTATGGATAACAATTCAGCATCAGCGCAACCAGTAAGCTATACAAGTCAATTAACCACCCTTCGCAACCGAATTGCTGATCCTGACGCGAGTGGTTACGATTTGGTGTGGTTAGCGATGATTTGTTTGTACCTTACCACTGAACAACAGCTGCGTGATTCCGTGGAAGAAATGTCTGACAAATTAGCAAAAATCGAGGAGTATCGTAAGTTCCAACGTTTTTTTAAGGAACAAGCAGAGGCGGGTCAAAGCAGCACACTTTCCACGATTGGAAGTGCAGGGAATGAGGACTTTAAAGCATTTAAAGAAACCCCCATCACCGGTGGTGCTGTCGAGGAGGGTGGCACCGCTAAATCCATCGGTGTCGAGATTGATCTTGGGGACGGCAATGTTTTAAAAATTTATTGGGCGGATGATCTTTCCACCGAAGGTTTTAATGAATTGACCGGCGAAGTGTCAGCATTGAATTGGGAGGGGGAAGAAGCTACTGCTTCTTTTGGTGAGGGTGCAACTTTCAGGGCGGTATTGGAAAAAGATGGCGTAGCAACAATGGAATTTCTCTCTTTTACAGACGATGATGGCAATGTTGTTACTCATGCGTATAGCCTTAAGGATGTGACCGAAACCGATGATATAAAGAACAAAGATTTTTACGACGGTAGATTGGGATTTGCTGGCAAAAACCCCAATTCTACTGAAGATCCTGACCGTTTTTTTACTCCTGAAGGGATTGTTTATCAGCGCACGATTATAAATAATGACAGTATAGGTTTTGGTGCTTCCATTACGCTGGATAATGGCGTTACTCTGGAGTTTGATGTGCCTCAGGGTGGTGGCGTCCAGGGTATCGGGTTTACGCAGTCGGGTGAATCGGTGGGTAGAGATGTATCGTGGGATGGTCAGCTTTCTGAGAAAACCTACAACGATGGATCAAAAGAAAGAGATTCAGCTGAAATTGATCAAGATCACGAATCAGTTCTTGGTTTTGTATTCGATGAAAATTCTGGAAAACTTGTACTCAATGAAATTATCGATTCTGAAACCGATCAGGCGACCAGTTATGATTCGCAAGTGCTTGATTCTGAGAGCGCGCTTGAAGAGCTGGGTATTGTTGATGAAAATGGGGATGGCTCACGATCTGACGATGTATTAACGCTTCTCAATGACAAATTTGGTTATGATTTTAAAGCGGGGCATATATTTACTACCTCAGACTTTGACTCATTTTCAACTAACTTTGAAGATGAAATTAGTTCTCTTAATTCGTTGAACCAAATTGACATGTTGTACCTAGAAAAGATTTTTAATGTGTTGAACACCTTGATTACTTCACTCAGCGGTATTGAATCCAGCCATAACCGCACCTTGACCAACATCGCGCAGGCTATGGGGTAATGTATGTCCGTGCTTGCTGCTAGTGTTGCTGCTAAGCGGTCTGGGACGGCAGCAAATGCTGCTGTCCAAAAACCAGTTAGTGCTGAGGTGAAAGAGAGCCCACCGGTTGCGCCTAAAGTTATTGAGGGCTCAAAAAAAATCTGTGTTACACAGGTGAGCGATCAGTATGAAAACACATTTAAAACAAAGTACAGTGAGCTCATTAAAAAGGGTGTACCGCCAAAAGTGGCGCTTAACCAAGCGATGACAGCTGCGGATGGCGAGCTTGCTACTACGCTCAAGGGCTGCGAAAACGAAAAGGATAAAAAAGCCTGTAAGGAAGCGGTGGATACAATTAAAGAGCGGTGTGTTTATAAACAGGCGCTTGATATCTGTGGTGGTGATACATGGGATGCTGCCAAGTTAACCGCGCAAGTGATCACGCCCAGCAGCAAGAAATTGTATGGTATGCCGCCCCATACGGTCTTTATGGGTATTTTACGCAGACAGGTTTGTGAGGGCAAAAGCATCGAAGAATGTAAAGCACGTTTGGCTGTGTTAAAAAATAAGGACACACTAACAGGGGCAGAAAAAACTGAAGTTAAGGTGTTAAAGCTTATATTAGGGGATACCTTTATAAAAAAAGTGACTAAGGCTGTTGCAATACTGAAGGGGATTTGTGGTGCGTTGGGTAGTGCGATCTTGAGTTTATTGGGCGGGGCTAATCTTGCTCAGTCGGTGCAGGCGCGTGGTGGTAAAGAAGAATCTGAAAAAGATGACAAGCCGGAGAAAAAACACGATCAAGTGGATCCGATTAACAAGGGTGCTGTTAAAAAAAATGCGTTTGAAGCGGGTAATAAAGCACCGGTTTCTTGATCATCTTGTCGCAGTTTCATACAATTCAAACGATTCTTGTCCGAGTTTCGCAAACAGCGTTTCTAGATAGAGTTTATTATCTTCCTGGGTCATTGTGGTGGCTTGCTTGCTCATTGCCGTTAATTCGTCTGCGCTTAAATAAGTTTTTGTCTTCAGCGTAGTCACTAATGCCAATGTTTCCGGTGAATGTGGGTAGGTGGCTGTCGTTGAATTTTGTTTCATGGTTGAATTAGATGCGGTTTGATTGATTGGCGTTGGGTTGGATAAACGCGCCAGTTGTTGTTTGATCAAATTGATTTCTGTTTGGAGTGCTGCAAAAGCATTTATATTGGCGGCGGTAGAGTCAGAATTTATATTGGTGGTAAAGTCGGTTGTGTTGGTGGTCTGAGAAGGATGGTCTTTTTTCAAACCAAGATAGGGTTGTTGCTGTTCAAGTCGTGCCATTTTTTGCAGCAAAGCGTCATGTTGAGCGCGGATAGACTGTTGGCTGATAAGGCTTAGCGCGGATGCTAATAAACTGGTCGTGACCAGTGTCATGAGAATAATTTGCTTGTTCACCACTATCTCCTTTTCTAAAAGTCCCTTTTCTAAAAGCGGCAAAAAGAAAACGCAGGGGTATAAAAATTACCCCTGCGTTTAAACAAGATTAGAAATTGATGGTCAGCGTATCAGAGTCACCCGTGAAGGTGGCATGTTGAATTGCAGATAATCCGGCAGATGCAGCACTCACACCACCGATTTCTTCTCCGGTGGTAAAGTAATGTGAGCCTTGCACAGTGAAATTAGAGTTGGTGTCGTTTAACATGATGGTCATTTCCATCGCATGTTTATTGGTGGGAACGCCAAAGCTAATACGCTTGCTGCGAGTGTAGTGGCCGACCAAATTCCGACCAATATAGACATTGCCACCATCAAATTGCCAGCGCCCTTCGGCGTCATCAACATTAGTGAGTGTACTCTCACGCGTAAGCCTGAAGGTCGTACTGCCAGCACTTGCGGTGGTGGCCATGGAGGCTAGTAACATAGTGGTGGCCAATCCGAATATAAATCGTTTTTGCATGATCAATCTCCTTGCTTGTAGAGGGTGTTTACTTCTTAAGTTGGGTGTTTGTGTGGTTCAGCTTAAAAGGCTCAATTTTCCGCCTGCCGCATCTTAGCCTGATTCAATGCAAAAAACAGTGCGATTGTTGGCAATAAAACCCCTTGTATGGCGCTGTCAACTCTGTTAGCTGAGCTTCTAATGATGAAGCTGGAAGTGGTTTTGTCATTTCTAGTACTGGGTCTGCACATAGTCGGCAAATGAGGCAGCAACATAAATGAGGTTTCAACATAGAGAAGAAACGAGGTATCAACAGAAAAACCGCTTGATCGGCAACAGTAAAAATTAACGCGGGACAAATTGCTGTCTGCTATCTCTGCACCTGTCAAATCCATGCTTAACTTCTAGACATAATGCCTGTTGTTCGCGAACCCTGTAGATATCCCTTGTCCTATGTAATACTACGGCATGACAAAATTCACTGAAATTAATCTGCCTGCTGCTTTATTGCAATCTATTGATGCGCTGGGTTATGTCGAGATGACGGATATCCAGGCTGCCGCAATGCCGTTCATGCTGAATCATCAAGACGTATTGGCGCAAGCTAAAACCGGCAGTGGTAAAACCGCTGCTTTTGGTTTGGCATTATTAGCGCAGCTTAATAACGAACAGATTGGTTTGCAGAGTTTGATTTTATGCCCAACGCGTGAACTGGCTGAGCAAGTTAGTAAAGAAATTCGTGCCTTAGCGCGATTCATTCCCAATGTTAAAATTTTGAGTTTATGCGGTGGTGTTTCGCTACGACCACAGTTGGCATCGCTCGCACAACATGCACCGCACATTGTGGTGGGCACGCCGGGGCGTATTCAGGAATTAATCGATCAGCAAGCGCTCAATTTTTCTGCGTTGCAATTGGTAGTTTTAGATGAAGCTGATCGTATGCTGGATATGGGGTTTATTGATGCGATTAAAAGCATTTTAAATTCAACACCAAAGGAGCGAAATACCTGGCTGTTTTCGGCGACTTATAATCACGACATTCGCAGCATCAGCCAACAGTTTCAGAAAAATCCAACGGAAGTGACGGTTGCCAGTCAGCATGATGCAACGGTTATTCAACAACAATTTTATCAGGTTGAATCGCTTAAAAAAGATGAGGCCGTGATTGCGTTGTTGGTAGCGCATCAGCCTACCAGTTGTCTAATTTTTTGTAACACTAAGATCGATACTAACAGGGCTTCCTAGTAATAATTGTTCACCTGTAAATCATCTTGGCTTGATAAATGTCAGAAATGCGCACTTTTTGCTCGATGCGGCTTGGTGAAATTTTTATGAACTGACTTTTTACT
>JANNXD010000011.1:0-22823 GCA_031409375.1 Gammaproteobacteria bacterium | reverse complement strand
TTAAAAAGCAATGTACCGCAATATTGCTCAACAATATTCCAGGCAATTTCAGTAAAAGCATCAAATTATATTCATTTAAGATCAGCTAGAGCTAACTGAGAGCAATAACAGCTGGTCATTTAATGCTAGGGAGCCCTGTTTATAACGACTATAACGACATTCAGACCCATTATTACAACATTAGCATTTCGACATTATGGCACGATCGGCAGCAGATTTTGCAAGCCCAGTGTTTCTGACCAGCCCATCATGACATTCATGTTCTGAATCGCCTGTCCTGCTGCCCCTTTAATCAGATTATCGATGACCGCTGACACCACCAGATGCGGACTTTCCTTTGGCATAGCCAACCCAATCTGACAAAAGTTTGTCCCCTGCACCGACTTACTATCGGGCATACCCTCAATCACATGCACAAAAAATTCATCACGATACGCCGCCTGCAACCCCTGCCTACAATCTTCAAAACTGGCTCTGGGTCGCACATAAATAGAAGCTTCGATCCCTCTGACCATAGGTACTAAATGTGGCATAAAGGTCATGGACAAATCACTGCCTGTTCCTGATGGCAGCATCGCCAGTAAGCCCTGTAAAATTTCTGGTGCATGTCGATGACCTTCAGCACCATAGGCTTTAAAACTTCCCAGCACTTCACTGGCTAATAAATTCGTTTTGGCTTGTCGCCCAGCACCGCTGACACCGGACTTAGCATCAATCACAATACCAGCAGGCTCAATTAATTGATGTTTTAATAATGGCCACAAAGCCAACTGCACCGCTGTTGGATAACATCCAGGATTGGCAATTAAACGCGCATTAGCCACCTGATGGCGATAATGCTCGGTTAATCCGTACACAGCTTCAGCCAAATAGGTGGGTGCGGCATGCGGTTCGTGATACCAAGATTGCCACACACCTGCATTTTTTAATCGAAAATCCGCCGATAAATCAATCACACGAACACCGCGTTCTAACAAGCGCGGCGCCAGTGCCATACTGACACCATGCGGTGTCGCTAAAAATACTAGCTCACACGCCATTAATGGACTGTCATCCTGATCAATGTCGATAAATCGCAACTGCTGATCCAACACACTGGGGAAAATACTCGCCACCAATTGCCCTGCGTATTGTCGCGCCGTCACGCAACATAGATCAATCATGGGATGATTTTTAAGCAGATGCAGTAATAGCAAACCGGTATAACCGGAGGCCCCCACAATCGCCACTCGCAATTGCAAACATTGCGTATGCATTTCGCTACAAAGTTGGGTTTTATCAACTAAGCTTTTCATAATTCGTCGCACTCAATTAATTAAATAGAATGATAATGATTGTGCACACACGACATCACACACGACATCACGCACTACAAAAGGTAGCGCCATTATGCCATTAGATTCAGCAACGCAGATGTCACCTGCCGTATTTTTGATGAATAATGCCAGTAGCAATCTGAGCGAGTTGTGTGCATTTTTAGAACAACAGGCGATTAATTTACATCAGGCTCATGGCATTTCATGCGAACAAATTATAGATGAGCTCGAAACCGTTAACCCCTCCATTATCCTGATGGGGATCGACCCAAACGACAATCAACAAACATTTACCCTTTGCGATCAACTCAAAAAACAAAAACGTTACAAAGATCTCCCGATTATTTTATTCAGCGATAATGCTTCTCAAGATCAAATTTTACAAGGTTACCAACATGGCGCAGCCGAAGTTATCCACGCCCCTTTTTTTCCACTCGCCATCTACCAAAAATTATCAATCCATCAAAACCAGAAGGACAGCATCGAAAAACTAAAATTAAAAATTCAAGATAATAAAAGCACTGCCCTAGCAGCCATGAAAGATTCCAGCGAGCTCGGAAAAGTCATTCAGTTTTTTGAACACAGCGCTCTTTGCAAGGATTTTCGCGCACTGAGTGACCGGATTTTTCTATTGTTTAAAGATATGTCACTCAACAGCTCTGTTCTAATACACCCAAGATCCAGCATTACCAATTATTTTTCAGACGATGGACAACCTCACCAAATTGAACTGCAATTATTGCAACAATTCCGCGAGATTATGTTTAGAAATCCACATGGATCGCGATTTTTTACTTTTCAGCGAAGAATCATCGCCAACAGCCCAAATGTCACCTTATTAATACGCAATTGCCCAGAGGACAATCTTCAACAAGGCCGGATTCGCGACATACTCGGTGCCATCATTAATGGTCTCGATCAACGTTGTGCCAGCATTCAGCAAGCACTGGATAAAGTTGAGAAGAATGTGCTCATTAAAAGAGTCATCCAAGAAACCGAATCCAATATTCGCATGCTAAATACCTTATCAGAAACACATGGCAAAAAAACCATTTCGATTATGGATAACGCAACTCAAAAACTGGAATCTGGTTTAGCCATACTGGGATTAAGTGAACAGCAAGAAGATTTTTTTATTCAAATGATGAGAACCGCCATGGAAGAGCTAGCCGCGCTACAATCAGAAGAAATCCAAATTGAAAAAAACTTTCAAGACATTTTAACGATACTGCATGTTTTAAGTGAAGAGCTATAACCTCACAGTGTTCAAACGATACTTTTTAAACTTAAACGGCTAAAACGGAAGAAGACAAAGATGGCCAATATACTCGCAGTCGATGATTCAGAATCAATACGTAAAATGGTATTGCTGACACTGGAAGATGAAGATCATGAGATCACCACCGCTGAAGATGGTGCGATTGCTTTTGGTAAAGCCAAGCAGCAGCAATTCGATGTCATAATCACCGATATCAATATGCCCAACATGGGCGGCTTTGAGCTGATCGAAAAATTACGCGCGCTACCAGCCTATCAATTCACGCCAATTTTATGTCTAACCACTGAATCTAGTGAAGAACACAAGCAAAAAGGAAAATCAGTCGGCGCTACCGGTTGGATTGTAAAGCCCTTCACACCTGAAAAGTTGATCGCGATGATTGAACGCGTCAGCTAATTATTAAGGATAAAAAATCATGTCTGGGATGACCAACACGCAAGAAAAAGATGATTCACTAATTCGAATTAAAGCTGGGCGTGTTGCCATGTTACTGGACATGATTGGCGAGATTAGTTTAGCGGCCGATGCCGTTACTCATCATCCTGACATCATCGATCTTAATCTCGATGAATATCAAAGTGCCGCGCACAAGCTCAGCAAATTAATTCGCGAACTGCAAGATGTGGCGTCTGGTCTTAGACTCGTCCCCATTGACGGTATCTTTAAGCGCATGCAACGTTTGGCCAGAGATTTGGCAAAATCAACCCATAAGGATTTTGAATTTACACTGTTGGGTGAGGATACCGAAATCGATAAAGTGGTGGTCGAAACCTTAACCGACCCGCTGGTGCATTTAATTCGGAATGCCATCGATCATGGACTCGAAACTCAAGAAGAACGCTTGGCAGCCAATAAACCACCGCTTGGCCAAGTAATACTGAAAGCCCATCAAGACAGTGGCGAAATCATTATCACCTTAAAAGATGATGGCAAAGGTTTAAATAAAACAGCCATTTTACAGCGTGCCATCAGTAAAGGTTTGATACGCGAAGATCAATCACTGCCCGACGCCGATATTTGGAATCTGATTTTTTTACCAGGTTTTTCGACCAAAGAAGCAGTATCGGCCCTATCCGGCCGTGGCGTGGGCATGGATGTTGTCAAAACCACCATTGAATATTTGCGCGGTCGCATTGAAATCGAAACCAAGGCACAGCAAGGCACTGAAATTCGCTTGATCATCCCCTTAAGCTTGGCGTTCTTAGACACCATGGTTGTGGACATCAATCAAAAAAAATATGCAGTACCTGTTGAGCACATCATTGAAGTGCTGCGAATGAACCAACAGGACTTGGTTCATTCATCTGCAGATGATTCCAGAGCGGTTAAGGTGCGCGGCAAGCTCATCCAGTTGTATGCATTAGAAGAACTGTATAACGAAAAAGTTTTTGAGTATAAACCTGAACAAACGGTAATTATTTTAAAAAGTAATACCAACGTACTGGCTTTGCCAATTGATCACATATTGGGGCAATATCAAGTTTCTATTAAGCCATTAAATGGGTTTTTAAAAGACATCAGAGCCGCCTCAGGCTGTGCTCTATTACCCAGTGGTGATATTTGCATTGTCATGGATTGCCATGATTTGATGAATAAAATCCGCACGGCAAAACAATCCATAAATTCCTTAGAAAAACCCTTACAACAACCTTTGTCTTTGGTAGAAACCCAACATGCTGGCTAAACCACTCATTACCTCATTGCCAGCCATAGATCCTATGCTGGAAAAGATTCAGCAATGGATTCATTTTCATACTGGAATTCACTTTAATAGTGAAAAAGTTTCTCTTCTTGAACAGCGTTTGGATTCCCTTCGGTTTCGCAATGCCATTAAAAACAATCAAGAATTAATGGAAAAAATTGAGCAAGACCGCGATCAAACATTAATTAAACAGCTAATCGATGTTGCCACCACAAACCATACTCATTTTTACCGGGAAACGGACAGCTTATTTTTTTTTCGCGACCAGATTGCTGGTCATTTCATGCCGGGGCAAACCTGCAGAATTTGGAGCGCGGCCAGTTCAAGCGGTGAAGAACTTTATACCTTAGCGTTATTGTTGGTCGAAAAATTTGGACTAAGCCACGTTCAATCTCATCTCTCATTTTTAGGCACTGATTTAAATCAGCGCGTCATCGAGCAAGCTGAATCGGCAATTTATCACCTGCAACGATTGGCCGACATGCCTAAAGACATTCAACATAAATGGTTTAGTTCGGTTGGCCTAGAACAATGGAGTTTACATCCTGATATTAAACAATTATGCACCTTCAGAAGATTGAATCTGAAAAAAACACCCTGGCCATTTTCACGGTTTTTTCATTGCGTATTTTTACGCAATGTTTTGTACTACTTTGACGCCAAAACCCAAGAAAATATTGTTAATCAAGTGTATCAAGTCACCGAGCCCAATGGATTTTTGATTACCAGTGTTACCGAATCGCTGGCCAGCTTAAAAACACCCTGGAAAAAAGTCCATGCGGGGGTTTATCAAAAACGCGTATGAATCTATTTACAGAAACAAATTCAGGGATCAGTACACAGAAAAGTTCCGGTAAAAAAATTCGCGTCATGATTGTGGATGACTCTGCCATGGTCAGGAAAGTGCTACGAGATATTCTCAGCAGTGATCCTGAAATCGAGGTTATTTACGCCGCCTCTAATCCCTATGAAGCCCGTGATGTCATGGTGGTACAAAAACCCGATGTGATCACCTTAGACATTGAAATGCCAAAAATGGATGGCGTGACTTTCCTTAAAAAATATATGCGCGTATTACCCACCCCAACCATCATCATTAGCTCACTGGCCGAAAGTGGTAAAAAAATTACCATAGAAGCGTTAGAGGCCGGAGCTGTCGATATTATTACCAAACCAAAAATTGGTTTATCTGATTTTTTTGATCAACAAGTTGCCGATATTGTGCAACGCGTCAAAGCTGCATCGAAAGCCAAAGTACAACTGACCTCATCACTGAGTGCCCCGACCACCTCGCCAATCAAAATGGTCAGTCTGGAAGAAACCACCGACAAGGTGATTGCCATTGGTGCGTCAACCGGTGGCGTTGAACATTTATCGCGAATTATGCCGTTATTTCCAGCAACGTCACCTGGCATTGTGATTGTGCAACATATGCCAGAAGGTTTTACCGCCTCATTTGCCAAACGACTGAATGAGCTGTCCGCCATGCAGGTTAAAGAAGCACAAGACGGTGATCGAATTTTACCGGGGTTGATTTTATTAGCACCCGGAGGCAAACAACATATGAGCGTGTATCGCTCCGGCGGGCAATATCGTGTTCGTTTGCAAGAAGGTGAAAAAGTGAGTTTTAACCGCCCTTCTGTTGATGTTTTATTTGAATCCGTTGCCGATGCCGTTGGAAAAAATTGTTCGACCGTTTTAATGACCGGTATGGGTAAAGATGGCGCTAAAGGACTTTTAAAAATTCGCCAAGCTGGTGGTAAAACCTTCATCCAGAATGAAGCCACTTGCGTTATTTATGGCATGCCGGGCGAAGCTGATCGGTTGGGTGCTGCGTCAGCAGCCGTACCCCTACTCGATATTCCGCACACTTTACTCAATGCTTTTAAAAATTAACTTGATCTACTAACTTTGGAGAAAATGATGAACGCAATCGCCAATACGTCAGAACTAACAGAAGACGAAATTCTGGATCAAATGTATTTAATATTTTCGGTTAACACGGAAAGCTATGGCGTCAAAATTGAACATGTCACTGAAATTGTGGGGGTTCAAAAAATCATTCAAGTCCCCGATGTACCCAGCTACGTCAAGGGCGTAATTAATCTTCGTGGCAGCGTGATTCCGGTGATCGATATTCGCATGCGCTTTAATATGGCAGAACGTGCTTATGATGATCGTACTGTGATTATTGTACTCGAACATCAAAATATTAAAACCGGATTAATCGTGGATGGTGTGAATGATGTTACCGAAATTAACGAGGATGAAATTTCTAAGCCACCTCAACAAGGTGCCTCACCCAAGTCCAGCATCACGGGCGTCGGACAAAAACAAGAGCGCATTTATTTTTTATTAGATGTGGCTGCTTTGTTGTATGCCGAACAAAAAATTCAGCAGGAATCGCTGGAGTCAGCGTAATCACGGTAACAATTAAACCAAGGAGCTTAATATTATGAGTGAAATAGATCCCAGTATTCTTAAAACCGCTTTAGATAATGCCAGTACCAATATGATGCTGGCTGATGTTGATCGTCGCATTACCTATGTCAACAAATCTGTACAGAAAATGCTCAAAAGTAATGAAGCGAAAATTCGTGAATCATTACCGAATTTTTCTGCGGACAATTTAGTGGGTACTAACATAGATGGCTTTCACAAAAACCCACACCATCAGTCTAGTATGCTCGAAAAATTGTCCAAGGTTTATGAAACCCGGATTCGGGTGTCTGCACTGGTGTTTGATCTCATTGCCAATCCTATCTTTGATGCTGAAGGCAAAAAACTGGGATTTTCGGTCGAATGGAAAGATGTGACTCAGCAAGTACAAGCGCAAGATGAAATTCAAAATTTGATTCAACAAGCTTCACAAGGAAAACTCGATCAACGCATCAATAGCAGTCAATACAGCGGATTTTTAGCGACGGTTGCTGACAATTTAAATCAACTAATTGACACTATTAAAACGCCTTTTGATGAGATCATTCGCGTTACCTCCGAACAATCCAAAAATAATTTAACCGCCAGAATCGAAAAAGATTTTTCAGGTCAATTCGCTTTAGCCAAAGACGCCATCAATCTGGCAAGCGACAATATGAACAGCGTGCTCAACCAGGCCGTGAGCGTTGTTCAACAAGTCAGCGGATCGGTATCACAATTACGCAGCAGCAGCCAAAGTTTAGCCGCTGGCGCAGAAGAGCAATCATCTGCGATTGAAGAAGTCAGCTCTAATCTGGCCGAAACCGATAGCCAAGTCAGTTCCAATGCAGAAAATGCCAATATCGCCAGTCAACTGTCGACAGAAACCGCCAACATTGCCACCGATGGTCAAACTAAAATGTCTGAACTGGTATCTGCGATGCAGGCAATTGCCAACTCTTCTGACGATATCACCAAAATCATTAAAGTGATTGATGACATAGCCTTTCAAACCAATCTATTGGCTTTAAATGCCGCTGTAGAAGCTGCGCGTGCGGGTCAACATGGCAAAGGTTTTGCGGTGGTAGCGCAGGAAGTCAGAAATCTAGCCGGACGCAGTGCCAAAGCAGCCAAAGAAACGGCGGATCTGATTGATAGCTCATCGCGTCGAGTTAAAGATGGTGTGGTCATGGCCAACAATACCGCCACCGTGCTGGGTAGCATTGTGAGCAATGTGCTGAAAGTGAAAGATGTGGTTGCGGAAATTGCTGCGGCCAGCCATGAGCAAACCAATGGCATTACCGAAATTAATAAAGCGATTAATCAAGTCAGTACCGCTGCCAGCGCCAGCAGTCAGCAAAGCATGGAGTTAGCCAGTGCTTCCGATCAGTTGGCAAGTTTAACCGAACAACTGCAACAAGAGATTGGCCGCTTCGAACTCACTACACCGTCCAGTCATTTATCGCTGGACAACCTACCGGCAGGATTAACAACCGCCATGGTTGAACAGATTATGCAAATGATGAAATCGATGGGGCCTTCAGCAACTCACACATCTGCCACGCGAGCATCCAACGCGCAAAAATCCTCGACACAAAAATCGGCCGCAGCACAACCCGTTACACAATCTAGAACGAGTGCTACCCAATCAGGATCAAGTCAAGCGAGTGCGGCGGCAAAAATATTACCATTGGATGATGATGAGCGTGGCTTTGCACAGTTCTAAGGCTGACTTTATCCAAATACACGATTGGGCAATGTCACATTGCCCATCATCAAAACAGAGATTTCAACATGTCTAAAAAAATCATGATCGTGGACGACTCAGCCATTATGCGCCGCATTATTACGGAGATGATTGCGTCTTTTGATGACCTTACCGTTTGCGCATCAGCCCCCAACGGCGCCGATGCACTCGCCCAATTAAAGACTGCAAAACCCGATCTGATTTTATTGGATATCGAAATGCCGATTATGAATGGCTTAGAATTATTACGCCACGTCAAGCTACGCTCGCCCGCCAAAGTCATTATTCTTTCTTCGGTAACTGGCTTGGGTTCTGACAAAGCAGCGATGGCCATTAAGCTGGGCGCGGATGCCATTATCTCCAAACCATCGGGCGCTATTTCTATGGATTTAAAAAAGAAATGTAGCGATCAATTACGCCATGCGATTCACTGCGTACTGGAAGCACCAACTGCCGAGCGCCGCCATCATGAATAAATCAGGCATGAATGAAATAATTGACGCACCTTCATCTTCTAAATCACAACGCATTCGTGACGAGCTATGGTCAACATTTTTTCACGAGATGGACGATCTACTCGAGAAGTTAGAATCGCAGCTTTTAGATATTGAAAAAAATCTGCATTCTGAAGATTTAATCGCTGGCCTGTTTCGTACTATGCATACCCTAAAAGGGACAGCAGGTATGATGGGGCTGAGTAATGTCGAGACACTTGCGCATAAAGCCGAAGACATTATGGATCTGGTGCGTGCCCACGAAATGGATTTAAATCCCCACATTATTGATCTGATGTTTTCCACGTTGGACTCATTAAAAGTGGCCCAAGGCATTATTACCGAAACACGTCAGGATATTAATGGCGAGCAAAATATCGAGTTAATTGCAGCGTTAAAATCAAGTGCGGTTCCCACCCCTTCAGCTACCGCATTACCCGTTGACACGACATCTCCGGTTGATGCCAGCATCTGGCAACAAATTCATCAAGAATGCGGCGAGCTACTAGACCAAATTGAAAGCGCAGCACTCGCATTTGAAAAAGGTTATCACGCCAGTTTTGATCAACTGTTTAGATCTCTACATTCTCTAAAAAGCGCTGTGGATTTCGCACATCTTGTGAACGCTACCAAGCTGGTACATCGCTGTGAAGACTTAGTGGGTTTACTGCGCGAACAATCAGAAACACAACCCAAAGGCATCATTGATACGGTGCTAGCGGTTACTGATCTCATCCGACACATGATGGATAATCCGAAAAAATCCACGACTGTCACAGCCGATTTATCTGCTGCAAGCATTCAACCCCTGCTACAACAAATTGATGCACAATTATTAGCAATTAGTGGCAACGTGTTTTCAGAATATACCTCAGAACAGCTGACCGCATTAACCACCAACTCAGCTGGCGTGCTGCTTAACAAAAAAATAGACCCGTTGCCAAGTGTTGACCCGAGCTATTGGCAAGATTATTTTTTGTTAATTAACGAAAATCTTCAATCTATGACACAAGCCATATCAAAAACCGAGACGAGTGCCATTGATACCAATACCATTGAAGATTGCCGAGAAGAGATGTTGTTTGCTTCTAAACAATTACAGCTCAATGCCGCCATTGAAGCGATACAAGCTTTTAACACCACCGATAACGCTTCCCTATCGAAATTAAATGACTTTTTTAAAACGTTAAATCAGCAGTTACTGTCTGATCAAGAATTACCATCCACCACACCTCAGGCCATCGTCAATGACCCGATCGACATTGAAAGTTTTTTTAATGTGATTTGGAAATCACTGGGCTCGCTGCGTAAAATTGGCCAAGCTAGCCCGATTAACAAGACCCTAATGCAAGCAGAAGTGGCACACCTTACCCAACATTGTCAGCACATCAGCCCCTTGGATATTGAGCACAATCTGCAAGCATGGTCACAAGTTTTTGGAGATGAAGCGGTAGACGTGGTTAAAATTAGCGGTTTAATCAACGATCTTTATACTTATTTTTGGGATCAAGAAGATCAACTCAATCAAGGTGACATCAACCTGCTTCAACGTCTAACCCCTATTCTGCCCGCAACTGACAACACTCCTATCCCCTTCACGGCAATGAGTGAAATCAATACAAGTATGGCCGCAGAAGCTCCTGACGAATGCGCAGATAATGAATTTCCAGAGGCGGTTTTTATTATCGATTTTTTAGAAAGTATTCATCAACAATTACCCGAAATTCAACGTCATCATCAGGACTATCAAGCAACAGGAAACTTATCCAGCGCATGGTTTTCCTGTATCGGCAATATCGCCAATAAAAGCCAAGCATTGGGCTTTAACAACTTAACCATTCTACTTAACCACACGCTCAATACCGCCCGTCAATCACAACTTTCTGCTGATGATTTATCGGCATTTGAATTACAACTTTTCGCACAGCTATGCACAATTGGTGAAGCATTGCCTGAAGGCGCACGTAATGAACTGGCTGAGATTGCTAACCTCACCACGGTATTTAAACAATGGCACAGCGAGCATTGTTTTCAAGAACTGGCTTTATTGATTAATCATATTGTTGAACTTCAAAATAGTGACATCAGCACCGCTAACGATCGATTGCATGCCATGCAGCTGCACCTACAATCCCTATTGTTCAGTTGCCAATATTGGCAACTCACCCAATGCGAGCAAGCTGTATTACTACTCATTGATTTATTGCATCGCGCTGAAGTAGAGCCCTCGCGTTTAACGCCGAGTATTCTGCAAGAAATTCTGCAACTCGGGCAGCACTTGGGGCAATGTTTTGATGCGACCATCAGCTACGGCAACTGCGATGAAGACGCGGTTTCGCAATGGATAATGCGACTGACGAGCGAAGTGCAAACCCGCCATCATACGCAACAAGTATTGATTGCGCAGCGGTTTTGCCAGTCACTGCACTTACCTACTTGCTTAATGACCGCATTCAATGAAGCGGATTATGAAAAAATTGGGCACGCCATCATGCAACAACGCCCTCTTTTTTTAGTGTATTCCGATATAGAAGATGATGATGCGCTCGTGAACGCATTTTTTAATCTATTAGAAACACCAGAGCTGAGCGTCATTACTAACGCCACCGATTATGTACAACAACGTTCAGTGTTTTATTTTTTGATAAGCGCAAGTTTGCATACGCAACAGCTAACGCAAGCATTACACGCGATCGATCCCAGTCAACGCCGCTTAACCCTAACGCCACTCACTTTTAATCCAGCCAATACTCAGAATCGCACGGCCGAACAAATTTCTTCAACGAATAACACGGTCACTAACACAACATTGTCACAACCTTTTGATCAGCAAGACTTAGCAGACCTAGATCTATTACAACAAGCATTAGGACAGTTGGTTTCCATCAAAACCCATATGCAACAAAGCAGCGAAGCCATAAAAAAATTTCATCTCGGCGAAGATATTTTGCAACATCTACAACCCGTAATGTCCACCAATCAAACTTTACCACTCGAATTACAGCGATATCTGCAAAGCTTCACCGAAATCATTGATCAATGGATGCAATCACAAGAGGCATTAAACACCGTAGCTGACCAACTACAAGACTCCTTAAAGAATTTGCAGCAAGCACCCCTGCAACCACTGTTAAATCGGGTGCAGCATTGGTTTCAACAACAAATTTTAAATCCAGCTGATATTTCTCCAGAAAACGTGGAAACCAATTCGCTCAACACTATTTCAACTCAATTTCATCCAACCCAATTTCAATTTATTTTGCCCGAGCAGGATGCCGCAACTCCGCCAGTGATGCTCAATAAAACCCAAATGCCGGCGCTAGAAGCCGTCTTACAACAGTTGATTACCACGTGCATTCGCTGTAAACACACGCAACCGCATGTCAGCATTCACCTTCAAGCGCATAATATCGAACGTGGTACCCAGTGCACCTTAACGCTTACGCCTGCATTAGACATTGCACAAGACACTACTGAACAAAAAACTGAACAACAATCCGTTTTCGATTTTGCTGACTTGCAACCCCGTCTCGCAGAAAACAATATTCAAATACAAACCCAATTCGAACACAATCAACTACAACAAATTAATGTGACATTAGCAGACGACCATCGCATTATCGAAGGATTGATTGTTGCCGCCGATAACCTGCACTATGTGATTCCCACCCACATGATTAAACGCTTAGTCAATCGTAACGATGTCGAGCTGATGTCAGTGAGTGCAGCGGGTGGTAGCCGGTTAGTCAAAGTTGAACAACAATTATTACCTTTATCCTTTTTCCCCAAACAGATACTACAAAGCGACAACGTATCCTCCAACGCAGACACACAAACCCGTTCACAAGCTCAGGTACAATCCATTTTATTAGTCATTGAATCCGCCGATAAACAGCAAGCGTTACTGATCGATGAACTACTGGGATTTCAACAAGTGGTGGTAACGCCTTTGCAAGGTCAACTGCAACAGTGTCGGGGTTTTTCAGGCTGTTGTGTGCTGGGAAAAGATAAAGTTGCTATGGTTTTTGATGCAGCGACAGCGGTACAATGATGCGCTTTTGAGCAGGCAGACGTGAAACGTCCGTTTGCTCTCTTTCATTTAAACGCATCTTTTAACCGCATCGAGCACTCATGTTATGGCACAGTATATTTATACGCTGCAACAACTTGGAAAAACCGTACCACCGCAACGCAAAATTCTCAGCAACATTAATTTGTCTTTTTTTCCCGGCGCCAAAATTGGTGTATTGGGTTTAAATGGCTCGGGAAAATCCAGCCTGCTCAAAATCATGGCCGGCTTAGATAAAGAATTTGAAGGCGAGGCTCGACCACAGCCAGGCATTCGTATTGGTTACTTGGCGCAAGAGCCGCAGCTGGATAACAGCTTAAATGTCAAAGGCAACGTCGAGTTAGGTGTCAAAGAAACCAAACAACTCCTTGAACAATTTGACGCCATCAGCATGCGCTTCGGGGAAACACTGACCGACGCCGAAATGGAAAAATTATTAGAACAACAAGCCGATCTGCAAAATAAAATCGATGCCTGCAATGCGTGGGAACTGGATCGCACGCTCGAACAAGCGGCCGATGCTTTGCGCTTACCACCGTGGGAAGCACAAGTCGCGAACTTATCCGGTGGTGAAAAACGCCGCGTTGCGCTCTGCCAGTTATTATTATCCAATCCCGACATGCTATTACTCGACGAACCTACTAACCATTTGGATGCTGAAAGTGTTGCTTGGTTAGAACGTTTTTTGTGTGACTTTCAAGGCACCGTGGTCGCCATTACGCATGATCGCTATTTTTTGGATAACGCGGCACAGTGGATTCTCGAACTCGATCGCGGTCATGGAATTCCCTACGAAGGCAACTACTCAAGTTGGCTGACTCAAAAAGAAAACCGTATTGCCCAAGAAGCTAAACAAGAGCAAGCGCACAAACGCACCTTAAAAGCCGAACTGGAATGGGTCAACACCAACCCCAAAGGTCGTCATGCCAAAAGCAAAGCCCGCATTGCCCGTTTTGAAGAACTCAATAGCCGCGAGTTTCAAAAACGCCAAGAAACCGAGCAGCTCTACATCCCACCCGGCCCGCGCCTAGGCGATCAAGTCATCGAATTTCGCCAAGTCAGCAAGGCGTTTGATGACAAGCTGTTGTATGAAAACTTAAGTTTTACCATTCCCAAAGGTGCCATCGTGGGCGTCATTGGACCCAATGGTGCCGGTAAAACCACACTGTTCAAATTAATCACTGGCCAAGATCAAGCGGATGGTGGCGAAATCATCACCGGTGACAGTGTTCAACTCGCTTACGTGGATCAAAGCCGCGATGCCTTAAACGACAATAACAGCGTATGGGCAGAAATTTCCGATGGCCAAGATAATATTCAAGTCGGCACATTTGAAATGCCATCCCGCGCCTATGTTGGCCGCTTTAACTTTAAAGGCAATGATCAACAAAAACTGATTGCCACCCTCTCCGGCGGTGAACGCAATCGTTTACACCTCGCCAAGGTGCTGCGCAAAGGCGCCAACGTACTGCTACTCGATGAGCCTACTAATGATTTGGATGTCGAGACTTTACAAGCGCTCGAACAAGCCTTATTGGCTTATCCTGGCTGCGCGATTGTGATTTCGCATGATCGCTGGTTCCTAGATCGTATCGCCACACATATTCTCTCATTTGAAGGCGACAGCCATATTGAATTTTATGAAGGCAGTTATAGCGAATACGAAGCCTACAAGCGCCAAAAAATGGGACAAGAAGCGCTACAACCAAAACGCATTAAATATAAGAAGTGGGTGGGCTAAAGTCAGCGCTAAAGCGATGGTGCTTAAACGAACTTGATCGTGAACTTGATCCGGTAATTTTTTCGGCGAAAATGATGTCGTCTTTGCTCGCAGGGCTTGTCTTTTTTTTTGCTTAGGACGGGCCCAGATTTTTTAAGCCACCAAAAAATTTCATGATGATACGACATATCGAATTTTTTATACGGCAGCAAGTGTCGTACACATTACATTAGCTCCCATACGGCATTTTCTCACTCCCTTCCTCTAAAACAGGCATGGTGCCATTTGTAATGCATTGGTGTATAAGGGTATTTTATTTATTAACATTAATAGATAAAATCTCGCTAGAATAAATATATCAATTTAATCAATGTGATAGGAAAATTTCTAAATGGCAATATACGCGATCTGGAACAATAAGGGCGGTGTAGGCAAGAGCTATTTAACGTTTCAGCTGGCAGCTGAGTACGCGCAACAGAATCCTCTTAAAAAGGTGCTTGTTGTTGATTTGTGTCCTCAGGCTAATTCTTCTGCTATGTTGTTGGGCGGCATGGAAGATGGTGAGAGACAACTAACCAAGATTCATGCAGATCAACCACGAGTTACGATTTCAGGCTACATCGAAGATAGAATATTGAGCCCGTATGTATCTCCAAGATCTGGTTCGCAATTCATAACTCAAGTATCGAGGTTTAATAACAGAATTCCAGAAAACGTGTATTTAGTTGTGGGAAATGAGCAGTTGGAGGTTCAATCTTCTCGCGTCACAAGCGCAACAAATCCAGGCCCTCAAGATGCTTGGAGGATTACGCATCTTTGGATTCGTGACCTGATTACCGATATTCTTGCTTCATGGAATGATGAAGATTCTTGTGTATTTATCGATTGCAATCCTAGCTTTTCAATTTACACAGAGCTTGCGCTTACAGCTGCTGATAGATTGTTAATACCTTTTTCTGCAGATGGATCATCTAAACGTGCAGTAAAAGCAGTTTTATCTTTGGTTTATGGTGTAAGACGTCATGCTGGTGACCCTCAATCTGATTTTTATCTTGAGTCAACCAGATATAAGATGAGCTTTCCACAGATCTATATGTACATTGGCAATAGGCTAACACAAATGAACAGCTCGTCTGCCTCCGCCTTTAAGACTGTCGTAAATGAAATTGGTGATGAAATTTGGAGTGTCTGGCAATCATCACCACAAGTGTTCTGTATTCATCCTAATGGTGCACCAACTCCAAACTCTAAAAAGACCTTTAGAGCCATGTTTCATTATGAAGTAAATGATGCAAATACTGCATCTGTGGTTTCAGGTGCATTAGGCATTCCGATTGCCTCGTTGACAGCCGGTACCAAGCAGGTTGCGGGTAAGGCAATTATGGTGAACCAATCCCAGCTTAATAAACAAGTTCCAAATATAACTGAATTAGCTCGTAGCATAGAGTAATGTGGTAGTTAATGAAAACTCCTAACAAATCGGCCAAAACGGACGCAAAAGACTCTACCTTCTTTGCGAATGACTGCGCGATTTTATGCGCAAACGCTGCTCTGATATTGTGCCGCTTCCCGAACTTTAGCACGCAACAATACCAACTTATAAGAAGTGTAATATTAAATCTGTAGTAGCTTTTATGGCATTAGCCAGCATTTAGGTCGGCGTTGCTTTTGTTGCAGCGCATCGCCCATTTGATGATATGTGTGCAACGAGCATATTCGACAAAGCCATATCAAGAGCTTTGCACACCTGAAGAACTCAGTGGAGATAAACCCTATGTGGACTGACCCAATCGTTGAAGAAACCCAAAAACTGCGTGTTGGAAGAAGTGGTTTTTTAGATCTGAGATAGTGCTTCTAGCACTTAGTCGGCTTTATGGTCGGCGTAGCGTTTGTTGCATCGCCCATCTGATGATAGGTTTGCAACGAGCAGATTCGACCAAAATCAAATTTTATTTTTAATGAAAAAAAATGAAGGAGCGAATCACGCTTCGCTCCTTCATTCCAATGATCAAATGATCGCTTTAATTATTAAGAAAAAACCACATCTTGAGATTGTGCGAGCGGTACGGGCATCACCTGATCTCCGCCTTCCGTACGCAACATAACGGCACCAAAAATACACTGTATTGCTGCTTTACAACGTATCACGTCTTGTTGTGTTACTTCTGTATTGGTAAGTAGATGATGCAATGCATTTTCGGCAGCCCAAACCAAGGCATAAAAAATCCAAGGATCATAATGAATACCATGCAAACGAAAAATCTGCTCGTCCAGCATACTGACAAAATTTTTCTGTGCCAAACATCGACGCTCACTCAGCGCGCCCACAGCGCTCATTGCGCGTCTGTTTAACATCAACACCACTGGCCCCAATGCCTGTTGATAGTCAAAA
Organism: Gammaproteobacteria bacterium; assembly: GCA_031409375.1. Classification (GTDB taxonomy): domain Bacteria; phylum Pseudomonadota; class Gammaproteobacteria; order Pseudomonadales; family JANQJO01; genus JANNXD01. The sequence goes on along the minus strand of JANNXD010000011.1, from coordinate 5,686 downwards.
AACACATCAATGCACTTATCCATCAAGTCTTTTGCTGACTGCATTTCCTGCATTTCTTCTTGATAACGCAATTCAAGCATACCGACCAGTAAAGAATATATTGCTTCAACAACTTCATTTTTATTTTTAAAGTATTTATAAAAGGTGCGGCGGGAAACATCAGCTTGATCCAGCAAATCTTGCACCGTACTATCGTCAATACCTTTTTTGAGAAATACTTCAACTGAGCTCACCAAAACATCCGCCCGCGAGCTGGAAAAATTTTCGAATGGCTTAACTTTATCAGCATAATTTTTTGTAACGAGAAAGCGCATCATCTGCCGAATTTTTTCAATCTGTAGATCGGTCACTGCATAGATCTGGCCTGGTTCCTTGGTGGTATCTGCATCATCTATTACTGTATTTATGTCACTCATAACTCGTCAAATCCAGCTCAAAATAAAAAAGGGGTAAATAAAACATGGTAAACCGATCGAATCCATTTCGTAGACGACACTGCCAATGATTGACATAAGTATCGACCATAACACTCCTGTAAAACATGCCACTTTATACACAATTTATGAATAGTTGTCATCCTGTTAAAGCTCGGTCGATAATAAAATTTGCATGGCAAACCTCTTGCTGTCCTAAAAAACAACCGCAAATTGGATGCTAATTGCGTATAAGACTGACTTACCGGATAATTGATGGGCATCTAAATAACCGATACTGTTTAACATTTAGCTCATAGGCCTGTCAACACTCATGCTACCCAAGAATTTTCTTGTCGTCGGATTAACAGGCGGGCTGGCCAGCGGTAAAAGCTTAGTCAGTGATCTTTTTTCGTCCAAAGGAATCAATATTTTGGACGCGGACATCATTGTCCGCAGGTTGCATCAAGATCCGACCATACAAAATAGCATTCGACAGCAATTTGGTGACCTCAATAGACAAGCACTACGCGAATTGGTATTTAATGATACGCAAGCCAAACAATGGCTAGAGCAATTATTACAGCCATTGGTGTTAGCGCAAATTTCTGAATGGCAACTACCTTCAAACAACCTTTATGGGGTGTTGGTGGCTCCTCTATTAATTGAGACGGGCCTACATCACCAAGTAGATCAAGTGTTGGTTGTCGATTGCGATCTAGAACTGCAACTATTACGCGCTTCAAAGCGCGATCAGATGAGCGCAGACCTAGCCGCTCGGATCATCGCACAACAAGTGAACCGCGAACAACGTTTACAGCATGCGCACGATATCATTCTCAATAACGGCTCAATCCATCAGCTCGACGCACAAGTTGAACAACTACATCAACAGTATGTGCAGCTAGCAAAACAAAACTACCCCTGAGCCGTTGGCAAGCTTAAATGCTCGACGCGCTTGATGCAAAAGTGGTTCAGTATAACCATTCGGCTGCACTCTACCTGACAACACCAAGTCACAAGCTGCTTGAAAGGCGATGTTACGATCAAAGTCAACCGCCATTGGTCGATATAAAACATCAAAAGAATTTTGTTGATCGACAATTGCCGCCATACGTTTAAAGGTTTGCAATACTTGCTCTGTTGTCACCAAACCATGATGCAACCAGTTAGCAATATGCTGACTGGAAATGCGCAGCGTTGCGCGATCCTCCATCAAGCCCACATTATCGATGTCCGGCACTTTTGAACAGCCAATGCCTTGATCAATCCAGCGCACCACATACCCCAAAATACCTTGAGCATTATTATCCAACTCTTGCTGAATATCTTCTGCAGATAAAGTATGCGTCAACAAGGGCAAAGTTAAAATTGCCTCAAGCCTTGCCGGTACTCGCTTCGCCAACTGTTGCTGACAAGCACGCACATCAATCTGGTGATAATGTAAGGCATGTAAAGTTGCCGCAGTCGGCGAAGGCACCCATGCGCAATTCGCACCCGCTTGCGGATGCGCTTGTTTGGTCGCCAACATTTGCTGCATATCATCAGGTCTTGGCCACATCCCTTTACCAATCTGCGCATGTCCCGATAAGCCACAGGCTAAACCCACATCGACATTCCAATCTTCGTAACTCTGAATCCAAGGCTGGTTACGCATCGCTTGTTTTCGCACCATCGCACCCGCTTCCATGCTGGTATGAATTTCATCACCAGTACGATCTAGAAAACCGGTATTAATAAAGATAATGCGATCACGCGCCTGTTCGATACAAGCTTTTAAATTGACCGTGGTACGCCGCTCTTCATCCATAATGCCGATTTTTAAGGTATTAGCCGGCAAGCCCAACAACTTTTCAATTTGATTAAAAAGATCAACCGTAAAAGCCACTTCATCTGGGCCATGCATCTTCGGCTTCACAATATAGACACTGCCCGTGCGGGAATTGCGCAAATTGCCTTTAGCCTGCAAATCGTGCATGGCAATTAAACTGGTGATAAGGCCATCGAGAATACCTTCAGGAACTTCTTGACCGCAGTAACGCACCGCATCTGAGGTCATCAGATGACCGACATTCCGCACCAACAACAAGCTGCGACCTGACAGGGTAATGTGATCAGCATTGGGTGTCTGATATTGACGATCTGGATTTAAATGTCGCTCCACCGATCGACCACTTTTGCTAAAGCTTGCAGACAGCGATCCTTTCATCAACCCCAACCAATGTCGATACACAAGGGTTTTATCTTCTGCATCAACGGCAGCGACCGAATCTTCACAGTCTTGAATGGTGGTGATCGCGGATTCTAATACCACATCTTTGATGCCAGCGGGATGCTGACGGCCTATAGGATGCTGAACATCTAACTGAATTTCAATATGCAAACCATGATGTTGGAACAATAATGCAGATAAACCTAATTCTGTTGTGTGTTGATACCCCAGCCATTGTTGCGGCTGCTGCAACTGAGTAGTCTCGCTGTTTTTTAAAGTGATTTGCAGCTGCGCATCAATCACGGAAAATTTGATCACATCTTTAAAGCTTCCTACTTTCAAAGGAAGCGTGCGATCAAGAAATTCAGCTGCATAAGCCACCACTTTAGCGCCACGCACTGGATCGTAAGCGCCTATTTTTTTTTCAGCCGTCTGCTTTTCTTCGGTAGTAAAAGTCGCATCAAGCACATCGGTGCCATACAAGGCATCATACAAACTACCCCAGCGTGCATTGGCTGCATTCAGCGCATATCGTGCATTGGTCAAGGGAACTACCAATTGTGGACCTGCAATATGCGCAATTTCAGCATCAACCTGAGTGGTACTGACTTTAAAATCCACTGGCTCAGGCAACAAATAACCAATATCCCGCAAAAATTGCTGGTAAGGCTGAGGGTCAAAGCTTTTACCACGACGCTGCAAATGCCAAGTATCTATTTGCGCTTGCAGTTGATCACGACGCAACAGCAAGGCTTTGTTACGCGGCGCGAAATCAGCAATCAATTGTGTCAGCCCTTGCCAGAGCACATCACTACGTACATGCAGACCAGGTAGCACTTCATTGATAACAAAATCATGCAAGACACTGGCAACTTCAAGCGAACCAACACGTCGATAACTGGCTGACGCTGCAGACATAAGAACTCCCTTTTTTATTCAAAACTGGCCGGGTAGCTTAACTCATCTACCTATAAATGAAAGCTCGAGTGAAAAAAATACGCTTCATCAGCCCAATGTCATTAACTTAAGGCAATAGCGTTTAGGTGAACCGATTTTTTTCTCTAGCACCTAGTGTTTCATTTAGGGCCGCAATCTTAACCATCACACCGTAGAGAAGGCATGCCTTGTCTCTACATGCTGCGCCGAACAGAGTGGGATTTAATCGGCCAATCGATTGCCTTAAATTAATGACATTGCGCAGCAACCCGCGATTTTTTTGCAGAACTGGATTGCTTGCTCCTCGAATCTCCACATTATATGAACGCTAAATGTTGCTAACTACATCCCTCACCCGCTAGCTGCACATGCTTGTCAGAGACTTTATCTTCTTGCTTACCCTTGGCCATTCATTTAAAAAGAACCCTGACTAACACCTACTGACTAACACCTAGTAGAAGGGGGGATAGTTATTGTCTAGCCTTATAGATGCGTTATACTCGAAAAAAATCGTATTTAGAAGGGAATTTACATGAGCCTCTTAAGAATGAGATAAAACTATGAACTATGATTTCTATGCCGATGATAATCTTGCTGACAACCCTGACGATATGAATAATCATGGCCAACACCCAAATTACGGGTACAACAACCCTGAAGATCCGGTTACGCAGACCATTTCTAGCGCCGATCCCTTTCAGCGCGTCCAAGACCTCTTCGCGCAAAGTATCGCCACCAAACAACAGGCTGCGCAAACGCTTCCTAGCAGCGTAGTCAAAGCCGCCGAAATCATGGTAAACAGCTTACTCAATGAAGGTAAAATTCTCAGCTGCGGTAATGGCGGTTCTGCTGGTGATGCACAACATTTCTCATCCGAATTACTCAATCGCTTTGAACGCGAGCGGCCTGCCCTGCCAGCCATGGCGCTGACCACCGACACATCAACCTTGACTTCAATTGCCAACGACTACAGCTACAACGAAATATTTTCCAAACAAATTCGAGGACTTGGTAAACCCGGTGACGTACTGCTTGCCATCACCACCAGTGGTAACTCAGCGAATATTGTACAAGCCATTCAAGCTGCACACGATCGACAAATGCCGGTGGTGATGCTCACGGGCAAAGATGGAGGTAATGTCGCAGGACTTGCCACGCCACAGGATGTTGAAATTCGCGTCCACAGTCAAAGTACCGCCCGCATTCAAGAGGTTCATCTGTTGATTATTCACGCTTTGTGCGACTTGATTGATCATCAATTATTTGGAGGCTAATGGTATGCAAGTTAGTGGGATGCAAGGATGTCGATTGATTAGCGTATGCTGTTGGCTACTTTTATCCTTTACCAGTTCCACTCTGCTTGCCGCGTCGCAATCCACGCCCATCACCAAGTTACTGCGTAACGAAGCCATTGAATCGGAAATCAGCGTCAATCTCATGAAAGCCAACGCGCGTTTTAATCAGCAACATATTGCCATCCATTGTTTTGATGGCGTCGTGCTGCTCACGGGTGAAGTGGCCAACGACTCATTAAAGTATCAAGCCGGACTAGTGGCCCGCAAAACCGAACGCGTACGCCAAGTGCATAATCAATTATCAGTCACGGGTACGTCGTCCTACTTATCGCGCATGAACGATTCCTGGCTGGCCACCAAAGTGCGCGGCAAACTGATGATGAACCGTCATATTAAAGAATCCAACATACAAGTCACCAGCAGTCGGGGGCACATCTATTTAATGGGCACTTTATCGCCCTCACAAGCCAAAGAAGCCATGCGTATCGCACAGCAGGTTGACGGCGTGCAAGGCGTCACCGATCTACTCAGGCAAAGCCGAGCCATGTTTTATGCAGAGCAGTTTGAGTAAGGTTTTTTCATCCCTGCAACCTGTAGATGATACGCATGAGTATCTGCACTAAATCTTGCCCTGCTGGCCAGCATATTACGCAAAAATTGATTTAAACCAGTTTCGAATAATTAGAATCAGGCAGATTCAACCGCGAAGTGCATAACAGTTTAAGCGGCGAAAGCCGCCAGTTGATCCTGCATTAAAACAGCAGGAGATTTAAAAGCAAGCGATTTTCTAGGACGAAGGTTTAACTGATTAACAGCGAATGAAACCTGGT
>JANNXD010000010.1:0-43551 GCA_031409375.1 Gammaproteobacteria bacterium | reverse complement strand
TGCACCGACGAAATTTCTTTTGAGCTTATCGAAACGAGTGGCAACACCACGGAAATGTTTAAGCCTAGCAAATGCATTTTCGACCAGATGCCGGTATTTATAAAGCCCCCAATCCAGATCAGAATTTCCAACAGTTGAATTGCTTTTTCGTGGGATGACAGGTGTACATTTTTGTCGTTTAATTTGCTCTCGTAGTGATTCGCAATCATAGCCTTTGTCCATAATTTTATAATCTGATTTCGGCAGTTGTTCAATAAAACTTGGCGCCTCTTTTACGTCGTGAACTTCTCCACCAGTAATCGTAAAATCTATCGGAAATCCGCATGAATCTACGGCTAAATGTATTTTAGTGGTGTTGCCTGCAACCGATTTTCCAATGGCAGCTTCTTGGCCATTTTGAGCGCCAGCACTATGCTGATGTGCCTTAACTATGCTGCCATCTATAAATATCCATTCCATATCTGGTTCAACACAAAGCGCTTTAAAAATACTCGTCAATTTTTCTTCACGGCACCACTCATTAAACCGTTTATAAACGCTGCTCCATTTGCCAAAATATTCTGGTAAATCCCTCCATGGGCAACCTACCCTTATTCGATGCAATATTCCCTCAAACGTACTCCGCAGATCTTCCTTGTTATAAATTCTATGTTCATTCAAAATTGGCAGTACCTTTGACCAATCCTCATCCGTAAGCTTGGTTCTTGGCATAGCAGACTCGCCTCCTTGTCGGTTTTCGCAAAAAACCAATGTTACGAGTCTGCTATTTTTATGCAACTGTTTACTTTTAAAAACCTCTACTCGCTAAATTGCTTTATTCTTGCTCATTAGTTCACTTTGAATCGTCAACACGCCCTAGACTTTTTGGTCCACTTTAGTTGTTTTTTACAAGATCATTTACTTTATCTTGTATGAATCTTTCAGATACCAATAGTGCAAAAAAAGCTGCCTTTACTACAGCGCTTCTAGACGATTGTGTAGTAGATTTTGCAGCCTGATTTGATAGAAATGCCGTTGGCTCTTGTTTAATTTCTAGGACATATTTTTCCATAAACAGCGCACCAACTAAGTTCGATAAAATTGATGCTGCTAAAGACGATGTTTCGCTGTCAAAATTGAGTTGTTGATGCATCACTTTTTTAGTAAGGAAAAAAATGCTCCAGTCAGTCCCTGACATTAACGTACGTGTTAATAAGCCCCTCTTAAGTAAAAAAGGGTTGTTTTTTAATATGTAGATTGTTTGACTGAATGCTGGTGATAAGCTTGATGGAAAATTTGGTAATTTGTCGCCGAGAAAAAATCTCACCGATACAGGGTGCATGAATAATCCACCAAAAGAGCCCGCTAAAAATGATTTTGCTAATAAAGTGGGGCCGGTATCGTTTTTTGAAATGATAGCTTCGCGGATTCCAAAATTACTCATGGTTTGAAGACTCATTCCTACCAGGCCTGCACGAGCAACTCTCAAAGAAAGTTCGGGTTGAAATTTACCAGTACTCTGATAAATTGATAGAGTTTTGGTGAGGTTGTTTGTAGATAATCTGCCAACTACTCCAGGAAGTACTGAGTTAATTAAATTAAAACCCTCTGAGCTGGATATCGCTTGTTTTTCTTTAGTTTGTATGGTTGTAATGCTATTCGGTATATTCATTTTTATTGTTACTTCTTCTGATTCTGATAAAAAAGAGGGCGATGATAAACATCGACTTTAAATTAATCAACTGTTATGCAATAGGGTTAATATAGAAATCAAAGCGTGCTGGTTGCTCTAAATGCGATGAATAAAATGATGATACCGCAACATACGCTGAGCATGACGTTTGCCGAAGCTATCAAATACTCACCGCGTCGCAACAGTTGCACGCTCTCGAGCGCAAAAGCGGAAAACGTGGTAAAGCCGCCGAGTAGGCCGACCATTAAAAATAAACGTAAGTTTTCGTTGAGAGTAAATCTTTCATGCAGGCTGAGTAAAATACCCGCCGCTAAACAGCCGAGCAGGTTGATGGTGAAAGTTGCAATCGGGAATTGCCAGCCGTTGAAATGCTGCAGTAGCCATGCACCAAGCTTATAACGCGCCAACGCACCTAGGCCGCCACCGATGGTGATTAAATATTCAAGTTTCATTTTTAATGGTGGTTTATCTGGCTGGATGAAACCTCGATTGGGGTCTCCTCCAAGCTGTTTTGGTTACGAGGGCTCTCAACGGTGTGAAATCCCAGATTACGGCAATGCTCTTGTGTTGCATGGGAGTAGGCAATTAAATCATTTTGGTATTGCTTGGCGAGCACTTCCCGGATTGTGTGAATTTCAATGATGATTGAGTCAGGTAATGATTGGATTGTATTCATGGTAGAACCTCGACCAGTTCAAAGGGGGGGTTACTAATTTGTAGTCACTAATGTATTTAGCATGGGTGACTACGGGCATGTCGTTGTCATTCAAATAGTACCTGCTAATAACCATTGCGATTTGGTGCTTGCTCCGTTAGGGTGCAAGGTTTGTTGATGGTTAACGAATCTAAGGGTTCGTTATTGTAAAGGTAAATGCCTTAAGGAAGCACGCACCATGGCGGGTTATGTAATCGATTCTTCTAAGCAAGTGGATTCTCCTAAACAAACTGCACTTTTCCCTACTCCAGTGCCTGCCCAGACTCCTGCTCAGGCTGGTAATCATACGCCAATGATGCAGCAATATTTGCGCATCAAAGCTGAGCATCCGCAGCGGTTGGTGTTTTATCGGATGGGTGATTTTTACGAACTGTTTTTTGATGATGCCAAACGTGGCGCACAAATTTTGGATATCACTTTAACGCAGCGCGGTAACTCCAATGGTTCGCCGATTCCAATGGCCGGTATTCCGGTGCATGCGGCGGAAAATTATATCGGGCGTTTGATACGCGCAGGGCAGTCGGTGGCGATCTGTGAACAGATTGGTGATGCCAGTGAGCAAAAAGGTTTGGTCGAGCGGCAAGTGGTGCGCATTATCACCCCGGGCACGGTAACGGATGAGGCCTTGTTAGATGCGCATCAGGATGCTTGGGTCGCTGCCATAGCCGTGCATAAAAATCGGTACGGTTTGGCGTTGGTGAATTTAAGTGGCGGTCGTTTTATTGGTTGCGAAGTGGAGCAATGGAGTGAGCTGCTTAATCAATTGGATCGTTATGCTCCGCAAGAAATTTTGGTGGCGGAGGGGGATGATTTAGTTGCTGCACTCAATGCTCGCGCCAGTGTGGTTGAACGAGCACCTTGGCATTTTGAATTGTCGTCAGCGCAGCAGCGTTTGTGCGAACAATTTAAAGTGCAATCCTTGGCAGGTTTTGGTTGTGAGCAAATGACGCTGGGCATCATGGCTGCTGGTGCGTTATTGCACTATTGCCAAGAAACACAAAAAAGTGCGTTGCCGCATTTACAAGCGCTGGTCAGCGATCAACTGCATGATTATTTGCAAATTGATGAAGTCACCCGCAAAAATCTGGAGCTCACGCAAAGTTTAAGTGGGCAATTAAAGCCGAGCTTGCTGTGGGTGTTGGATCATTGCGTCACGCCGATGGGCAGTCGTTTATTAAAGCGTTGGTTGTTGGCACCGCTGCAAGATAGAACGCAATTGCATCAGCGATTAACCGCCGTTAGCGAGTTGCTGCAGGGTTATCGATTTGAAGCGGTACAGGTGGCGTTGCAGCCGGTGGGCGATGTCGAGCGAATCTTGGCGCGTATTGCGCTGCAAACGGCCAGACCGCGTGATTTGTTGCGTCTAAAAGAAGCTTTGTTGGCGCTGCCGCCAGTCAAAAGCAGTGTGGCGCAGTTGAATAGTCAATCATTTTATCTTCAACAGATTGACAGCCTACCGGATTTTGCCGATCTTGCGGATTTGTTGTCGCGAGCGATTATCGATAATCCGCCGATGACCATTCGTGATGGTGGCGTGATTGCACAGGGTTTTGATGCTGAGTTGGATCATCTACAAAGTTTGAGCGATACCAGCAGTGATTATTTACTGAAGCTCGAAGCTGAACAAAAGCAGCGCACCGGTTTAAGCAGTTTAAAAGTCGGTTTTAATCGCGTGCAGGGTTATTACATTGAAATTTCCAAAGGTCAGTCGGCACAAGCCCCAGCGGATTATCAGCGTCGGCAAACCTTAAAAAATGCGGAGCGTTATATCACGCCAGAATTAAAAGTGTTTGAGGATCAGGTGCTCGGCGCCAAAAGCCGGGCGTTGTCGCGTGAAAAAGCCTTGTACGAAGAAATTTTGCTGCAACTGCTAACGCCAATTGTCGCGCTGCAACAAACCGCACAAGCGTTAGCGCAATTGGATGTGCTGGCGAATTTTGCGGCGCGCGCCGATCGTTTGCATTGGGTTCGACCTGAACGTTGTGAACAAGCGGTGATTGAGATTCAACAAGGGCGTCATCCGGTGGTGGAAGCGGTCAGTCGTTCACCGTTTACCCCGAACGATACGCGTTTATCAGATGTTGCGCGTATGTTATTAATCACTGGCCCGAACATGGGCGGTAAATCCACTTATATGCGGCAGACGGCGTTGATTGTGTTGCTGGCGCACATTGGTTGTTATGTGCCCGCGCAAAGTGTAAGGATTGGTCCGATTGATCGCATTTTTACCCGCATTGGCTCAGCGGATGATTTGGCGGGTGGGCGTTCGACCTTTATGGTGGAGATGACCGAAACTGCCGTGATTCTGAATAACGCCAGTGAACATAGCCTGGTGATTATGGATGAAATTGGTCGAGGTACCAGCACCTTTGATGGTTTATCGTTAGCATTTGCCTGCGCAGAATTCTTAGCCGAGCAGGTGAGGGCGTTTACTTTATTTTCGACGCATTATTTTGAGCTCACCGATTTAGCAAACTCGCATGCTTCGATCCGTAATGTGCATTTGAGTGCGCAGTTGTTTCAAGATGAGCTGGTGTTTTTGCATGCCGTTCAGCCTGGCGCTGCCAATCAAAGTTATGGTTTGCAGGTGGCAAAATTAGCGGGTGTGCCGGATAATGTCATTCGTTTAGCGCGGCAGCAGTTGTCGCGGTTGGAGCAGGGGCATGTGCTGATAATGGGTGCTGTACCCACTGCGCCGCCCTTGGTCAAGAACAGTTCAGACAAGATTAGTCAGTATTTGCGTGATATTAACGCCGATGAGTTAACGCCCAAGCAGGCGCTGGCGCATTTATATCAATTGTTAGAATTTTTATAATTTGTAGAGACAAGGCATGTGCCAGAGAGTAGAGACAAGGCATGCCTTGTCTCTACAAGGTCGATTAAGGAATTATTTATGTTGAAATTAAAAGCGATATTGATCAGCCTCGGACTGGTACTGCTAACCGGTTGCGAAATAGCAAACACATTAGAGGCTACGGGGTTGGTAAAGCGGCCAACCGTTGCATTACAGCAGCTTACATTAACAGGGTTGGATGCCGAGGGTATTGGTTTTAATTTAGGGGTCGCAGTCAATAACCCTAATCCCGTCACCTTGCAGTTGGCTGATGTCGGCTATCAATTGCATATTAACGGCAAGTCTTTGGTCAGCGGTCGTCAAGCTGATGGTTTGGCTTTAAAAGCCAACGATACTTCCGTACTACAAGTGCCGATTCATTTGTCATTTCAAGATTTAAGCGCTATTGGTCAGGGGCTGTGGCAGCAAAAAAGTCTGCAATATGTGTTGAATACGCAGGTTGGCATTAAGCTGCCGGGTTTGGGTAACGTACCCTTTAACAATCAACAAAGCGGGCAATTGCCGATGCCAGAAATGTCCGGTTTGAAGGCCTTTGGGTTTTAATCGATTAACGTTTAAGTAGTTCTGCTTGGCAAGGTTGGCGGTTAGCCTCTACAATGCTGCCTTCGAATTTTCTACTGTTTATTGATGAACATTGTTTTTATTGAAGCCCTGAAAATTGAGAACAGCTATGACCTTTGTTGTGACTGAAAACTGTATTAAATGCAAATACACCGACTGTGTTGAGGTTTGCCCTGTGGATTGCTTCTATGAGGGCCCCAATTTTCTGGTTATCCATCCTGATGAGTGTATTGATTGCGCCTTGTGTGAACCCGAATGTCCAGTCAATGCCATTGTTTCTGAAGATGATCTCAAAGCCGATCAAAAACACTTTTTAGACCTCAATACCGAACTTGCCATGATATGGCCGAATATTTCGCAACAAAAAGCTCCGCCTTCCGATGCTGATGAATGGAAAGATAAGCCAAATAAGTTGGCGTTATTAGAGCGATGATCAGATAGTATTTGATAAGAAAGGAAACTTTACACGCATTACGTTCGCTTACGAACATGCACTACAGACATTCTACTGACAGATGTGCGCCTGTTTTATGCTATTCAGGTTGTTTTTCCTTTCTGTCATGAAGTAAGTTTATGTTTCCTACAACGAATAGTCCTCAAGCAAACTCTCGGCCCTGTGCTTCTTCACCTATTTCTATGCGTACGCCGCCGAGACGGAATAAGGCAAAAGTTGAACCCGAGCAACTGAATCAATTAACAGAGGTCACCACTGAAAATTCAGGGATATTATCTGAGCACTTAGAGGTAATTAAAGATTTTTGTTCCAAAGAGAATCTTTGCTTATTTATTCGGCCAACTGAATCAGCCTCAACGCGTTTAATTGGCCATGGTTATGAAACAAAAAGCGTTGATATTCATGCCAAAAGCGCAAATGGGGGGCTGGCAAAAGGATTCATTCCTTATGACGAAGCATTTTCTAAGAAAGGTAAACAGTTCAACCTTGACCCTCAATTCGAATTAATGCTTTCGGAAGAAGTACTGGATGATTACCAAAAAGTTTTCACCACGCCTCTATACATGTCAACACAATTACTAAATGAAATTGTGAGTGAAAACTCGATTGCTGAACATTCCTTTAATTTTAAAGGCGATAATGGGCGTTATTTTACTGCGCAGGATAATAGTCCATCTCAGGTGATTTATAAGGCAGTGCCTAAAGATGAAGGTGAGTGGGTTATTTCTTTTATGCCCATTATTGGTGAAGACTCAGATGGCGGGCCAGTACCAGATAGAGAAAAAGAAACACCATTGTATGTTTATGCCTATAAAGATGATTCGAACACAGCTGTACCGGTGACGGGCGATTACGATTTGGCATCCATCGTTTCAGCTCGAGAGAATTTTCGTACTGATAGTGTGCACTTGAGTATAGGAAGTCATCATGGTGAATCAATTACATCTCCTTATGGAACTTATGTGATTAAACAGCTTAATCAATTGTGTGACAAAAATGTTTTCCGACATGGTGCCGAAACGCAAAATATACATTTTGCACAGCCAATGGATGATAGGTTGATATGTATTACACCCACTGGTAAAGCTTATATTGTGCCCAGAGAAAAAATAGCTGAAGCTTCTTATGATTTGATATGCCGTGGTTATTTGGTTAAATTGAATCCGGTTTATGACCAGGATAATTTGCCGTTGAGTGGTAAATATTTTGGTATTATCCCTCGAGAATCTCTTGATAGTTATCAAGCACTTTATGATAAGTTGAAACCGGTCATTAATAAATTAAGGCAGTTCTATCATCAGAGTTTTATAAACGATTTAAAAAATTCAGATGCAGGGGTGGAACAAGCCGATGAAGTAAGTACAGTAACCACGTTGAAGACAACCTTAATTAATTGCTTGAAAACGTTCAAAGATGAGAATGGGCAAAAAATAGATCTTGGTCACGCAAATGATATTGCTAAAGATTTGACCGATATTCTTTTTTACCATGAACGGTTAAAAGCTTACTTGAATCTTGCTGGTGAAAGCCAAGCGAGTCAACAATATAAGTGTTTTAATCATGGAGATTTTCCTGAGGGTAAAAGTAGCGGTTCTTTTAATGAAAAAACACCAGTTAGAGATTCGCAGAGAAAAAGCAGTTATGAAGTATCACGTAACATAGGTAATCCAGATTATATAGCGAGATCTCCATTGCAGCCGACTCCAACGACAACGCCAGAAAAATTAGAGCGCTCAGACTTGAACAAGAAGCGAGAGGCTTTGTCAAAAATTGGGTTTCCTTTTCTTTCCTTCTAAGTAAGATGGAGTCGATGTGTCTGCACCTAGATATCTTAAATGCCGAATCTCTTTAGCGCCGAAGCTAGAAGCATATGAATCTATCGATGATACCCTCTAGAATATTAAGCAGGCTCAACTGGAGTTCAGGTGTCAGTGGCATAAATGAATCTGACTTTAAGCCGATATCCTTTAAGCACTTGCCATTTTCCAAAATGCAGCCACCCTTCAATCACTGCACTTATATGCGAGTATGTTTACCGAAAGCAGAACTGACCGATAACGAAGGTGACAACATCTCGTATGCGGTTATAGAGGTAGGAGACTCGCAGGGTGTGAAATTTAATGCTCAGCCGACGGTAGAATTCACCTTGACGGATATTATCCCCATCATGACAGCAGCGAACATAAGTGTGGCTGTTTCGGATGTTGGTTTGACGATATTGCATCCTTAATTTAATAGCCCCGACTAAAGATAGCCAAGGCTATGTCATGATTGTCTTATTTCAACCACATTTCCGAAGCTTGCTGCAATCGCTCAACCGCTTGCTCTAATACTTTCATGCTGGTGGCATACGATAAACGCACATAGCCCTCGGCACCAAATGCTGAGCCGGGTACTAGGGCCAAACGTACATCACTGATTAATCGCTCACATAGCTCAACATCATTGGCGAAGCCGGCTTGTTGGATCATGTCATGGAAGCTGGCGAAGGCGTAGAAGGTGCCGTCGCTGGGGGTGCAGCTAATACCGGGGATTGCATTGAGTTGGGGTAATAAATAATCATGACGCTGTTTAAATGCGGCGGTCATCATCGTGATGCAATCTTGTGGGCCGTTTAAAGCCTCACAAGCGGCATACTGTGAAATGGATGTGGGGTTGGAGGTGCTTTGGGATTGCACCTTATTCATGGCGCCAATCAATTCTTTGGGTCCACCGGCATAACCAATTCGCCAGCCTGTCATAGCGTAGGCTTTAGAAATTCCGTTTAAAACAAAAGTGCGACTATACAGCTCAGGGCACACATTCAAAATATTACTAAAGGGTTCTTCAGACCAAAGAATGTGTTCATACATATCATCGGTGGCCACAAAAATATCGGGGTGTTTCAATAGTACTTCTGCGATGGCTTGCCACTCTTGACGACGATACGCAACGCCAGTGGGATTGGATGGGCTGTTGAGCACCACTAATTTGGTTTTTGGGGTAATGGCTTTTTCCAGCTGCGCTGCTGTGATTTTAAAGTGTTGATGATGATCGGTTGGCAGAATAACCGGTTTACCGTCAGCGATTAATACGATGTCTGGATAAGAGACCCAATAAGGCGCGGGGATAATGACTTCATCACCGGGGTTGAGTAACGCCAGCGCTAGGTTAAAAAAGCTTTGTTTGCCACCGCAGCTCACTAAAATTTGATTGGGTTGATAGGTTAAGCCATTGTCGCGTTTGAACTTATCAATGACGGCCGCTTTTAATTCAGGAATACCATCGACAGCGGTATATTTAGTTTTACCTCGACCAATGGCGTCAATTGCGGCTTGCTTGATGTGATCAGGCGTATCAAAATCCGGTTCGCCGGTGCCCAAACCAATAATGTCGATGCCTTGAGCCTTTAACTCAGCAGCTTTTTGTGCGACAGCAAGTGTTGGCGAAGGTTTAATTGAGTTGGCACGAGCAGAAATGGCAGCGGATAAATTAACGTAAGGCATGAGATTTTTTCCGGTTAAGGGTTAAATTCTGATTGAATAAGCGGCAGTTATGATAATCGGCTGCCGATGTGTGTGCAAATAAAAATCGCTAAGCTAAGGCTAAGTTAAGGTAGTTTCATGAACCATTTCCAACTCGTATCCGATTACCAGCCAGCTGGTGATCAGCCGCAAGCCATCGCCAAATTGTTGGACGGTATTGATTCAGGGCTTGCTGCGCAAACTTTGCTTGGGGTCACCGGCTCAGGTAAAACCTTTACTATGGCGCATATTGTCGCCACATTAAATCGTCCGACACTGGTATTGGCGCATAACAAAACGTTAGCTGCACAATTGTATGGCGAGTTCAAACGTTTTTTCCCGCACAATCATGTTGAATATTTTGTGTCTTACTACGATTACTATCAGCCTGAAGCTTATATGCCGGGTTCGGATACTTTTATTGAAAAAGACGCGTCGATCAATGAACACATCGAACAAATGCGTTTATCAGCCACCAAGGCGTTACTGGAATATAAAGACACTTTAATCGTTGCAACTGTTTCAGCCATATATGGTTTGGGTGATCCTGAATCCTATTTAAAAATGGTGATTCATCTGGTACGTGGTGATCATATGGATCAGCGGCAATTGTTGGCGCGCTTAACTGAGCTGCAATATACGCGTAATGAAATGGATTTTTATCGGGCAACTTATCGGGTGCGAGGCGACAGCATCGATGTTTATCCAGCTGAATCGGATGAGTTCGCGGTGCGGATTGAATTGTTTGATGATGTGATTGAACGGATTAGTGTGTTCGATCCCCTCACCGGCGCGGTTCAGGGTAAGGTACCACGTTATACGTTGTATCCAAAATCGCATTATGTGACCCCGCGTGAAAAAGTGCTCGAGGCCATTGAGCAAATTAAAGAAGAGTTGCGCACGCGGTTGGATTATTACGAAACCAATCATTTGCTGTTAGAAAAACAGCGGCTAGGCGAGCGCACGCGTTACGATTTAGAAATGATGCAGGAACTCGGGTACTGCAACGGCATTGAGAACTATTCGCGACATTTATCTGGACGAGGCCCCGGCCAAGCGCCACCTACCCTGTATGATTATTTGCCAGCGGATGCTTTGCTATTGGTGGATGAATCCCATGTCACCATTCCTCAGTTAGGTGCTATGTACAAAGGTGATCGCTCGCGCAAAGAAACTTTAGTTAAATATGGTTTTCGTTTGCCATCCGCGCTGGATAATCGGCCGTTACAATTTGAAGAATGGCAACGTATTGCACCGCAAACGATTTATGTGTCGGCAACTCCTGGCCCTTACGAAGCGGAGCGGGCCGAGCAGGTGGTTGAGCAGGTGGTGCGCCCGACTGGATTGGTTGATCCAAAGATTGAAGTGCGTTCAGCGAGTCGTCAGGTTGATGATTTATTATCAGAGATTGGCAAATGCGTGGCGCTGAAAGAGCGTGTCTTGGTAACCACGTTAACCAAACGCATGTCAGAAGATCTGACCGAATTTTTAGCCGAGCATGGTGTGGCTGTGCGTTATGTGCATTCGGATATTGATACAGTAGAGCGTATTGAAATTATTCGTGATTTACGACTGGGGAAGTTTGATGTCCTGGTGGGCATTAATTTATTGCGCGAAGGTTTAGATATTCCTGAAGTGTCGTTAGTGGCTATTTTAGATGCGGATAAAGAAGGTTTTTTGCGTTCTGACCGTTCATTAATTCAAACCATCGGCCGTGCTGCTCGACATATTAATGGCCGTGCCATTTTATATGCAGACAAAATTACCGGCTCGATGCAGCGAGCCATGGATGAAACTGAGCGGCGACGTAATAAGCAAATTATCTACAATACCCAGCACGGTATTACACCCCGTAGCATTCAAAAAGCCGTGGATGATATTTTGGAAGGAGCGCATATTCCGGGGAGTCAGTCGGGTAAAAATAAAAATGCCAATAAACGCGCGGATAAACTGACGCAAAGTTTACCGACCTTAATGGAAATACAATTAATGTCGGTAAAACAACAAGCCAAAACGTTTAAGCAGTTGGAAACTACCATGCTCAATCACGCTAAAAACTTGGAGTTTGAGCAAGCCGCTCGGTTACGAGATCATTTGGCAGGATTAAAGCAAGGGCTGTTTTTATAGTAGACGTTGGCCAACTCAAGTAATTGATGATCTGCTGCTTGAGTCTATTATGGGTTGTTTTGTTCCAAGACTTTCCCTGTATAAAGCGATACTTTTATAAGGATATATTGACCTGCATATCTTGTGTTTTAGCTACTTTAGTGCCACCGGCTGCCCAATCTGCTTCTTGCCAAGAAATCTTAACGCTATATATCTTAGTTAATACGTCGTAGTTTATTTCACCTACAGCGTCGGGTAGTAGGGCAATATAGTTATTGGAGCTGTCAATATTTTTAAAAAGCTTGGTCCATTGGTGTTTGTCATAATCAGAAAGTTGCTGTGCATTGCACCCAGTGGCAGCGTCAATACAAGTTTGGTAGGTCGGTATGCTACTAGAGTTGGTATTGAAGCCCTGATAGTAGCCAGCGTCTACGCCGACCTTATTTGATCGCATACGATCAACGATGTCGGCAATTGCGATGGTGGCTTGGGATCGGTAATAAGCACTTTGATTATTGCTCAATCCGGCTGTTTGTAAGCCTGCCATGCCGAGTAATCCAATGGCTAACACCACCATGGCAACTAACAGCTCTATCATTGAAAAGCCGTCGATCAAATAATGGTTTTTAAAAGCGGCGTGATGGACTAGGGACATGTTACCTCCGCCGTCGTGTGGTCTTCAACCACGCCATTTTGATTCTGATCAAATGCACGTTGCGTGCGCCCAACAGCATTAATAATAATTGCTTTAGCACTTTTTTCTCCGCGCGTATCACATATCTTAAAAGTACCTCTGCTATCGTTGTTGGCCAAAACGCCTTGTGGGTTATAGTCGATACGACCTGAATTGTTGAATCCAGAGGTGGTCAAGGTAAGGTTTCGGTTGGCAATACTCTCACCAATTTTAATAATATTGTGGCTACTATCGGGGTTGGTGGTAAAGACGATCCAACCATCTTTCCATTGATCGTGGGTAGCACAGGTTAATTGATCATCACTCGTACAAAGGGTGACATTCGTGCGGTCGTGTACCGCTTGGCTTCGAGCAAGTTGTAAAATGCTATTGAAATGATTGATATGACTGATCATAACGCTGTTCATCGTGAAATTACGATAGCTAGGTGCCGCCATCGCCATTAACATGGCTGCAATCGAAACCACCACGAGTGCTTCAATTAGCGTGAAGCCTTGCTGTTTTCGTCGTTTAACTGAACTATCTATGGGTGAAATATGCATTTCATGTCCATTTGCAAGTAAATATTTGTTTCCAACTGATCTTTTATTAGTCTAGCCGTGTATTGGCAATATCAATTAGCTGCGTTAGATATTTTTGCAACGCAATGTTATAAAGTGTGTCCACTTTCAAATTCAGTCTATGAGCAACTATGTCTTTATATGCTTTTCTACGCCCTGCGTTATTTTCCTTACCACCTGAATTCGCACATCAAGTTACATTTGCTGGACTGGATTTTCTGGAGGCAAGTGGTTTGTTAAAAGCCTATTGTCGGCGTCAGCTTGTCGACGCTCCGAATACAACTAAGACACTGATGGGCTTAAATTTTCCGAATCCGGTGGGCATAGCGGCGGGTCTGGATAAGAATGCTGATCATCTTGCTGCTTTGGCCTGTTTAGGGGTTGGGTTTGTTGAAGTGGGCACGGTTACACCAAAGCCTCAGCTAGGTAATGCTCGTCCACGTTTGTTTCGTCTGACAGCCGAACAAGCGCTCATTAATCGGATGGGCTTCAATAACAAAGGGGTTGATCATCTACTTCTACGCTTACGCCAGTATCGACAGTGTGGCGGTAAAGCGATTGTTGGCGTCAATATCGGTAAAAATAAAGACAGCGATGATGCCATTTTGGATTATCAGACGGGTTTGCAGAGGGTGTATGCAGATGCTGATTATGTGGTGGTGAATATCTCTTCACCCAATACGCCCGGGTTACGTGATTTGCAGCATCAAGATGAACTATTAGAGTTACTGACCACTTTAAAAAATCAGCAACAACGTTTAGATAAAAAAGTGCCTTTGGTAGTAAAAATTGCGCCAGATTTGCCTGAATCTGCAGTGGAAAAGCTGATGGATTGTCTGCTAAAAACCGAAATTGACGGCGTGATTGCAACCAATACCACCATCAGCCGTGAAGGTGTCACCCATTTGTCGCAAGGCCATCAAATGGGTGGATTGAGTGGTTTGCCCTTAGGGCTTTTAGCGGACCGTATATTGGCGCAAGTGGTTCAGCAAGCGGCTGGGCGATTAGTCGTGATTGCTTCCGGTGGCGTGAGTTCTCCTGAGCACGCATTACATAAATTGCAGTTGGGCGCTGATTTAGTGCAAGTCTATAGTGGTTTGATTTATCAAGGTCCTCAATTAATCTGGCAGACCCTAAAGAGCTTGGTTTGAAAGCGCTCGACTTGATAATGAAGCATTTTGGATAAAGTGAGTTTTAAAACAATAGTTGCTAAAAAGCTTAGCTTGCTCGCTGCTGTAACCAGTCTGTGACGGCGCTATACAATGCCGGATGGGTTGCTACGCCCAATTTACTGCGGCGCATCAAAATATCTTCAGCAGTACGGGCCCATTCATGATCGTAGAGGTATTGCAACTCCATTTTGCTGAGTAGCTGCAGATTATGTTCAGGCTGATGCCGGAGTAGTGGCTGCAAATCATCTAGCGATTTAGCATCTGCAAGTAATCTGGTCGACAAGGTACCGTAGCTGGTAGCGAAGCGCTGTACCAGCTGATCGGGGAGCCACGAATATTTGTTTTTTAGGGTAACGGCAAAAACTTGGGGGGGTGTTTCACCACCTGGCAAGGGCGAGCTATGTGTCCAGCGATTGCCCATTTGCGGGAATAAAGGTTGTAGCTGTTTAAGTGCTGCTTCGGCTAATTTGCGATAGGTGGTGAGTTTGCCACCAAATACGGTGAGTAGCCCGCCAGGGGCGTTTTCCAGTGTCAAGGTGTAGTCGCGAGTGATGGCGGCAGGATCACTGGATTCATCATCGCAAAGTGGTCGCACACCAGAATAATGATCGATGACATCATGGGGCTGAAGCGTTTTTTTGAAATGGCGATTATAAACCGATAACAAATAGTCAATTTCTGCATCATCAATACTGACTCGGGCTGGATCACCTTGATACTCTTTATCAGTGGTGCCAATTAGCGTGAATCGTTGCAAGTAAGGAATTACAAATACAATGCGCCGATCATCATTTTGCAAAATGTAAGCAGCTGGATTGGTGGACTGCTGCTGCAGCGTTTGTTGTGGGACAATGATGTGACTACCTTTAATTAAGCGAATTTTACGAGGCGACTGACGCTGTAAATTAGTTTCTAGAAATTGCTGTGCCCACGGGCCGGTTGCATTGATTAATACGCGTGCGGTTACTTGTTCGGTTTGTTGTGTAAGGGTGTTGTGGAGCGTGGCATGCCAACGATCATGTTGATAGTGGGCTTGTATGCAGCATACATAATTTTGTGGTTGACCGCCTAGCTGTTGTAGGGCCAGTAAGTTGTGAATGACTAAGCGCGAATCATCAACCCAGCAATCGGTGTAAGTGAATCCCCGCTTAAATTGCGATTGTAATGGGCTATGCTGATCAAAACGCAGGGCATGTGATTTTTCTAACACGGATTGACCACCAAGATGATCGTATAAAAATAAACCGGCGCGTATCATCCACACGGGTCTTAGTTGTGGTCGATGTGGCAAAATGAACTTCAGGGGTTTTACAAGGTGTGGGGCTTTGCGTAGTAAGATATCGCGTTCAGCTAAAGCTTCGCGTACCAGGCGGAACTCGTAATATTCTAAATAACGCAGACCACCGTGAATCAATTTGCTGCTGGCAGATGAAGTGGCGCTGGCAAAATCGTTTTGCTCTACCAATCGCACCGACAGCCCCCGGCCTTGTGCATCTACGCCAATACCCGCACCATTAATGCCGCCGCCAATAATTAATAAATCTGTGTATGGTGTGTTCATTGATTTATGCAACTCATCCTTGAATGGAGTGATCGACTAAACAGCTGTGGTCAACTTTTTGTTGTCATGGCCGTAGATGTTGTAAAGATTCTGAGTGTTGTCAAGATTCTGAGTATAGTGCCTTGCCAGATTGATCTGCTCTTGGATTTTGTGAATTGTGGGTTTTGTAAAAATCCGCGACAATATGCCCCAGAATTTTGCCACATAAAAACGTGCAAGAAAAAAATAGCTTATCAAGTTTTAATGTGAACTAGCTCAAGCAATTAATCAGTAGGAAATCAGGGTTTATGAGCAATTATTTGTTGGCAATTGATCAGGGTACTACCAGTACCCGAGCCGTGATCTTCGAGATTAGTTCACATAATCAATGGCGCATGGTTGCCAGTCATCAAATCGAATTAACGCAGTATTTTCCGCAGAATGGTTGGGTAGAACATGATGCTGAAGATATTTGGCAAGCAACGCTCGCGGTGTGCCGTCAAACGGTAGCGATCGCTCAGATTACTTTGCAACAAGTTTTAGCGATCGGTATTACGAATCAACGTGAAACCACTTTGGTTTGGGACAAACAAACACAGCAGGTGCTTGGTAAAGCCATTGTTTGGCAAGACAGACGCACATCTGCGCGCTGCGAGACGTTGCGTCAAGAGGGCGTTGAAGCACAGATCCAACATAAAACAGGTTTGTTGCTGGACCCTTATTTTTCGGCTACTAAGCTAGAGTGGATTTTGGATCGATATGACACTGATCGATCACGTGCTCGTGCCGGTCACTTAGCCTTTGGTACGATGGATAGTTTTTTAGTGTGGCGCTTCAGTCAGGGGAGATATCACATCACGGATGCTACCAATGCTTCGCGCACTGCGTTGTTTAACTTGCACACGCAACAATGGGACGAAGAGTTACTCGCTTTATTTAATATACCTCGAGCGATGCTCCCGGAAGTGGTGGATTCATCTGGCACCTTGGCATTTGCTGAGCTTGATGGTTGTAAAATCCCCATTACGGCGATTTTGGGGGATCAACAAGCCGCTTTGGTTGGACAAGCTTGTTTTACCCCGGGTATGGCGAAAAGTACGTATGGCACTGGTTGTTTTTTGATGATGAATGCGGGCGATCAACCACCACGGAGCCAACATCGCATGCTGACCACCTTGGCCTACCGATTAAACGCAAAACCCACCTATGCCGTGGAAGGCAGTATTTTTATGGCGGGCGCAACCATGCAGTGGTTGCGCGATGGATTAGGTGTGCTACATCATGCCAGTGAAAGTGAGGCGTTAGCGGCAACGGTTAATAAGTTGCAGTCGGTGTATTTGGTGCCGGCTTTTACGGGATTAGGTGCACCTTATTGGGATGCTAATGCGCGAGGCGCGTTACTTGGATTAACACGTGACACCTCTCGTGCCGAAGTGGTCACTGCTGGTTTGCAGTCTGTGTGTTATCAAACGTTGGATTTAATTAATGCGATGCGTGCCGATGGTGTGGTGTTAACCACGGTATTACGCGTAGATGGTGGAATGGCGAATAATAATTGGATGGTACAGTTTTTAGCGGATTTATTGCAGGTGCCGGTTGAGCGTCCTGTCTCGGTCGAAACGACGGTGTTAGGCGCCGCATATTTTGCAGCCCTCGGTTGTGGTTTATTTTCTTCCCTGCAACAAATCGCTACGCACTGGAATTGCGCAGCTACTTTTGCACCTTCGTTAACGGCTCAGGAGGTTTTTCAGGCTTATCATGGTTGGAAAAAAGCTGTGTCACGGATTACCAATTAATGAACGGATGAACACTTGATGCTAAAAAATACGATGATAAAAACCACAGATCTTTATTTCAAAACCAGTTTGCTAATTATTGCTATTAGTATTGTGCACAATTCCAGTCTTTGGTCAGCGATTGGTTTGCAATCCTGGTCAGGTGATTATCAATGGTTTTGGATGGTGAGCTTATTGTTATTGGGCGTCAATCTACTGGCCGTCATTGGTTTAGCCGGCGGGCTGTCCATGATTCGGCATAAAACGCGAGATGCGTTATTGATGGTACAAAGTTTATCGGTATGCAGCATCTTGTTGCTGTGTCTACAGAAGATACCCGAAATAAATTTATTGTCTTTATGTTATTTGGCAACAGTGTTGTTACTGACGATACGAGTCGTGTCGATAATATCGGCGTGTTTATTAACCTTGTGGGTAGGATTGGGTTTTATTCTCACCAGTGTCTTGTCCGGACCCTATATGTTAATCACTCTGATTGCGGTGAGTTTAACAATAAGTATCATGGCCGCTTTTGCCATTCAGCAGGGTTTGTTGCTGCGTTTGTTGGATAGCAAGACAGAGCAGCTTAATGAATCGCTTCGCTTGGTACAGCAGTTAACCGTGCGTGATGATGTTACTGGATTATTTAACTTTCGTTATGTGCAGCAGATTTTAACGGCGCAAAAACAGTTAGCTGATCGGGGTGACTTTCATTTCGTAGTGGCAAAGCTTCAGGTGAAAGACATGCAGCTAGCAGTGGTTGATACAGAGCTGCATCAAGTTATGCTGGTGGCAGTAGCCGACGTATTAAAATCGCATATTCGCTCTGTGGATTATTGTGCACGTATTTCCGATGATACTTTTTTATTGGTGCTGGTGACCACGCGTCTAGAAAAAGCCCGATTGGTGTTGCAGCGCGTGCAAATGAATTTACACTACATGGGTTTTGAGTATCAAGGTAAAGTACAGCCTTTGGTGCTGTCTATTGGTTTAACTGAATATGTTGCTGTGGAAACCCTCGAAGTTTTGCTACAGCGCGTTGATGATGCTTTAGCATATGTTCGCCAACAAGGCGGAGGAACTATCCATGGGGTACACTCAAAATCCCGTCAAGTAGAAATGTTGCAGCGTAATCATCCGCCAGGGTCCCTACATTAACTGTTTTAACTGATGTTGATATTGGCGAATTTCTTCCATGCGTAATTTAATTTTTTCGCCACGTGCAAAATTATCTTTATTGAGCTTTAAGGCGTACTTTAACTGCTGTAAAGCTTGCTCGTTATGATTACCTAAAAAAAACACCTCGGCTCGCGCCTGATGCGCGCCGACAATATCGGCCTGGTTACCGCGAGCTTCTTCGAGTAAGCGCCAAATTTGGCTATTATCGGGATGTTTAATGAGTAATTCTTCTAATTGCATTTGTGCGAGGGGTAATTTTTTGAGTCGTAAGTTGACTTCAGCTAAATACAGTTGCAGAGGAAAACTATTGGGTGAAATTTTTAAATATTGCTCTAAGCGAGTTTTGGCATTTAGATAATTGCTCGAGGCCATTTCAATCTCTGCAGCAGTAGCGGCATAAGTTATACGATTAGGTTCTTTTTTTAATAAGGGCAGTAGCGTGGCTTGTGCTTGTTGGTATTCATTAACCTTTAGATAGGCGCGTGCCAAGCCGTAGCGCTGCGCGGCGACTTGAATTGGGTTAGATTCTTTTTGTAAGCGAGTTTGAAA
Source organism: Gammaproteobacteria bacterium (assembly GCA_031409375.1). Classification (GTDB taxonomy): domain Bacteria; phylum Pseudomonadota; class Gammaproteobacteria; order Pseudomonadales; family JANQJO01; genus JANNXD01. The sequence continues at coordinate 24,217 of JANNXD010000010.1, read as the reverse complement.
ATTGCGCACATTTTCGAACTTGTCTTGTGTCATCGAGGCTGTGATACGGGCTTTCATTAAGGCAAATTCTAATGCCTCATGGTTAGCTCGTTGGGGCAGGTTGGTGGCTCGATTTAATGAATCGGAAATCCGAGTTGTGGTCACTGGATGGGTAAGCAAATAATCAGGTGGCGCATCACCCGCATGCTCAGTGGATTTTTGTAGCCGTTCAAAAAAACGCGGCATTGCGACGGGATCAAAATTGGCGAATGCTAAGGTTTGCATGCCGACTCGATCGGCCTCTTGTTCATTTTGACGACTGAATGCCAGCTGTGATTGCAAGGTGGCAGCTTGTGTTGTTAATAAAGCAGCCATGCCTGAGTCTGCGCCACCCGCACTGATCAATGCCAAGCTTGCTAGCAAGCCAGCTCCCATGGTCCATTTGCTGCGTTTGTTGTTATCTAATTGACGGGCAAAATGTCGCTGACTTAAATGCGCTAACTCATGAGCTAATACTGCCGCGATTTCATCCTCGCTTTCGGCATATAAAAACAAACCCGCATTGATTCCAATCACACCACCGGGGGCAGCAAAAGCATTGATTTCATCGTTATTGATGATGACCCACTGCAAGTCCAATTGTGTTAACTCGCTCGCCGCTGCGACACGATAGATGAGGGTTTCGACATAATCATTTAATAAGGGATCGGTAATCACCGGCGCTTGACCGCGTAATGTTTTTAATAAAGCGCGACCTAATACATATTCTTGTTCGGGACTGATGATGCCGGATAAACTGTCGCCCATGTTGGGCAATTCATTAGGGGTGATTGAAGCATCATTACTGGCTTGTGCTAGATGTCCAGACAGTAGCAGTATTGAAGTTAAAAAAAATCGCCTCAACCATCGTGGCATCGTGCCATCCTTCAATATGTTAATAATGGAAAACTTGCTAACCGCTGTAAAATATCCTTTAGCGTAATGCGCGAATACGGTTACAGTATAGTCATGACCGATTCGCATACCTTGTATTGCAACAACAGTTTAATGGGTGCCAGCATAACTTTAGATGTTGGCGGTTTGCCATGCCCTTTGCCTGTATTAAAAACCAAAGTTTGTATGCAGCAAATAAAAATCGGTGATGTCATCAAAATACATATTTCCGATGAAAGCGCTAAAATTGAATTGTGCTTGTTTGCTGATGCCAGTGGCCATCAGTTATTAGATTGCCAGCCATCTGACTCAGGCTGGATCTTATGGTTGCAGAAATAATGCCTGGCGGAAATAAAATTACTACTTAATCTTAATTAGTACATCTCCCTATTGTGATTCTGGCTAGACTTGTTCTTAAGTTGTATCTTACCCTCAAGGGATTTCGATAATGTCTTGGCAAGCTATATTCTTGATTATTGGTATTCTTGGGTTGCTCGGTTGCGCAACAACCGTTTCAGCTCCCGAAACTGTTACGTATACGCAAGAAGAAAGGCGCGTCGCTATGGAATACGCGCTTACACAAAATTTAGTACTACAAGCCTTGATTGATGAATGTCAGCCGATCAACGATAGAGCGCGGGTGCATGCGCAGCAAATACAGCAACAATGGTGGCAACGTAATTGGCCTATGGTTGCAGCAGCTGATGCTGAGATAAATACTCAAACGCAGCAACAGCAGTTACGGCTGGGAGATATAACTGGACAATTATTGTTAATTCGATTTATTTATCAAGCTGAGCAGCGCTTTGTTCAGATCAAGCGGGACATCAATAAAAGTACAAACGGTGAAAATACTTGTGAAATTTATTTGGAGCCCTATGCAAACGGTAAACAAGATTTAAAGAGTAGCGAATATGGTCCTGTATTGACCTTTATGTCGCTGGCCGCTAATCCGCAGGTTACAGCTAGCTCACCACATAATGTGCCGCAAGTTATTAATGGTTTTAAAGCCGAATATAACATTGGTCGATCTTTGTATCAGGTTGAAGCAATGGTGCGCAAAACTTTATGTCCGGTGCCGGAAATACTGAATATTTTTAATCGCTGGCCACGTGAAATGTATGGTGCTTATTGTTCGGATAAAGACCCAAGCTTGATTGTGTGTGATTGGGCGGAATGTAGCGTTATTTCGGGGCAATAGTTTTTTATAAAAGTGTTGATGATTCATTTTCCTGCGTTTCGTTTTGCGCTATTAATTGCTGGATAACGACGTTATACCGCCAACCGGTTAATGGGTTTGGCCATTCGATTGGTTGAATGGGTTGATAATATTGATGACGAATCAGTTGCGTCGTGAGTTTTTTTCCGCATAAAAAATCGGACATTAACTGATGCTGCTGCGCAATGTCCTGTACCTGTGCTTTTAATTTTTTAAGTAGTGGTTGAAAAGTTTTGGGCAGCGGTGGTTGAGCCGTAATCATCCGTGGCTGATCATGACAGCGTATTAATAGTGCGATGAGTTGAGTCTGTTGCTCGCGCTGATAACGGTTTTTAATCAGGCTACGTAGGTTGGCAAATGGGGCGGTTAGCTGCGCTATCACCATTAATTGTTCATCTTCAGCGATTTGGCGTTTGGGCACATTATAATGTTGTGCGTTTTGCTCGCGCCAAACGCTTAATTGTTGCAGCGTATAAAGTTGTACTGGGTTTAGTAACCAATGATCATGAATTTTTAGATAAGCGGGAGAATCCGATTGTGTGGGCTTAACCAGCAGATCAGTGATTTGTTGTTGTAGATGTTGAGCTTCTTCCTGTAACCAAGACAAACGTTGCTGCGTTTGCAGCGTTTGTTGTAGCCGTTCATAAATGGCTGGCAAAAATTGCACATCTTTAGCAGCGTAATCGCACTGACCTGGGCTTAAGGGTCGTTGTAGCCAATCCGAGCAGGTGTACTGATTATTGAGTTCAATTTGAAAAAAATGTTGTACCAATTTGGTGTAGCCAATTTGCATTTCCCCGCCGATGCAGCAATAAGCCAGTTGTGTGTCAAATAAATTGGCGATACTCACGCCGGTTAAACGTTTTAAAATTTCTAAATCTTCTTGGCCAGCGTGCAAAATTTTACAGACATTGGCGTTTTCTAATAACGCGGTGAATGGTTGCCAATCGTGAATACCGTTCGGATCTACTAGGTATTGCCCTGGTAGCAATGGGCTGGCAATTTGTAGCAGCGCCAGAATTGGAAAATAAGTGCTGCGACGAATAAATTCGGTATCCAGCGCCACGACAGGGCTGGCCATGAGACGCTGACACAAGTGTTCAAAATCAGTTTGTTGATCGATCCAGATGGGTTGCGTCGGTAAGTTATTCATGCATGTACATATTTGCGATCATTAAGTGCATACGCCAGCGTATTGCTGTTACTCATTTCTAATTCGCCACCAACCGGTACACCATGAGCGATGCGAGAAATCTTTAAGGGGGTAGGCCGCGTTTTATTGAAAGATTTTAATGTTTCGACGATAAAATGCGCAGTGGCCTCACCTTCAATAGTGGCGCTGGTTGCCAGAATGACTTCTTCGAGTTCATCGGTGATGCGTTGCATCAAACGTGGAATGCCGAGTTGCTCAGGGCCGATGCCATCGAGTGGTGATAAGTGACCCAATAGAACAAAATAATAACCGTGATAGCTGTGTGCTTGCTCAATGGCCAGTAAATCCAGCGGACTACCCAGAATACACAGCAAGCGTGCATCGCGATGCGTGTCCTGACAAATTTGGCATAAGGGCTCTTCGGTAAATGTTTGGCAGCGCTCGCAGTGTTGAATGTATTCCATGCTGTTGAGCAGCGACGCCGCTAAAGCTTTACCGCCCTCGCGATCACGAGATAATAAATGCAGCGCAAGCCGTTGCCCAGATTTGGGTCCAATGCCAGGTAAATACTGCAAATGGGTGATCAATTGATCGAGTAGTGGGCTGAGAAACACGGCCATGGATTTTAATGCTCATTATTTTTTGAGTGGGTTAAGGATGTCTTCGAGATTCAATTTGCTTGCAATTTCAGCCAGGGTAAAGCTGCTGCTATCCTCAGCTTTGTTGAGTGCATTATTGATTGCTGTTAATAATAAATCTTCAAGCACTTGTTTGTCTTCACTGAGAATGCTGGCATCTATGTCAACACCCACCGCGTGGCGTTGACCATTGACGGTCACTTTAACTAGGCCTGCGCCGGCTTCACCGATAAAACGTTTGAGTTGCATTTCGCCTTTGGTTTGACCCATTTTATCTTGCAGTTTTTGGGCTTGTTTCATCAATTCATCGAGCGGGTTACTCATGAGTTACCTCAGATTTGTGATTAATGGAAGCGTGCGGAACGATAGAGTTAGGATCGATCACCGCATTAAAGGTGTGTTGTAATGCATGAATGATGGGATCATCTGCTAACAAATGTTTAGCTGATTGCAGGGCATCGGCTGAATTTTTTTCCAAGGTTTGTTGTGGACTTAATTGCATGGATTCGCCAACCACAAAACGTAATTGTATCGGTTGTCCCAGTTGTGCAGATAACGCGCTGGTTAAACGTGCTTGAATGGGCGCTGTGTTAAAAGCGGATCGCGCTGCAGAAACTTGAAGCTCGAATAAATTGCCTTGCTGACTTAATAAAATACAGTTGCGGGCTAGATTAATCATGGCCGCATCGCCCTGTAATTGTTGCGTAACACTGAACCAATCAATCTTGCTAATAGTGGAGAGCATTGCTGCAATTGGGGTTGGTGGTGTTATCACGGCAGGTGTAGGTTCAATTGCCAGTGTAGGCTTGATGCTTATAGGTTCGGCATCTGTTTTGTGCGGTGGCCTACTTGAGAGTTCTGTGAACATTGCGGTGTCTTTAGCTGTTAAGTCTTTAGCGATAGTGTCTTTAATAGTTGAGGTGTTTTGAATGGTTGGCGTGTTTTGGTACAACAGTTCACGTTCATCAAAACGCAAACCTTCCATGCAGCATAATCGCAACAACAGCATTTCAAATGCCTGTTGTTGATTGGGGGCAATGGCTAAATCACGGTAACCCAGCAAAGCCACTTGATAATAAGTTTGAATATCGCTCGCAGAAAACTGTTCTGGCCAGCTGGCGTCAATACCACTGAAAAGGGTGGGTTTTTTTAACCACTGTGCAACGGCAATTTGGTGCAGTAAGTTGATTAAGGTTTTGGTGGCTTGCAAGGGTTCGATGCCTTGCGCAGCGAGCTGGTTGGCCTGCGTTAATAACAGCTCTACTGATGATTGGCGTAGGGCATTGATGATGCCATGCATTAATTTTCGATCAACGTGTCCTAACATTTGTTGCACGCGATCACTTTCTAAATGGTGGCCACATAAAGCGATGGCTTGATCAGTTAAGCTTAAGGTGTCACGTACACTGCCATCGCCAGCTTCGGCCAGATAAGTCAGGGCTTCTTGATCGTAAGTAATCTGCTCTTGATTTAATACCTGCTGTAATTGTTGTACCAGCGTGTTGATGGCGACGGGTCTTAATGCAAAATGCAGGCAGCGTGATAACACGGTTACTGGTAGTTTTTGTGGGTCGGTGGTGGCCAATAAAAACTTAATAAACGGCGGCGGTTCTTCAAGTGTTTTTAACAGTGCATTAAAACTATGCGTGGATAACATATGCACTTCATCGATTAAGTACACTTTATAGCGTCCCTGAATCGGCGGGTATTGCGCGTTTTCTAAAAGATCGCGTGTGTCTTCCACGCGGGTGCGAGAGGCTGCATCGACCTCGAGTAGATCAACAAATCTACCTTGATCGATGTCCACACAAATTTCACATTGTTGACAAGGGTTGGGCGTTGGACCTTGAAGGCAATTTAAACACTTGGCCAGAATTCGTGCTAACGTGGTTTTACCAACACCACGAGTGCCGGTAAATAAATAAGCTTGGTGTAGCCGATTTTGGCGTAAAGCATTGCTGAGTGCGTCAACAATATGCGCTTGGCCGATGACATCGGAAAATTGCTTGGGGCGCCATTTACGAGCAAGTACTTGGTGAGACATGTAACCCTGGGTGGATGACGGCTAAAAAAAGGTCAAACAAAAAACTAAAAAATCAGATAAAAAAGCTAGGTGGATCTCGTTAGGATTGGTGGCAGCTTCATCAGCTAAACCCTGCACACGGCGCAACTGTTACCGTTGCTCCCTTCCGGGCCTGGCGGGGTTGGCAGTCTACCATTGCAGCGGGGCCAATGAAGCCACCCTAACGGCAACACGCGTGCATTGTCAGGGAAATTGTTGATGATTGCAAGGCGATAATCAATTGATCAGTTTGAATGAATACACCAAAAATTATTTAAACAGGCTCAAGATTGTTAACAACACCATGACGATTGATCAGGCAGATTACTGTCTCATTAAATACGGCACCAGTGATGGCATCAGAAAATTTATGCACTGATCGTTAAATCTGTTGCGGCTTGTGTGGGTGGCAACCATTTAATGAGGGCTTGTTCTAGATCATACTTGCGAAGGGGCTTGCTTAAATAGCCGTCCATGCCGGCGGCAAAACATTTGTCATCGTCGCCTTTAAGAGCATGGGCGGTGAAGGCGATGATGGGGGTGCGTTGTTGTTGCTCGCTGGGTAATTGACGAATGATTTGGGTGGCTTCATAGCCGTCCAAAACAGGCATTTGGCAATCCATTAAAATTAAATCAAAACGCTGTTGCTTGACGTGTTCAATGGAAGACTGCCCATCTAAAGCCGGTGTTACGCGGCAACCATATTTTTTTAGCATGTTTAAAGCGACCATTTGATTCACCGGATTGTCTTCCACCAGTAAAATGTTGGCGTCTTTGAATAACAAATGTTGATGCGCTTTTTCTAAAGACTGGGCTTTGGCTTCTTTTAAATTGTGTTGGGTGACCAAGGGAATATTTTCACCTTGTTTTTTGGCATTGCAAATCACGGCAATCGCATCGCGTAGCTGCCAATCAATGAGTGGTTTGCTGAGGTAACCGGAAAAGCCCATATTTTCTAATGTTTCTCGATCTCCACGATTGGGTGCAGAGGTGACCATTAATAACGGCAATTCACGGGTGGCGTGTTGGCTTTTAAGATGTTGTGCCAGCTGCTGTGCGTCGGTGATATCGGACATCATGCTATTCAGGATAACCAAATCAAATTGTGAATCGCTGCTGAGTAAAGCTACGGCATCTTGTTGATTATCCCGCTCAATTAGACTGACACCAAATGGTTGAAGCTGTTCATGCAAAATATCGCGAGCGGTTTGATTGTCATCAATCACTAAAATGCGTAAGCCACTTAAGGTGTGATGTTGGGGAATGATCAGTTTATTGATTGATGACGTATCGGCATTCAGGGCACAGTCAAAAGAAAAAGTAGATCCGTGACCCAGTTGGCTTTGTACATTAATTTTTTTGCCACCCATTAAGCGCACGAGCTCAGTACAGATGGCGAGACCCAAACCCGTGCCACCAAATTTCCGTGCGGTCGAGCTGTCACATTGATTAAATTTATTAAAAATCACGTCGAGTTTATCGGCCGGGATACCCATGCCGGTATCTTCGACACTAATGTTGAAATGCAGTTGATTATCATTTATGCCGATATGTTGAACGGTCAGCAGCACATGGCCTTTTTTGGTAAATTTAATGGCATTGCTGAGCAAGTTAAAAATAATTTGTCGAAGGCGGCCGGGGTCACCTATCAGATACCGTGGCGTATCAGGGGCATAACGTAATAAGCATTCTAAGTGTCTTTTGCGGCCGATATTTACCGCCATGATTTCACAGACTTCTTCACATAACAGTTGAAAATCGAATGGGATAGATTCCAAGGTTATTTTTCCAGCTTCGATTTTTGAAAAATCTAAAATATCGTTGATCAGTTGCAGCAGTGCATCGCTTGAGTAGGCAATGGTTTCAATATAATGTCTTTCGGTTGTGCCAAGTTGGCAATCAAGTAGCAATTGTGTCATACCGATAATGCCATTCATGGGGGTGCGAATTTCATGGCTCATATTGGCTAGAAATTCGGATTTCAGCCGTGAGCTTTCAAGGGCTTGGTTTTTTGCCATTTGAAGATGATGATTGCTAATGGCCATTTTTTTCGCATGCGATCGAATTTCATTGGAGGCATAACGTAACTCAAGTTGCGTCATCACTTGATTGGCCAAAATACGTAAGGTTTGTTGTTGCTCTGCGGACAGCGGACGGGGTTGGTTATCAAGGACACATAAAGTTCCTAAAACTTCACCTGTGTTGGTTTGTAAAGGCCAGCCTGCATAAAAACGAATGTGCGGTGGGTTGGTAACCAGGGGGTTATCAAAAAACCGCGCGTCTTTTAAGGTGTCTTCGATGATTAAGGAACCGGTTGGGTTTAAGATGGTGTGCGCACAAAAAGCAATATCGCGAGAGGTTTCGTTGGTATCTAGTCCGACACAGGATTTAAACCATTGCCGATCTTGATCAACTAGGCTGATGATGGCAATGGGGGTTTGGCAAATACGCGCAGCCAATTGCGTGATTTCATCAAAAACAGGTTCTGCTGGGGTGTCTAATATTTGATACTTATCCAGGGCAGTAAGGCGAGCAATTTCATTTTCAGGTAGTTGTGCTCTGTGCATAGTAATGGCTTTTTCGTTTGATTAAGACTTTTTGGGTTAGGTAGCGTGGCGTTTGTCGGGTGATTTAAAGCTTTTTAATTAAAGCAGGTTTACATCAATGATCAATGATCATTGATGTGGCATGGTTACCGAGAGGGATAAGATAGTGGATGATCAGCATTTTTGAGATGATGGCGATTTTCAATTAGCCTTGTATTTTATTGAGATGGAATCGAGTGTGTATGCCAAAGCCCTGTATTTTTGCTGATGTTGAATCTTGCGTGGATCAAATTATTAACACAATTGGGACGCGCTGGGTGGTGGCGGCGCCGTTGGGATTGGGCAAGCCCAATCAGTTATTGAACGCGTTATATCGCCGAGCCTGTCAGCAGCCAGAAATTTCCCTACATCTCATCACCGCGTTATCGCTAGAAAAACCGCGCGCGCATGAAGAATTCGAAGCGCGATTGCTCAATCCATTGGTTGAGCGTTTGTTCGGTGATTATGCTGAACTTGACTACTTGCCAGCGTTAAAAAAAGGCACCTTGCCCGCGAACATCACCATTTCCGAATTTTATAGCAAAGCCGGTTCTATGAAGCACAGTGCGCATGCGCATCAGCATTTTATTGCGGCGAATTATACGCAGGTGGCGCAAACACTAATGGATCAGGGCGTTAACCTGATCGTGCAGTTGGTGGCGGCGAAAAATATAGCGGGTATTGATTATTTAAGCTTGAGCTGCAACACCGATGTCACGTTAGATCTGATGCCGTTATTACAACAAGCGCGTGAACAAGGTCGGAAAATTTTAACCATTGCTCAGGTGCATGATGAGTTGCCATTTATGGAGCATCGAGCGCAAGTTGCGAATGAATATTTTGATTGGCAAGTGCGCAATCCTGCCTATAACACGCGCTTGTTCACAACGCCCAATCAGGCGGTCACCTTAACGGATTATGCAATGGGTTTGCATGCCGCGAGTTTAATTCAAGATGGCGGTACCTTGCAGGTGGGCATTGGTGCTTTAGGCGATGCTATTTGTTATGCCTGCGTCTTGCGTCAGCAGAACAATCCTTTATTTCAGCAGTTGATTACCCCGACTGATTTAATTAAAAACATCGGTGGGCTTGGCACTTTTCAACTCGGTTTGTTTGGTTGTAGTGAAATGTTCGTCAATGGTTTTATGGCATTGATTAAAGCGGGTGTGTTAAAGCGTCAGGTGTTTTCACCAGGGGATCCACAAGGATTTTTTATGCAGGCAGCTTTTTTTCTTGGGCCTGCAGATTTTTATCAGCAATTACGGGATGGTGCGTATCAAGCGTTTATCCGCATGGACAGTGTGAATGTGATTAACGCGCTGGGTGAGGATATTGTGATTAAACAACAGCAGCGCCGGCATGCGCGTTTTATCAATAGCGCTATGATGGTGACCTTGGATGGCGCAGTGGTGTCGGACGCGTTGGAAGATGGCACGCTGATCAGCGGCGTTGGGGGTCAATATAATTTTGTCGCTATGGCACAACAATTACCTGAGTCGCGTTCGATCATTGCGATACGGGCGACGCGGCAAGAAGATGAAAAATTGGTATCCAATATTGTGATCCAGTACGCGCACTGCACTTTACCGCGACATTTACGCGATATTGTCATCACAGAATATGGTGTGGCGGATTTACGCGGTAAAACCCAATCGCAAGTGGCCATGGCGTTGTTAGCAATTGCCGATAGTCGTTTTCAAGATGAATTAGTGTCGGCTGCCAAGCAGCGTCAACAATTACCAAATGATTATCAAATCCCAATGCAATATCGCCACAACACACCAGAACGTATTCAACAATGGCTGAAACCGCATATAGAGCACTTACCACGTTTTCCGTTTGGTTGTGATTTTACCGAGGAGGAGGTGGCGTTAATGGATTCGCTGCAAGAAATTAAAAAGCGGTTTGATCAGCCAAGCTCGCTGATTACGCGTTTGATCCGCTCCTTATTTCAAGATCGTCACGATGAAATTGCGCAACGTTTTTTAGCGCGCGTACAATTGGAGCATCCCCAAACCCCAAAAGAAAAACTCTTACAGCATTTGCTGGTGTTGGAATTACAAGAACAAGGTTATTTACGGCCCATGTGAGGTAATGTGATGATTCTTCTAGCGGGTTATACTCAATCTCCCTCGAAAACAATTCGAGCAAAGTCTTCAGTCCCTGTATCAGCTTCATCGAAATATGGAATCGGCAGCAGTGATGACATGCGTCAATCGCCATCTGCGCAATCGCGGGTGCAGGTGTTATTAGAAAATTTAAAAGTGGATTTTTCTCATCGCGTGTTAGGCGAGGTGCCGAGTAAGGGGCAGCATATTTTTGCCGTCATTAATCATGATCCGCTGACGCTCTTGGGTGGTGCGCTTAAAATGGCCTTACCTGCGAATACCCAATTATTGGTGATGCCGTTTTTTGATAATACACTAGCATCTCTGGCATCTTATACAACCGGTGACGATGCAGAACCAATTGATACTCTAAAAATTAAGCATTATACCAACAGTGAAGCGATTTCAATCAAAGCGATTAATCGCGCGTTAGAAAATGAATGCAGCATTATGTTTTATCCGTATGGAAAATCAGAGGCTTTGCGGCACAACCTTGCAGGAAGCCGTCAGACCTTAACGGAAGGTCCTGTCACCGCTGCACGCACTTCTTTACGGCATCAGGTGCCCATAGTGCCGGTTGTCGAAATGGTCAGTGGTGGTTTTCATGTGCCGCAAGGCATTGATAATAATGCTTGCTTGCGAGCGATTTATAAATCATCGGGTTGTGTGACGCGTTATTGTGGCTTGCCCGGTTTGGTACCTTGTATTTTAGCCACGATGCGAGATGCGCAAGGCGTGTCTTTGGCCAAACACTTTTGCCATATTTATAGCCAAGCAATTTATCATTGGTTGTGCCAACGTGGTGGCAAACTACCCGTGGATGTGCGTGCGATCAAACTCCATTATCAACCATCTTTTCATTTGGTGGGCGAGCCGATTTCACCGGATGGTTTTAACGAATCGCATTACAAAAAATTTGATCAGAAGGTCCGTTTGCAGCTGGATGCTTTGTTAGTCATCGCGCATTTGATACAGCCGATTTATACGCAGCATTGTCGATCCGAGTATCAAATGCAGCGGTTGCATCAATTAATTGCTGTATTGAAAAAAATGACACCTGAAAAATTGTTGGCGTTACGCGATGTTTTGCATGCCGATCTGCATAAACAAAATAATCCGTTGCAAGATGTACAACAGGTATTGCACGATGCATTTAATGAGCAGGATGCTGTAGCGCTGAGTGTTACGCAGCTGAATCGTATCTTGGCGCCGTCGGATAGGGTGGTTGCTGAATCGATGAAACGCGATTAAGTCAGCGCGATTTTTAAAAACGAATTACTCAAACCAGCCGTTCATTTGCTCAATCACCGCCATATTGAGTGTACCCGCTTGTTCATTCAGACCGAGCCAATGTTCGAGGTAATCATAACGCGCATTGGCATAGGCTTGTTCAGCAGCAAAATAGGCTTGTTGTGCTTGCAGCACATTCACGATATCGCGATTACCGGCCGCATAACTGGACTGGGTGGCGGTGAGTGCGCTTTGAGTGGAACGAATGGTTTGCTGTTGCGCATTAATGCGTTTCACAGTTGCTTAGTGTTATCGGCACGCCAGCAAAAAAAAACGATACAAAGAGGCAATCCTTTGGGAAGAGCAGTGGGTCAGCATCCGGATATCAGGCTAGAAAAACCCATTAATTTCAAAAAAAGGTAGCTGAATCTAAACCAAAAAAAGATTTGTCCACCTTTGAAAATCAGGGGGACAAATCCAAACCTCACAATATTGATGATATTTTTCTTATGCTTATTTCTATGTTAAAAAATATGGGCATTTTGCTCGAAACCTTTATTAATTATTCGAGTACAGCAGAAGAATTAAACTGATTTTATTGCCTGAATCTTAAGATTTTCAGTAATTCTGATTGCTCGGAATGGCTTTGCTACGCGTTCGATTTAGTCAAAAGCCCAATAAGATGACTGGTGGTCTTTAGAATGTTTTAGATAAACAAACTCAATCTGTAAATCATATTCGACTATCGGGGTCAGTAAAGATTTCAGCAATAACTGCCACGTCATATGGAAGTTGGTAAGCGCAAAGCTCTTCTGACATTTGGCAGTCATCGTTGACGAGGCGACCTACCTTTAATTTTTCAGGCAACGTGGTCAAGCGTTTGCAATTAATCAACAGTAGATAGCCATCCACCCGGAGTTCGTCTGGTAAAGTCTCCAGATTTTCACAATTGGTTAATATGAGATTACCTTTCACCCATAAGTCAGGCAAAGCAGTAAGCGTGCAATTACTTAAATCCGTACTGCAGTTTACTATTAGCTTTCCATCAGCGTTAAGCGTTGTGTTGTTAAGAAGTTTGGATTTTAATCTGGATCTCTCTGCTAGTTCTGTTGGGTCTGGTGCATTCTGTACCCATGCGCTGAGCAGGTTATCAACTGTGGCTACTGTGCACGCTGCAGTGAGCGTGTCTGCCGCTGTCGCTCTCATGTCAGAATTATGATGAGACACGCTTCTTACGACAATCTGTTGGTTTAAGCAGGGGTTGCAGTTTGCCAAAAAACGTCTTATTCCGCGTGGTTGAGCAGGATTGAGCTGGGTTGAGCTGGATTGAGTTGAGTGTTGTCTTGGCGCTATGTTACTTGTATACATTTTAATGGGTGCTAATGTGATTGAAAAAAGCATCCATGCGTTTACAAGTTCAATTGTGCTGTGAATCTGAGTTGTAGGTTTTATGCAAACAAATTTTTATCGTTGACCGTAGCCATTAATAGCTGAGTCCACTTAAGCGTACAAGATAAATAATCTCCTGGCATCTGTTTTTTTTGCGTTGGTAAAAATTATTTCATTGAGGCCTGCGTGGCCCTAATGAAGCGTGATTAATGAAACCAGCCATTTATTTGCTCAATCACCGCCATATTCAGGGTGCCGGCTTGTTCATTCAGAGCGAGCCAATGTTCGAGGTAATCATAACGCGCATTGGCATAGGCTTGTTCAGCGGCAAAAAACGCTTGCTGGGCTTGCAGCACATTGACGATATCGCGATTACCCGCCGCATAACTCGACTGGGTGGCGGTGAGTGCGCTTTGGGTGGAGCGAATGGTTTGTTGTTGCGCATTGATGCGTTTCACATCGGTTAATAAGGTGTTGTACAGGTTGGTAATCTGCTCTTCGATTTGCAGTGTTTGATAACGAATTTCGGATTGGGCGGCATCGAGATTTTTGGCGGTTTGCCTTTTCGTCGATTGAAGTAGTCCGCCTTCATATAAAGTCAGATTGGCGTTGATGCCAATCGAGGCCACATCTTGATCGGGAAAATCAAAGCCACTTTGGTAGCCTTTATTACGCGCATAACGACCCACTAAATTAATGTCAGGAATATACGCACGCTTAGCTGCAACACGATCAACCTCGCTGGCGGTACGCTGGGCTTTAGCGATGAGTAGGTTGGGATTATCGGTCATGGCTTGGGTCATCCATAAATTAATATCGCGCGGTTCGGGGCCGGTGAAGGTGTGCGTGTCGCGCAATGGGGGCAGCTGATGGATAGTTTGTCGTGTAAGACTATTTAAGGAGTGTTGCGCCAACTGCAATTGATTGTCGGCGGCTAATAAATCCGCTTGCGCGGCATCAAAAGCAGCTTGCGCTTCATGCTGATCGGTGATGGCAATTAAGCCGATGCTATAGCGTTGTTGCGCTTGTTTGAGTTGTTTGCCGACGGCCTCTTGCTGTGCCTGGGCCCGTTTGCGTTCGGCTTTCGCCCGCAAAATGGCTAATACGTGGGTGGTCGCCCGGCTTAATACTGCTTGTTCGGCTTGTTGTTGTTGATATTGTACTTGTGACAACTGCGCTTTGGCTTTTTGATAACTGCGCCAACTGCTGACGCTAAACAGCGGCTGTGAAGCATTAAGCGCATAAACATCACCTAAGCCGTGGGAGTCCTTTGTGCTTTGGTCCAGCGGGTGGGTGTCGCTATAGGTGCTGCTGGCTTCAACGCCGATGGTTGGCAGTAGGGCGGATTTACCTTGCGCCAAAATTTCGCTATCGGCTTTTGCTTGATCGAGCGCTTTTTGGTACTGTGGATCGGCTTGTTTGGCCCAGTTGACGATTTCTAATAAAGAACTGGAGGTGGTTAAAGAATCAGAAGCAGTAATAGCATCCGTTGCAGTTTCAGCTGCGCTTGCGTTCAGTAGTGGCAAGGCAAGTGGCAACAGGAGTGATACCATCACAAAAGCAAAAGACGATAATTTTTTTTTCACGACGTTGACCTTAAGCTGGGTGGATACAATAACTGATTAATAAATCGGGGTAGAGTATATTGGGTTTTATCCGCGCCTAACACCTTTTAAATAATCACAATAAACATGACTAAGGAAAAAATATGCAGATGAACAGACGTCGGGTTAGTTATGGGCTTTTGATATTAATGGGGCTATCCAATTTTGCAACTGTCGCCATCGGCGCTGACTCTGATCAGGTGATTGTACAGCGCTTACTCACTCATTGCCGACAAGGTGCCTATGCGCAAGCAAAATTAGATTTAACGCAAGATTCCTACGCTTGGTTAGATCGTTGGGCGGCCCATGATGTGAATACCTTGATTCCCAGTAAAATATCGGTAAGCCATCAAGAAGTTCGCGGCGGCCGACACTTGCTATGGTTAAGTAAGCCAGATGCAGCCAGTCAGGGTGCAAGCGCTTCTGCGACGGCATTGAATGATAGCGTGATTGTTGTGTTACAAGCCGAAGCCGGACGTT
The DNA here is from genome assembly GCA_031409375.1 of Gammaproteobacteria bacterium. Taxonomy (GTDB): domain Bacteria; phylum Pseudomonadota; class Gammaproteobacteria; order Pseudomonadales; family JANQJO01; genus JANNXD01. The sequence continues at coordinate 8,837 of JANNXD010000010.1, read as the reverse complement.
TAAAAGTCGATATCCCTGAATCCATGAAGCTAAAGTTCGGTAACGATTGGGCCGATACTGCCGACGTCATTGAAAGCAGCTACAGTTTGGCTGTCGGCCAGCTGGGCAAAACCAACAGCAAGGCGATTCTAGAATCATTGTTAAATGCGTACTGAGCACTATTCTTAATGCTTGTGTAGGGGCGAATAATCATTCGCCCAAATGTGCCTGCTGTGAATAGGAAATCTGGATAATGAATATTGTCGGCGTGATGGTGGTGATTGCTTTGGTGGGTGGCTGCTTTTATGCCATCAGTATCTATAACCAATTGGTGGCATTAAAATTTCGATTAACCAATGCGTTTTCGCAAATCGAAGTGCAATTAAAACGTCGCTATGATCTGATCCCCAATCTGGTGGAAAGCGTGCAAGGTTATTTACAACATGAGCGTCAAACCCTGCAAGCGGTGATTGAAGCGCGTAATGCGGCAGTCAGCGGTTTAGAAAAAGCCGTACAAACACCCGGTAACGCGGATACATTAAAACAGTTAATGAGCTGCGAAGGCCAACTGCAAAATGCGTTGGGGCGCTTGTCAGTGGTTATGGAGGCGTATCCCGATTTAAAAGCCAGTGAGAACTTACAGCAGCTCACCGAAGAGCTCAGTTCGACGGAAAATAAAGTCGCCTTTGCACGGCAAGCCTTTAACGATGCGGTGATGGAATACAATATCTACAAACAAAGCTTCCCGCCTGTATTGATTGCCAACGCTTGTGGTCATCGAGCCGATGCAGAGCTGTTGCAGTTTGCCGACAGTGATTTGATCCAAGCCGTGCCGCGTGTGCGGTTGCGTTCAGAATAACCTCACGCCCCTGTATAACTTTAACTCCCCTATAACCACCCGAATCACACGCCCCTATGGATTTTTTTGCACAACAAGCACGCGCTAGGCGCAGTAGTCGCTGGTTATTCGGGCTATTTCTGATCGCCGTGATCGGCCTATTGGCGTTGACACATGCCGCCATTATTTTGTCGTTCAACTTGTTAAATGATGGTTATCGACGGATTACGTTGAATGATCAACATTCTGTGACTTGGCAGATTTACCTCAGCCTGGGCATCGTGGCTGTGATTGCTATGGCGATTTTTTATAAATGGCGGCAGTTGCAACCAGGCGGGCGCGTGATTGCGGAATCCTTAGGTTGTCAGCGGGTATCAACGCAACAGGCCAGTCTACAGGAAAAGCAGTTGATCAACGTGGTGGAAGAAATGGCGCTGGCGTGTGGTCTGCCGGTACCGCCAGTGTATTGTTTAGCTTCGCCCAGCATCAATGCGTTTGCCGCCGGGTTCACGCCAGCCGATGCGGTGGTTGGCGTGACGCGCGGCGCTTTAGAGCAGTTAACTCGCGATGAATTACAGGGGGTGATTGCCCATGAGTTCAGTCATATCATCAATGGTGATATGCGCTTGAATGCCCAGCTGTTGGCGCTGTTATTTGGCATTGAGTTTATTGGTCATGCGGGGCAAATGTTAGCGAACACGCATCAGAGTTATCGTTACCGCCGAGAAAATTCGGCGGCATTAATCGGACTATTGTTAATTATCATCGGCTATATTGGTGGCGTATTCGCCAAGATGATAAAAGCCGCTATTAATCGACAACGCGAATATTTAGCCGATGCTGCTGCCGTGCAGTTTACGCGGTATGCAGACGGTTTATCGAATGCGTTAATCAAGGTAGCCGAGCATGGTAGTGCGATCGATCATCCGCAGGCGCAAGTGTTAGGGCATTTCTTTTTTGGTAATGCTGCGACCACTTTATTCAGTTGGAATCCATTGGCGACACATCCAAGCCTTGAGCAGCGTCTCATCAGAATCAAGCCGGAATGGACCAAGGGTTTGCTGAAATATAAAACGCGTTCTACACATCGGCAGACAGAGCCTACGGCGTTGGCGTTTAAAGTAAACGAATCCAATCAATCCAGCTTAACATCGCTAACGTCAGCCTTATCATCATCAGCCTTACCATCATTAGCACTGGCATCACCACATGCGACAACCTTGAATCATGAGCCATTACGTCAACCGCATCTTGAACAACAAAATACCATTGCCTTTAAATCGTCGACTTTGATCGAGTGGCGACAACGCACGCATGAACCCTATGAAGCGCGTTTATTGGTATTTGCATTGGCCTTGGCGCAACAAGATGCACTTGCAACTTATCGCTGTCGACTGCTACTGCAACAACAGTTTTTACCGGTGCAGACCATGCAACAACAATTGTGCGCATTATCGCCGTCGCAGCGCTGGCAACTGTTAGCGCTAGCAATTCCCAGCATCAAAACTCTCTCTAAAGCGCAATATCTAGCATTTAAAAAAATCTTGCGCGCCTTGATTCAAATCGATGCTCGCATTGATTTATTCGAGTGGAGTTTATTTGAATTGGTCACCCATAGTTGTGATGCGCAATTTATGCATCGCGCAGCCCCGCAACCGCAATATCACCAGCTAGACTCGTTGCTGGATGAATACGTTTACGTGCTAACCCTGCTGATTCAACAACTGCATCCACAGTTAACCGCACAATCCAGCGAACCTTCAACCGCACCGTTGGAGGACACAATCCATCGCCTTATTTTTGAAAAAGCACTCAAAGCCATTGGTATCAACCAATCCATTTCTTGGCAGCCAGTGCAATGGCAATGGACAACCTTCCATGCCGCCCAGAAAAAATTAGCCTTAGCTTACCCTCTGTTAAAAGCACACTTAATTAAAGGCTGGATGCAAGCTGCTCAAGCAACGAAAACACAAACCAACTCAAATCTTTCCATTTCATCACTCACCCCAGAAGCACAACATTTGTTAACTGCTTTGGCTGCATGTTTGGATGTGCCGTTTTTGTTGATGGGGGAGGGTTAGGCTATTCGCGTTTTTTTTGATTGATTTGTGCAGTTGATTCGTGAAGTTTATGGTCCAAAGAGTGCGTTGCTTCATCATAAAAATCATAAAAAATATGCATGAATAAATGCCATACATCTACACGCTAGCGCAAGCCTGTGTCTTAAGTACGATAACGAACAGAGAAATCCCCCCAATCGATTTACCTTGTTGGACTCAGCTGCACAACGTGTGTTCTGATTCAGGCATTTTCTATTAATTTAAGGATTACTTATGCAAAACTCAACAATGGTAACGGGTGTATTTCGTGATCGTGAAAGTGCGGAGCACGCCTATCAATCGGTTTCTACTCGTGGCTACGATAAAAAAGATATTAATATCGTCATGTCTGAAGAAACGCGTAAGCGATATTTTCCTAATACGGATGGCTTAGAAACAGAATTGGGCAGTAAGGCAGCGCAAGGTGCCGGAATTGGCAGCGCCGTCGGCGGTACACTGGGTGCAATTGCTGCTGCCATTGCTGCAGTGGGTACTACGCTGTTGATTCCAGGCCTTGGTTTGGTGATTGCCGGTCCTTTAGCCGCGGCAGTTGCTGGCGCAGGGGCAGGTGGTGTCACCGGTGGTTTGGTTGGTGCACTTATTGGTTCAGGCATTCCTGAGGCACGATTAAAAGAATATGAAAGTGAAATCAAAGAGGGCGGCGTACTGATGGCCATTAAACCGCATACTGAAGAAGATGCAATGCACTTTGAAGAAGAATGGAAACAAGCGAAAGGCGAAAAAGTTTACCGATAAACTTTATTAGACCCCTTCAATATTAGAGCTCTTAAATATTAGAGCTATTCAATTCGTTTAATCTAATCTGCTCAAAAAGACGTTATGTCTTTTGAGCAGTTCAGTAAAATTGAAATGACTCGCTTAGAAAATGCCTCCAGTCCCGTCTGTGCTGCAGCCATTGGACCCAAGTAGTCCGCAGCTACCATCTCCACCACAAGCAGTTAAAGCGCTAAAAATTAAAGTCAAAGAAATTATAAATATAAAACGGCGTGAATAGACAGAAGAAAACATAGGTCCCTCGTTGTTTTTATGCTGATGCTGTTTTCATGAAGAGAAATGCGTTGAACGATTAAGTTTAAATTAGTATTTGTTCAATGCTCTTGAATCTTACTCAAAAATTTTTACATTTGCAACAAGCTGCGCATTGAAGCTAAGTGTGATTGAGCGGTGGCTTGGACTTCAACTGGATCGGCTTCGGCGTTGCGTTTTTTCCAGTTTAAGGTTTCCGGCGGTAGTTCATATAAAAAACGCGACGGTTCAGTGGGGGTGGACTCACCAAAACTTTTACGTTTTTCTGCATAAGTTAATGTGAGGTTTTGTTTGGCGCGGGTGATGCCGACGTAAAACAAGCGGCGCTCTTCTTCGATGGATCCGCTCTCCACGCTGTTTTTATGCGGCAGAATACTTTCTTCGACGCCCATCAATACCACGAAAGGAAACTCTAAGCCTTTGGCGGCGTGCAGTGTCATCAAGCTCACCAAATCTTCTTCCGCTTCTTGATCGCGCTGATCGAGCATGTCGCGCAGCATCATTTTGTTGATGGCGCTTTCCAGTGCGTTGTTGCGCTCAGGGTGTTCTTCTTCTGACTTGGTGCACATTTTATCAATCGAGTCGACCAGCTGTAGGACGTTTTGCCATTTGCGGTCGGCGGCTTTGGGGGTGGCGGTTTGCGTGCCCAGCCAATCTTGATAATTGATATCTTGAAGCAGTTGCAGCAAACCACTCTTGGCGGATTGTTGATGCACATGTTGGCGGATGCGATTCAGCCAATTAACGAACTGCTGCAATTTTTGTTGATGCTTGGGTTGTACGCGTTGTGCAAAACCCAACTCATCGACAGCATCCGACAAAGCAACACCCCGCCCACTGGCATATTCGGCCAGTGCCTCTAATGACTGCGCACCTATTTCGCGGCGCGGAGTATTGGCAATGCGTAAGAAGGCAGTGTCGTCATTGGGATTCACCAAAAGTCGCAAATACGCCATAAAGTCTTTGATTTCCACGCGCGAAAAAAATGAGGTGCCGCCGCTTAGGCGATAAGGGATTTGCAAAGATTGCAGCATGATCTCGAGCAAACGCGCTTGGTGGTTGTTGCGATACAAAATCGCATAATCTTTGTATGGCCGATTGCAGCGCAACTTGTGCGATAAAATATGATGCGCCACCCATTCAATTTCTTGTTTTTCGTCTTCACAATTGACCACGCGAATCAGATCGCCTTCACCCAGTTGGCTCCACAGTTGTTTGGTGAAGACATGCGGATTATTGGCGATCAGGGCATTGGCGGCTTTTAAAATGGTAGTGGTCGAACGATAGTTTTGTTCGAGCTTGATCACCTCAAGATTGGGGAAATCTTGTTCGAGTAGCGCCATATTTTCCGGGCGAGCACCACGCCAGGAATAAATCGATTGATCATCGTCGCCGACCACGGTAAAACAATTGCGGGGGCTGGTGAGGTATTTCACCAATTGATATTGTGAGGCGTTGGTGTCTTGATATTCATCGACCAGTAAATAATGCACGCGTTGCTGCCACTGTTCGCGTTTGTCGACTTGATCGCGCAGCAGCAGCGTGGGTAGTCGAATCAAGTCGTCAAAATCCACTGCATTGTAAGCGCGAATGCGTTGCTCATAGGCGGCATAGACGCGGGCCATCCAAAAATGTTTTTCATCTTCGGCGTGTGATAAACAATATTGTGGGCAGAGTAAATTGGCTTTCCATTGGCTAATGCAGTTGCCGACTTGGTCAGCGGCATCGGAATCGTCGGGGGATTGTTCGGCGATGAGATCGCTAATGATGGCTAGGCTGTCGCCATCGTCAAATAAGGTAAAGCCGGATTTTAGACCCACGCTTAGGTAATCTTTGCGCAGCATTTCCAAGCCCAGGTGATGAAAGGTCGAAATAATTAATCCGCGTGAGGCTTGTTTGTTGAGCTGTTTTTTGACGCGCTGTTGCATTTCGCGCGCAGCCTTGTTGGTGAAGGTCACGGCCACCACGCGATTGGGCGCTATACCACACTCCTGCAATAAATAAGCAATTTTATGTACGATCACGCTGGTTTTACCGGAGCCTGCACCCGCTAAGACTAACAACGGGCCGCTGATATTTTCGACAGCGGCTTGTTGTTGCGGGTTGAGGGTTGAGCGCGACATGCTAATTCCGTTTGTTTGAAATATAACCCCTTCCAGCTCCTGCCTTGATTAGTGGAGGCGCTGAGCTGTTCCCTCTCCTGACAAGGGCTACCGTATGCACACAAGTTTATATTGGCTTAAATTCCCCTCCATTGGAGGGGTGGCAGGCGCTAGCCTGACGGGGTGGTCCGTTCAACAAGACCACCCCCCGCCTACGGCGTACCCCTCCAATGGAGGGGAATTTAATGCGTACCTAGTTGTGTCCATACGCTAGCCTGACAAGGGCTACCGTGGGGGTGCTTTTAAATGTTTAAAAATTGAAAAGTGTTGTTAAAACACAGGTGTCATCAGAGTGGACATTATCAAAGATGATACGTCACACCCAAGTACAAGCCTTTGGTTTGCAGGTCACTGTAAAAATCATTGATGTCGTCGAGCTTAATATTCATGCTTCGGTAACCCAATTCACCGCCAAGACCGATCGAGGATTCATAAGCCAGCGCAAACTGCGCATCGGTAACACTGCTGCCGCTAAACCCTAAGCCTTGTAAGCTAGCTTGTACACTTACGCCAGTTAACGGCAGCTCTGCTTGTGCGCTGACATATAGCAAAGGTAAGGTTTCATTAAAGTCATACCGGTTAAGGCCGCCGTTGCTTTCGATTTTCGCAAAGCCATCAAAATTGCGTACCGTTAGCCCGAGATCTAACGAAACCCAATTGTCTAATACTTCGTAGTAGAAAGTGGCGTCGGTAAAAGACAAATCAACTTCGGCATCAATCGCGCTGCTCGCGCTGTAGGTTTGATTATTGAAGGTGATGTTGCGTGTCAGCACGGTATCGGCTTGTGTCAGCACTTGGGTTTGTGCAAGACGAATATTCGGCAACAAGGGGATAGGGTGTTCCAGTGCGACATAAACGTAGCTGTTATCTTCTTTTTCAAAATTAAAATCATTTTCTAAATCGATTGCTGAACCCAACAGCGTGATATCGCCACTATATTGGTTTTGCCATAAACCAGCTCCAAAGTAGACACCAAAAATGGTATCAGCTTGCACATTAGCCACCAGGGTGCAGCAAGTGATTGCTAAAGCAGCGGTTAGGGTGAAAGGTGTTTTAGACATGGTCTGTTCTCCAGGTAATGTCGGTGTACAAATAAATGGGTGAAGTGCCAACAGGTGCCAAGCAGCTCAATGTGTAAATTGGGTCGCCATTATAGGCTTGGTGCCTTGTGTTCAGGCAAGCAAGTTCAGTATGATCGTGCCAGGATTTTTTTAGAGATGAGCGCGTTATGGTATTGAATACAGATTTTCGTCACTCAACAGAAACAGCCGCCAGCAGTGTCGCCGCAAGACCCGCCGTTAAAGTCGTGCCGGTTACTCAAGAAAGCGTGCAGTCGTTGATCCAGCAATCGTTGCAAATGCCAGTGTTGATGGTGTGTGTGTCGGCCAAATTGCAAGAACATCAGAATGTGGTCAGCAAGGTGCAGCGCGTCGCTGGACGTTTTCCGCATAAGCTATTAGTGGCTGAGTTTGATGCTCAAGCGCAACCAATGTTGGCGCAGCAGTTGGGTGTGATGCAAATGCCGGTGATCAAACTGATTTTTCAGGGGCAGGTGCTGGCCGATATTCCCGGTGCGGAAACCGAGCCGAAGCTGGTGGCGATGTTAGAGCGTATTGTCGGCCCCGCTGAAGCGGCTGCGCCGCCGCAAGATTCACCGGAAAACTGGATCGAAAAAATCGAAGCTCAGCGTCAACAACAGCAATATGTCGAAGCGCAGCAGTTATTGGATGATGCACTGAAAGCCTTCCCGAAATCCAAACCTTTGCAAGTGTTACGTGGGCATTTGCTGCTGGATCAAAACGATCTGATCTCTGCTGAAGCTGCCTGCAAAGCGCTGGGTGATAAAGATAGTTTAGTAACGCAGCTGGCAGCGCGTTTATGGTGGCTGCAACAGCAAGTCAAGTTTGCGCCGCCACCGACAGATTCGACGACGACGCAATTTGTCGACGCATTAAATCTGGCGCTCAATCTACAGTATGAACAGGCTTATGAAATTCTATTGAAGTTGTTTCAACAGCAGGCAAGTTGGCAAGACGGTCTGCCGAAACAGGCGTTGATGCAATTGATGGCTTTAGTCGGTACCGAGCAGCCACTGGCTAAGCAGTGGCGCCGTCAGGTGTTTTCGATGTTTCATTAACTGATGTTACGCAAGCTCGCTATTATTTTTGTCGTAACGGTTCCTTCCCCTGACAAGCTAGCGTATGCACACAAGTTTGTATTGGCGTAAATTCCCCTCCATTTGAGGGGTGGCAGGCGAAGCCTGACGGGGTGGTCCGTTCAACAAGACCACCCCCCGCCTACGGCGTACCCCTCCAACGGAGGGGAATTTAATGCGTGTCTAGTTGTGTGCATACGCTATCTTGTCAGGGGGAGGTGTTGTTCGGATTAACGGTCAGCCCAAACTATTTTGAAGAACTGCGTAACATCAGTCATCAATACGTGCTGCGCCCCGATTATTCGTTGCTAAATTTATAGCTCACTTCTTTAATTTGCCATTTTATATCTTGTGGCAGCGCGCTTTTCGGGCTCAAAGGCGCCTTGATTGTCACGATTTCCGAGTAGCTGCCTTTGATTAGACCTCTTGCATAACCCTGGAAGAAATAATAAAAAGGATGAATTTTCAGCAAGAGGTATTCATGGATGAAATTCAGTGGCATTGAGGGAATGAAGGCAGAGAGCTTTCGGCGGTTGACTGGGGTAAAGAGATCTACA
>JANNXD010000009.1:0-49159 GCA_031409375.1 Gammaproteobacteria bacterium | reverse complement strand
GTTTGAGGCAGAGGTATATGTATTAAGCAAGGAAGAGGGTGGACGCCATACGCCTTTCTTTAAAGGCTATCGCCCACAGTTTTATTTTCGTACGACAGATGTTACTGGAGCGGTAGAGCTTCCTGAAGGCGTAGAAATGGTAATGCCAGGCGATAATATTAAAATTAAAGTTGCTCTGATTAATCCGATTGCAATGGAAGAAGGCTTGCGTTTTGCTATTCGTGAAGGTGGTCGTACTGTTGGTGCAGGTGTTGTAGCTAAAGTGATTAAATGATTTTTTATTTTTTTTTTCCTTAAAATAATGCCGCAATAAAGCTTGTTTTATAAGTGATATTTCTTTAGTATTGCGCCTCCTCTAAGGCGACGTAATACTAACTTGGCGTAGTTCAGTTAGTTAAGTAATTTGGATGCAACTCAAAATGTCAGTAAAAAAACATCAAAAAATTCGTATACGTTTAAAGGCATTTGATCACCGACTTATTGATCAGTCAACTTTCGAGATTGTTGAAACGGCAAAAAAAACTGGTGCACAGGTATGTGGACCAATTCCAATGCCGACCCGAAAAGAGCGCTTCACAATACTGGTTTCACCCCATGCAAATAAAGACGCAAGAGATCAATATGAAATCCGAACGCATAAGCGCATTGTTGATATTATTGACCCTACAGATAAAACCGTGGATGCATTAATGAAATTAGATCTCTCTGCGGGTGTTGATGTTCAGATTAGTCTTGGTTAAACATTAGTTGCTTTTAAATGGATCTAGTGTCACCATTTGAAAATTTCTATTGTCGAAGATTAAGTTAAATAGAAGAGGTAGATGTGAAAAGACTTATAGGCATAAAACGAGGCATGACGCGAATATTCGACGAAAAAGGAATAGCACAACCAGTGACTGTTCTTGAGGTTGATGTTCATACAGTTGTGCAGCTTATGACCAATGATAATAATGGTTATGAAGCAATTCAAGTTACTACTGGTAAAAAATTAGCAAAAAATCTAACAAAGGCCGACGCTGGTCAGTTCAAATCTCGTGATGTCAAACCTGGTTTGGGTCTGTGGGAATTTCGTGGAGTTGATTTATCTGGTTTCAAAGTAGGAGATCAATATTCCGCAGATATCTTATCCGTTGGAGAGTTTGTTGATGTTCAAGGTGTTTCAAAAGGGAAGGGTTTTGCTGGGACAGTAAAACGTTGGAATTTTCGAACCCAAGATATGACGCATGGTAACTCTCGATCTCATCGAGTACCTGGATCTATCGGTCAAAATCAAACTCCTGGTCGAGTATTCAAAGGTAAAAAAATGTGTGGCCATTTGGGTGACGAATTGGTAACAGTTCAATCATTAGATGTCGTAAAAGTTGATGCTGATCAGCGTTTATTGCTGATTCGTGGTGCAGTACCAGGCGCAACGGGTTCTTTAGTGATTGTGAAGCCTTCGGTAAAAAAATCAAAAATTGCTGCCTAATCCCTCATCAAAAAAACATACTTTATCGTTGATTACAGTTAAGAGAATTTAGCAATGAAACTAGCAAGAATGTCCGGTGGTGAATTAGATGTTGCAGATGAAATTTTTTCGCGTCCTTACAATGATGCTCTAGTTCATCAAGTTGTTGTTAGTTACCAGGCTGCTGGACGGCAAGGTTCGAAAGCACAAAAAACGCGCTCCCAAGTACGCGGTGGTGGTAAAAAGCCTTGGAAGCAAAAAGGATCCGGAAGAGCTCGTGCAGGAAGTTCTCGTAGTCCAATATGGCGTTCGGGAGGAAAAACTTTTGCAGCTGTCCCTCGAGATTTTCGTAAGCAAGTGAATAGAAAAATGTATCGTGGAGCTTTGCAGTGCATTTTCTCTCAATTAATTAGAGAGGATAGATTGTGTGTTGTAACAAATTTTTCTGTTGAAAATGCCAAAACAAAATCTTTAATTGAAAGACTTCAAGTTTTAGGTATGTCTGAGGCTTTGATTATTGTGGATGAGGTTACGCCTGCGTTGTACTTGTCATCACGAAATCTTGTTAACTTTGAAGTATGTGATGTTCAAAGTGTTGACCCGGTCAGTTTAATTGCTTTTGCCCACGTGATCATAACAGAAACTGCGATTGCTCAGTTCGAAGAGAGGTTGTCAATTCATGGCTAATGTTCAAGCCGTTAATACAGGTTTAGAAGCGCGTAGTAGTGTCCATAATAAATGGTACCAAATAATTTTGTCTTCTCATGTTTCAGAAAAGGCAACACGTGTTTGTGAGCGTTCTAATCAGTTTGTTTTTGACGTTGATGTATCTGCATCGAAAGCACAAATTAAATCAGCCGTTGAGTTTTGTTTTAAAGTAAAAGTAAAAGCTGTTAATACCCTGAATATTAAAGGTAAGCGTAAGTTTTTTGCCCAGCGTGCAGGAAGGCGTAATAGCGAAAAAAAAGCTTACGTCACTTTAGAGCCAGGATACGACATCGATTTTGTGCTCGCTGATAAGAATTAAATAGGGAATTAATCATGGCAATTATCCAAAAGTGTAAGCCAACTTCTCCGGGTCGCCGTTTTGTTGTAAAAGTAGTCAATCCTGATCTTTATAAAGGACAACCAGTCCGTGCTTTAACTCGTACGAAGCTTGGTAGTGGAGGAAGAAATAATACTGGTCGTATTACTGTTCGACATGTTGGTGGTGGTCATAAGCAAAAAACCCGTAGTATTGATTTTTTGCGAAACAAGTTCAATGTACCGGCTGTGGTGGAGCGTTTAGAGTATGATCCGACACGTACTTCTCATATTGCATTACTGAAGTATGCTGATGGTGAGTGGCGTTACATAATCGCCCCTAAAAATGTTAAAGAAGGTGATAAGTTAATATCAGGTCAGGAGTCTCCTATTGTTGTTGGTAATGCTCTTCCATTACGTAATATCCCGGTTGGTAGTATTGTTCACTGTGTAGAGATGCGTCCTGGTAAAGGTGCCCAGTTGGCAAGAAGCGCCGGTACAAGTATACAGGTAATGGCAAGAGAAGAAGCCTATGTTACCTTGCGTTTACGTTCCGGTGAAGTGCGACGTGTATTAAGTGATTGCATGGCAACCTTAGGTGAGGTATCTAATGCAGAACATAATCTCAGATCATTGGGTAAAGCCGGTGCAAAGCGATGGAGAGGAGTAAGACCAACGGTTCGTGGAGTTGCCATGAATCCAGTTGATCACCCCCATGGTGGTGGTGAAGGTCGAACTTCTGGAGGCAGGCATCCAGTTTCTCCTTGGGGTAAGAAAACAAAAGGCAAAAAAACACGTTCGAAGAAGAAGCCATCAAGTAAGTTAATTGTTAGACGTCGTCGCTAATTTATCGCGGTTATTCTAGGAGATTTTGTGCCAAGATCATTAAAAAAAGGCCCATTTGTAGATGAACACTTATTAAAAAAAGTGGAAAAAGCCTTAGAAACAAATTCACGTAAACCAATTAAAACCTGGTCTAGAAGGTCTATGGTTTTACCAGATATGGTCAATATGACTATTGCTATACACAATGGTAAAGAGCACCTGCCTATCCATATTACAGAGCAAATGGTCGGACATAAGCTGGGTGAGTTTGCTTTAACGCGTACTTTTCGCGGCCACTCTGGTGATCGCAAAGCGAAATAAGTATTGGAGTTAATATGAGTTTTTCTGCATATCTAAGTAAAGTTAGAGTTTCACCAAGAAAAGCAAGATTAGTTGCTGATCAAATCCGTGGTGTTCCTGTTGAACTTGCATTGAGTGTTCTTACGTTTAGCCAACAGAAATCTGCTGGAATTTTAAAGAAGCTATTATTGTCCGCAGTGGCTAATGCCGAAAATAATAAAGGTGCAGACATTGATGATTTGTTTGTGTCTGAGATATATGTTGATCAAGCCCCTGTATTGAAACGGATCATGCCGAGAGCAAAAGGACGTGCAGATAGGATTGTTAAGCGAAGCAGTCACATTACTATAAAGTTAGCTGAAGTATAAATTGGGACAGAAGAGATGTTTATACTCTTTGTAACAAAAAATTAGGGGTCTAAGATGGGAAAAAAAGTACACCCACGTGGTATTCGTTTAGGAATCGTAAAGGCGCATACTTCAATATGGTATGCAAGTAAAAAAAATTACTCAGATTATCTTTTATCAGATTTGAGGGTTAGACAGTATCTATTTAATCGTTTGAAAGCTGCTTCTGTTAGTGAAATTTTGATTGAGCGTCCAGCAGACAATGCTCGAATTACTATAAAGACCGCTCGACCTGGAATAGTTATTGGTCGTAAAGGAGAGGATGTAGATGGTTTGCGTAAATCGGTAGCGAAAATTATTGGTGTTCCTGTTCATATTAATATTGAAGAGATTCGTAAGCCTGAACTAGATGCAAACTTGGTTGCACAGAGCATTGCATCACAGTTAGAAAAACGTGTGATGTTTAGACGTGCGATGAAACGAGCAGTGCAAGGTGCAATTAGATCAGGTGCTCAAGGGATTAAGGTTGCTGTTGCTGGTCGCTTAGGAGGGGCTGAAATTGCTCGTACAGAGTGGTATCGTGAAGGTCGAGTCCCTTTGCATACATTTCGTGCAGATATTGACTATGCAGAACAGCGGGCTGAGACGACTTACGGCACTATTGGTGTAAAAGTCTGGATTTGTAAAGGTGAAATTTTAGGCGTTCAACCTGTTACAGAAGTTTTTGCTCAAAAGACAGCTTAATTTAAAAGCAAGTATTAAGGATTGGTTATGTTGCAACCAAAGCGTACAAAGTATCGTAAGCAAATGAAAGGCCGTAATCGTGGTCTTGCACAGAAAGGTAATAAAGTATCTTTTGGTGATATCGGTTTAAAAGCACTTGAGCGTGGCCGTATAACAGCTCGACAAATAGAATCTGCACGAAGAGCAATGACACGACATGTAAAGCGTGGTGCAAAAGTATGGATTCGAATTTTCCCAGACAAGCCTATAACAAAGAAACCACTTGAAGTTCGTATGGGGAAAGGTAAGGGTAATGTTGAATATTGGGTGGCTCAGATTAAACCTGGTCATGTATTGTATGAAATGGAAGGTGTTTCTGAATCCGTTGCAATTGAAGCTTTTAAATTAGCTGCAGCTAAGCTCCCGATTAAAACTACTGTTGTTAAACGCCATCTAATGTAAAGAGACAGTCATGAACGTTAAAGAGCTGCGTCAAAAAAGTCTTAATGAGCTTTTTGTGTTATTGGAACAACAATACGGAAAGTTATTCAAGCTACGTTTACAAAAAGGTATGGAGCAATTATCTACAACCCATTTATTAGGTGACACTAAGCGTTTAATTGCTAGGATACAAACACTGATTAGTGAGCTCAAACGTTCTACATAATTTTTCTGGAGTTTTTCATGATTAAGAAGGTTGCAGATTCTGTTGATTTACCGGTGAGTGAATCTGCAGAAAAAAAAATGAATGGTCGTATCGTTACCGGTATTGTGACAAGTAATAAAATGCAAAAAACAATTACTGTTAGTGTTAGTCGACAAGTTAAGCATCCGTTATATGGTAAATACATTAAACGTACAACAAAGATGCATGCTCATGATGAAAATAATGAGTGTTCTGTAGGTGATACCGTAATTATTGCGGAACATCGTCCAATTTCTAAAACTAAAACATGGGCTTTGGTTAGTGTTATAAAAAAATATGCTTGATTTGAATACCCATTTTAGGCAGTCGAGAGGAATGCCGTCATGATCCAAACAGAAAGTGAGTTAGATGTTGCTGATAATAGTGGAGCACGTCGTGTTTTGTGTATAAAAGTGTTAGGCGGTTCTAAACGTCGTTACGCTAGAATTGGAGACATCATTAAAGTCACCGTTAAAGAAGCCATTGCACGTGGTCGTGTTGCCAAAAGTGATGTCCTATTTGCTGTTGTGGTCCGAACCAAAAAGGGTGTGCGTCGTCAAGATGGCTCAGTGATCCGCTTTGATCAAAATGCTGTAGTGTTGTTAAATAACCAAAAACAACCCATAGGTACCCGTATTTTTGGGCCAGTGACACGTGAATTACGTGCAAAGTTTATGAAAATTATCTCATTAGCACCAGAAGTGCTGTAAACTACGTGGCCTTAATTAGGGCCTATCGAGAATTACGATGAAAAAAATTAGACGAGATGACACTGTGTTAATACTGACCGGCAAAGATCGGGGCAAGCAAGGTAAAGTTATACGATTGATGGAGGACCGTGTTCTGGTTGAAGGAATTAACTTTGTCCACAAACATATTCGTTCTAACCCTCAGAAAAATATACAAGGGGGTATCATTAAGCGTGAAGCATCAGTACATATTTCAAATGTTTCATTGGTCAATCCTAAAGATGGTAAATCAGGTCGTGTTGGATTCACTGTAAATGATAATGGAAGTAAAGAGCGTGTTTTCCGTTCGGTTTCGCGTCGGGGTGTGTCGTGAGTCAACTTAAAGATTTCTACACTAAATCAATTATTCCAGAGATGCAAAAGCAGTTCAACTATCAGAATATCATGCAGATTCCTAGAATTACTAAAGTCACTTTAAATATGGGGATTGGAGAAGCAGCAAATGACAAAAAAATGATTGAGTCTGCTGTTAAAGATATGGCTTCTATATCCGGGCAGAAGCCAATAATTACTAAAACACGAAAAGCAGTTGCTAGTTTTAAAATTAGGGATGGTTGGCCAATTGGTTGTAAAGTTACTCTCCGTGGTCACTCGATGTATGAGTTTCTACAGCGTCTAATATCAATATCTCTTCCTAGAATGCGCGATTTTCGTGGGCTAAATCCGAAGTCTTTTGATGGTCGTGGGAATTATAATTTCGGTATTAAAGAACTTATTGTTTTTCCAGAAATTGATTTTGATACTGATCCAGTATGGGGTGTTGATATTTGTATTACTACATCAGCGCATAACGATGATCAAGCTAGGGCACTGCTGAAGCTTTTTAATTTACCGATCAAATAAGGATTTTTCATGGCACGCTTATCTGTTATTATGCGAGAAAAAAAAAGAGAAGTGCTTGTTATTAAACATAAAAAGACACGTGAAATGCTCAAAAAAGTAATGAAGAGTGTATCTGCAACAGATGAAGAAAAGTGGTTGGCCCAAATTGCGTTACAGCGTTTGCCTCGTGATTCATCGCCTAGCCGTTTAAGAAATAGATGTGGCATTACTGGTCGACCCCACGGCTTTTATCGTAAATTTGGTCTTGGCCGCAATAAACTACGAGAAGCAGCTATGCGTGGAGATGTCCCTGGTCTTAAGAAGGCCAGTTGGTAATTTAAAGAACTTGTTTTAAGTCGTTTATGGGAATTTAGATATGAGTATGCAAGATCCGATCGCTGATATGTTAACACGGATACGAAACGGCCAGATGTCTGAAAAAAAATCAGTCAGTATGCCGTACTCGAAACTTAAAATGAAAATTGCTACTGTCCTCCAGGCCGAAGGTTATATTGAGCGCATTGAAAAATTGGGAACCGTTGAAAAGCCAGATCTTTTGGTTGTTTTAAGATATTTCGAAGGTAAACCTGTAATAGAAGAAGTTAATCGGATAAGTTCGCCTGGATTGCGTATTTATAAAAAGTGTTATGAGCTGCCAAAAATTAAAAATGGTTTTGGCATTGCCGTTATCTCAACTTGTAAAGGTATTATGTCAGATAGAGAAGCAAGAAAAGCTTCTTTAGGTGGTGAACTTCTTTGTAGTGTTTGTTAACTCTCTTTTCAATATTAATGGAACTCATAATGTCTAGAATTGCAAAAAAACCTCTGCAACTGCCTGTTGGTGTTTCGCTCTCATTTGATGATAGTAAAGTCGTTGTTATCGGAGGAAAAGGGACGTTAACACATATTAAACATGAGTTAGTTGAAATTAAAAAATCTGGTGACCTTTATTTAGTTTTGCCTAAGTTGCCTAATAAATCTTCTTGGATCCAAGCTGGTACCCTTCGGGCTTTAATTCAAAATATGATTATTGGAGTTAGTCAAGGGTTTGAGCGCAGGCTTGATCTTGTCGGTGTTGGTTATAGAGCTCAGAGTAAAGCCGATGTAATAAGTTTAACGATTGGTTTTTCACACCCGGTTGATTTTATTTTACCAAAAGGTGTAACAGCGCTTACGCCGACACAAACTGAAATTGTATTAACAGGTAACGATAATCAGCAATTGGGAGAAGTTGCCTCAAAAATTAGAAGCCTGCGCCCTCCTGAGCCGTATAAAGGAAAAGGAATACAGTACAAGGGTGAGAATATCCATCGAAAAGAAGCTAAAAAGAAATAATTAGCTTCGTGCAATTGAGACTATCTTATGCCATCGCGAAATTCAGAAAATATCAAACTAGTTTCACGCTTAAGACGTGGTAAACGTACGCGTTGTAAAATTAAAGAAATGGGTGTGCCACGTTTGCTAGTTCATCGTACCCCTCGTCACATGTATGCGCAAATTGTATTGTTGGGTAAAGTTTTAGTTGCAGCCTCTACGATTGATAAATTTTACAAAGCTAATGCAGGTTTGCCTCATGGAAATATTGCTGCCTCAATGGTTGTTGGTAAGCGAGTTGCCGATCTAGCTACAAATGCGGGTATAACAAAAGTTGCTTTTGATCGCTCTGGTTTTAAATATCATGGTCGAGTTAAAGCTTTGGCAGATGCCGCTCGTGAAGCTGGCTTACAATTTTAAAGAGGATCTAGCAGATGTCACGTGCTGATGATAAGTCTGATGGCTTGCAAGAAAAATTAGTCCAAGTTAATCGTGTTTCTAAAGTAGTTAAGGGTGGGCGAATATTTAGTTTTACAGCTCTGGTAGTTGTGGGTGATGGTAAAGGTCGTGTTGGTTATGGTCGAGGCAAGGCACGTGAAGTACCAACTGCTATCCAAAAAGCGCTTGAAGCTGCAAAACGTAATATTATTACGGTTGATTTGAAAGGTGTTACCATACAGCATGCTGTCAAAGCTGCACATGGAGCATCTAAAATCTATATGCAACCGGCATCTCCGGGTACAGGTATCATTGCTGGTGGCGCTATGCGAGCAGTATTAGAAGTGGCAGGAATCGGAGATGTTTTATCTAAGTGTTACGGTTCTACTAACCCAGTAAATGTTGTGCGTGCGACTTTCTCAGGTTTGAAAGCTCAAAAATCAGTTGAGTGGATTGCTGCAAAGCGTGGAAAAACTGTTGATTTCATTTTGTCCTAATTTTTAAAGAGCTTGTTATGTCAACTAACCAAACTGTAACAGTTACATTAATTAAAAGTCCAAATGGACGTTTAAAATGTCACAAAGGATGTATCTTAGGTTTAGGACTTCGTAGAATTGGTAGTACTTCTGTATTAGAGCGAACCCCTTCTGTTATGGGTATGGTCCACAAAATCCAATATTTACTTAAAGTGGAATAATTAACATGTTACTAAATCAATTCACGGTTCCAAATTCAGTTAGACGGCAGCGTAAACGCCTAGGTCGTGGTATTGGCAGTGGCCTCGGCAAAACATGTGGTCGTGGTCACAAGGGGCAGAAATCTAGGACCGGTGGAAAAGTTCGTCCCGGTTTCGAAGGTGGTCAAATGCCTCTGCAGCGTCGTTTACCCAAGTTTGGTTTTTCTTCGCGTGTTTCGCGTGAAACTACTTCTCTCCCTCTATCATCTCTATCTCGTTTAACAGGAGGTTCTGTCACGCTCTTAGAGTTGATGGATGCAGGTCTTCTCAAAAAAAATCAAAAGAGAGCAAGATTTTTTTTGTCAGGAAATGTTGACTCTGCTTATCACTTGCGCGGCGTTCATGCAACAAAAGGTGCACGTGAAGCGATAGTTGCTGCTGGTGGTTCAGTTTCTTGATTGTGCTTGTTAATAAATAAGGATTTCCAATGGTTAATAGCACACTCGCTGGCCTTGCAAGCAATCAAAAGGGTATGTCTGAACTATGGTCGCGTTTACGTTTTCTTTTTTTTGCTATTCTGGTTTATCGCACAGGTGCTCATGTTCCAGTTCCCGGAATTAATCCAGATCGTCTTGCTTCAATTTTTCATCAAAACCAAGGTACGATTGTTTCATTATTCAATATGTTTTCAGGTGGTGCGCTTGAAAGAATGAGTTTGTTTGCTTTAGGAATTATGCCCTATATTTCTGCATCTATTATTATGCAATTACTCACTGCAGTAACGCCAGCTTTAGAACAACTTAAAAAAGAGGGTGAATCTGGTCGGAGAAAAATTTCTCAATATACCCGTTATGGTACCTTGTTACTTGCTGTTGTTCAGTCCTTTGGTATGTCTATAGGGTTGCAAAGTCAAGGAATAGCTTTGTTATCAGGCCCTGGCTTTGTCTTCACTGCTGTCGTGACTTTAGTAACGGGTACTATTTTTTTAATGTGGCTAGGTGAGCAGATAACAGAGCGCGGAATTGGTAATGGGATATCAATGATAATTTTCTCTGGAATCGTTGCTGGATTGCCTGCTTCAATCGGACAGACCTTAGAATCGGCAAGACAGGGTGATTTAAATCTATTGGTTGTTTTTTTAGTGTTAATAGTAGCGATTGCAGTTGTTGCTTTTGTTGTTTTTGTAGAAAAGGGTCAGCGTCGAATTACCATTAGTTATGCTAAGCGCCAGCAAGGCCGAAAAATTTATGCCGCTCAACAAAGTCATTTACCGTTAAAAATTAATATGGCAGGCGTTATACCACCAATTTTCGCAACGAGTATTTTATTATTTCCAGCTAGTATAGGACAGTGGGTTGCGTCCTCACGCGACTGGTCATGGCTACAAAATATGTCCATGTCGATAAGCCCAGGTCAACCTTTATACGTTCTCTTATTTGCAGTTGGTATAGTTTTTTTCTGTTTTTTTTATACAGCGTTGATGTTCGATCCACGTGAAGTAGCAGATAATTTGAAAAAATCTGGCGCTTTTATCCCAGGTATAAGGCCTGGTGAACATTCGGCCAAATATATTGATGGCGTTCTAGCAAAACTCACACTGGTTGGTGCTGTGTATATTACATTGGTTTGTTTATTGCCTCAATTTTTACAAGTTTGGTTTAAAGTACCCTTTTATTTGGGTGGAACTTCTTTATTGATTGTAGTGGTGGTCGTTATGGATTTTTTAACTCAAATCCAATCACACTTGATGTCTCACCAGTACGAGTCTTTGCTTGCTAAGTCTAATTTTAAGAAGAGGTGAATTCTGTGAAAGTTCGTGCATCTGTTAAAAAAATTTGTCGTAACTGTAAAATGGTGCGCAGACGTGGTAGTCTGCGTGTTATTTGTAAAGTTGAACCTAGGCATAAGCAGCGTCAGGGTTAATTTATTTTATTATATCTTTTATAATCGCTGATAATAGCGATTAATTGTTTAACTGGAGCATTTTATAAATGGCACGTATTGGCGGTGTTAATATCCCGGATAATAAGCATTCTTGGGTAGCCCTTACTTCAATATTTGGTATTGGTCGTACTTCAGCATTTAAGATTTGTGAGGCTGCTGGCGTGGTCAGTAGTCAAAAGATTAAAGATCTATCCTCTGCTGATGTTGAAGCTTTGCGTGCTGAAGTAGGAAGATATCAAACGGAAGGTGATCTGCGCCGTGAGATTTCTATGAACATTAAAAGATTGATTGATATGGTTAGTTATCGTGGATTACGTCATCGTAAGGGTTTGCCTTTGCGTGGTCAACGCACTAAAACAAATGCTCGTACTCGTAAAGGTCCGCGTAAAGCTATTCGCAAGTAACTAAATAAAGTTTTTTTCAGTATTATTTCAAGGTGTAATTATGGCAAAGCAACAATCTGTCAAAGTTAAAAAGAAAGTCAAAAAAATAGTTATTGATGGTGTTGCGCATATCCATGCCTCATTTAACAACACAATTATTACACTAACTGATATGTCTGGTAATACATTATCATGGGCTACTTCAGGTGGATGTGGTTTTAGAGGTTCACGAAAAAGTACCCCTTTTGCCGCTCAAGTTGCTGCAGAGCGAGCTGGGCAATCAGCCATGGAGATGTACGGTTTAAAAAATCTTGAAGTTGTTGTTCGAGGTCCCGGACCAGGACGTGATTCAGCTGTACGTGCTTTACATGGTGTAGGCTATAAAGTTTCGCGCATTACTGACGGTACTTCTCGGCCACATAATGGATGCCGTCCGTCCAAGCAAAGACGTGTATAAAGTAATTATCAAAAAGTAATTATCAAAAAGTAATTATCTAAATGTAATTATGGGGTTTAATAGTGTTATGGCTCGATATCTAGGTCCTAAATGTAAGTTATCACGTCGAGAAGGTGTCGATCTTGGTTTGAAAAGTGGTGTTCGTTCTTACGAAAATAAATGCCGCAGTACAAGTGCACCGGGTCAGCATGGCCAACGTCGTGGTCGTCCCTCAGATTATGGTAACCAATTGCGAACAAAGCAAAGATTGCGTAGAAGTTACGGAATTTTAGAAAAGCAGTTTCGTCTTTATTATCATGAGGCTGCAAGAAGAAAGGGTCCAACAGGTGAAAATCTTTTGATTTTGCTTGAGTGCAGGTTGGATAACGTTGTTTATCGAATGGGATTTGGTTCAACACGATCCGAAGCACGTCAATTGGTTTCTCATAAATCGATTGAAGTGAACACCAAAGTTGTCAATATAGCTTCATACCAAGTTAAGCCCGGAGATGTTGTGGCTGTTCGTGAGAAATCCCGCAATCAGCTTAGAGTGCAAGCTGCTCTCGAAATGTCTGAGCAGCGCGATTCCATGTCTTATATTGAAGTTGATAAAGAAAACAAGCGTGGTGTCTTTAAGTCTTTGCCTCAGCGCACTGATTTGCCTAGTGATATTAACGAAAATCTTATTGTTGAACTTTATTCTAAATAAATTTAGCTTTGAAACAATCTTTCACCGATCAATTTGAGGTTTTTGTATGCAGCGGTCCGCAGCAACCGAATTTTTAAAACCAAAAAATATTGGAGTACAAGAAATCTCTAATACTCATGCAAAAGTTACACTGGAGCCATTAGAGCGTGGATTTGGCCACACACTTGGAAATGCTTTACGCCGTATCCTTTTGTCTAGCATGCCTGGTTGTGCAGTTACGGAAGCTGAAATCGATGGTGTACTACATGAATATAGTACTCTAGAAGGTGTGCAGGAAGATGTTATAGAAATCCTTTTAAATCTTAAGGGTGTTGCAGTACGAATGAGAGAGGGTGAAGAAGCAGTTCTAGATCTTATCAAGAAAGGACCTGGTGCTGTAACAGCTGGTGATATTAAGCTTAATCATTCTGTTGAGGTAATCAACCCTGATCATGTTATTGCTCATCTTAATGATTCTGGTGAAGTGCGTATGAAGATCTTGGTTAAGCGTGGACGTGGTTATCATCCAGCTGAAATAGCTGATGCTGATAAAGAAACTCAGTCTATTGGTAAACTTCGTTTAGATGCATCTTACAGCCCTATTCGTAGAGTAGCTTTTGTAGTTGAAAGTGCACGTGTCGAGCAGCGTACTGATTTGGATAAATTAATTATTGATTTAGAAACCAATGGAACGATTGATCCAGAAGAGGCTATACGACGTGCTGCAAGTATTCTTCAGCAACAATTATCTATTTTTGTAACATTCGATCAAACTAATACTCCCGAGCCTGAACAATCAGCAGAAAAGATCGATCCCATTTTATTGCGACCTGTCGATGATCTTGAGTTGACCGTTAGGTCTGCTAACTGTTTGAAGGCTGAAAATATTTATTATATCGGAGACCTTGTACAACGGACAGAAGTTGAACTTTTAAAAACTCCAAATTTGGGTAGAAAATCTTTAACAGAAATTAAGGATGTTCTAGCTTCTAAAAGTTTATCACTTGGGTTGCGTTTGGATAATTGGCCTCCTCAAAGTTTAAAAGACGATGATCGTTTAAATGCCAGGCAACGTAAATAATTATATTCATAGGTTAATATCATGAGACATAAAAAAGTAGGACGTCGTTTCGGTCGCGATAGTAGTCATAGAAAAGCAATGTTTCGTAATATGACTAATTCTTTCGTGGCGTGTGGTCTAATAAAAACAACTCTACCAAAAGCTAAATCTTTACGTTCATTCGCAGAGCCATTAATAACTATTAGTAAAGAAGATAGTGTTGCTCATCGACGCTTAGTTTTTGATAGATTGCGAAATAAGAGCGCAGTAGGTAAGCTTTTTACACAATGGGGTCCACTTTATTCCCAACGTCCTGGCGGTTATTTGCGAATCTTAAAGTGCGGTTTTCGTGCTGGTGATAATGCGCCAATGGCTTATGTTGAGTTGGTTGATCGACCTTTGCCTACTACTACAGATGATATGCATTAATTACATTACTATGATCTTTACCCCTAGTTTTTTCAGGATTTATCTTTGTTTACCTCCTAGATAAAGGGGCTGGTGCCTCTTTATCTCTACTTCATTTTTTCCATTCAGCTATAATTACCGTTACTTTTAAAGATCCGTTTTTTTCTTGTGTAGCTTTAATTTTGTGGGGAAGTTGTGGTTTCTGATTGGGATCAAATCGATTCCATTGGATGTACCAATCATCTTGAATGATACTGATTAAGTTATTGTTTGCATCATATTCAGGTTGAAAATATTCCTGCCTTGGATCTGGTGTTCCTTTAATCCAATATTGTAACTGTTCTACTGGAAGCTTAAGCCCGCTCAGTTTGTTTGCGAAATCATCGATGTTTTTTATGTTGTATTTTTTGACTGGGGCATCCGCTACTGTTGATGTTGCTGTGATAGCTTTGCCATCTTTGTTTATTTGTAGATGACTATCACCAAAGGGGCTGGTGATGTTGATGTCATAATTTTCGCCATTTTGTTGCCAGTTTAAATATGCGGTAGAGTAGTGTTGACCATGTCTTTCGACGGTAACTTTTGCACTGATTTTCCACTGTTTAAGTTGCTGTAGTCTTTGTTGAGAAGAAAGTGCTTCCTGTGTTGATGGTTGCTTAACCTCTCTTTCTAAATGTTCGCACCCGTGTAAAGCTATGCCACATAGGAATAGCTTTAACATTTTATTCTTATTTATCATTATAAATCCTTAATCTTTTATAAATCGTTTCACGGTTTGTTGAAGGGGCTGGCTGTCGGGTTTGTTTTTTAAGGCCTGTTGCCAAATACGTTTGGCTTCTTGGTGATAACCTGATATCCACAACACCTCACCAAGATGCGCTGCAATTTCGTGATCTTGCATGATCTGATAGGCTTTCTGTAAATATTGCTGCGCGGAAGACAGGTTGCCATTTTTGAAGTAAACCCATCCTAAACTATCTAAAATTGCAGGGTCGTTTGGTTTTAAAACGGCTGCTTTTTCAATTAAGCTGATCGCCTCTGGTAATCGCTCACCGCGTTCAGCTAGGCTGTAACCTAAGGCGTTTAATGCCATCACGTTATTCGCGTCAAGTTGTAAAATTTTACGAAGATCAACTTCCATTGCAGGATGTTTCTGTTGATCGGCAAAAAGCATTGCTCGACCGTAAAGTAGATCGATATTGTTCGGATAAGCTATCAGTGCAGTATCGAAAAGTTGATAAGCTTGCTCTATTTCTTTGGCTTGCGTTAATAACTCTGCTTCAATAATAAAAAAGGGTACCGCTTGCGCTGGCTGTTGAATTCGAGCTTCTCTTAGCGTTTTTCTGGCTTGTGGAAGTTGATGTTCCTTGGCATAAAGTTCAGCGATAGCGATTTGAGCTTGCCCGTATTGTGGTGTTTCACTAATTTGCTGATAATAACTAATAGCGCCTTTAGGGTCATTTTCTGTTTCTGCAATTTGTCCTAGGTAGTAGTAGGCTTCATTAATTTTTTGTTGCTGTGTGAGCAATTGCTGTAGGTAATTTTTGGCTTGGTTGTTGAGTTTATTTTCCCAAGAGAGTAAAGCTAACGTTAATAATAGGTCGCTGTCTTCAGGGTTGCGATTGACTAGATCCGTAAACTGATGCTGCGCGAGTTTGAGTTGATTATTTTGAATCAGTAAGCGCGCATACACAATGCCAAGGCGCTTATTCTCTGGATTTCGCTTTACGGAATTTTTTAGCAGTCTCAAGGCGTCTTTGGTTTTTTGTTTATTGACGAGCAATGCCGCTTTAAAAACTATAGCCACAATGGCATTGGGTTCTAGGTCGAGACTGGTATTAGTCAGTTCTAATGCTTGATCATGTTCGGCATTTTGCTCGCTAAGTATTGCTTTGGTGAGCCAGAGTTGAGCTTCATTCGGATATTTTTGCAACAGTTGATTAAACTTTTGAATAACAGCATTGCGTTGAGTTTTGTTCAGTTGGCTGGCTTGGGCTATTAAAAAATCAAAGTTAGCTTTTGCCTTTAACGCCAATAAGCGATCCATATAATGCATGGCTTCATCAAAATTCAGGGTGCGTATCATATGAATGGTGAGAAGTTGTAGGGCTTCGATGCTGTCGGGCTCTACGCTGATCCATAATTTGGCCATGTCCAATGAGGCTTGATTCGCATTAATATACTGCGCAATGTGCGAAGCGCGTGCGATGATTTCTGGGTCATGAGTTTGATGAGCTTGTTTGATATAGTTGCCAAGCGTGACGTCGAGCCGATTTTGTTTGCTGGCCATTTCAGCCAGCATAAGGTCTCCTAGCGTGTTAGCGCTGAGTTCAGGTGTAGGGGAGATTGTTGTTAGATTGCTCTGTGTTGCGATGGCTGGGGTTGATGCAGAGTGCAGCATGTTAGTTTGCGTGCTGAGCTTTTCGTCTGCTGAATTTGCGTCTACCTTAACAGTATCTATCTGAGTTGTTTTTTGATGCGGCCAATGGCCACACCCACTTAAACAAGTGATTAGTAGTATGAGTGACTGAAGTGGGAGCAGGTATCTAAAATGAGTCATAAGTGTCATCAATAAAGAGTAGGAATAAGTAGGAAGCCGAAGCATTTCATTCTACTGATTAATCGTAGCGGACTCGAGTGCTCTCGGCGCAAAATTGTTTGTTAATCAATAAATTTAATTGATTTTCGTAGGCGGGTTAGTGCTAGAGCATGGTCGGTGGATAGTGAAAATCGCATGAATCTTTGGGTTGTGGGTATTAACCATCGTACAGCTGCTGTGGCATTGCGTGAGCAGCTATCATTTTCGGAGGAGCAGCAGCCTGAAGCGTTAACGCAATTGCAAACATTACCTGGGATTCAAGAGGTTGCTTTATTATCCACCTGTAATCGAACCGAATTTTATTGTTTATCATCTAATGCGTTGACGCCAGTAGTAGATAAGGTTGTGGATTCCCGAATTGAAGAAGACTCACTCACTGAAATTGAACCGCTTTGGCAATGGTGGAGTCAGGTGCGGCAGCTACCATTAGCGCAGTTGCGGCAAAGTGGTTACCAATATTATGCCGAAGATGCGATTCGTCATCTTTTACGCGTGGCTAGTGGCTTGGATTCCTTGGTATTGGGTGAACCACAAATTCTCGGTCAGCTTAAGACGGCCTATCGTCTTGCTGAGCAGGCGGGCACTTTGCGCAGCGGGCTGCAGCACTTATTTCAGTATGGTTTTTCGATGGCCAAACAAGTGCGACACGATACCGATATTGGTGTTAACTCAGTTTCCGTCGCTGCCACCGCTGTGAAGTTGGCTCAACGTATTTTTAGTGATCTCCATCAGCAGCGGGTATTGTTGGTTGGGGCGGGTCAAACCATTGAGTTGGTTGCTCGTCATTTTATTTCAGCGGGTGTGCAGCACATTACGGTTGCCAATCGTACTTTAAGTCGAGCGCAAACGTTGGTTGCGGATTTGGCTTCCGATTCCGTAATTTGCACACCGATTTTATTGTTGGATTTACCCCAGCACTTGGCGCTGGTGGATGTTGTGGTCAGTTCTACGGCGAGTCAACTACCCATTATTGGAAAAGGTATGGTGGAGGCCGCGCTGAAAATTCGTAAAAACCGTTCGTTGTTTTTGATGGATCTGGCGGTTCCACGCGACATTGAACCCGAAGTTGCTGAGCTTAAGCCGGTATTTTTGTATACGGTTGATGATTTGCAAAGCGTGATCAGTGATCATCACCAAAAGCGTCAGGAAGCTGCTGTGGTGGCTGAATCCTTAATTGCCCATCAAGCGGCGGATTATTTGCTGCAATTAAAAGCGCAGCAAGCCGCCACCACCGTGAGTCGTTACCGTGATAAAATCGACGCCTTACAGCGGGCGCAACTTGATAAAGCGCTTCAGGCCTTGCAACAGGGTAAGCCCCCTGAAGAAGTATTGCGGCGCTTTGGTCATGACCTCACACGCAAAATCATGCATGACCCTAGCTTGCAACTAAAGCAAGCGGCCAAACAGGGCCGCTATGAACTCTTAGACTTTGCCCAGCAATTGTTGGGCTTGAATAATGAAGATTAATTTTCTCTTGAATTTGAGCCAGTGTAGATATGCGATTAAATGATCAGGAATTATTGCTGCTTTTAAGTGATCTTGAATCAGATCGAGTAGAACGCAAAGAAAGTTTTAAAGGTGATGCGCCTACCAAAGTGCGAGAAGCAGTGTGTGCGTTTGCAAATGATTTATCAGGATATCGTAAGCCAGGAGTTGTATTCATCGGTGTTAAGGATGATGGTAACTTTATTGATTTGCCGGTTACCGATGAGTTACTGTGTTCTCTTGCCGATATCCGTGGCGATGGTAATATTTTACCTATCCCGACCCTAACGATTGAAAACCGTGTGCTGAGTGGTCATGTGGTGGTGGTGATTACAGTTCAACCTGCTGATGCACCGCCGGTTCGTTACAAGGGGCGAGCTTGGATTCGTACTGGGCCTCGTCGTGCTATAGCTAGTGCGCAAGATGAACGGATTCTCAATGAGCGTCGTCGTCATCGCGATTTGCCTTTCGATCTTCAGCCAGTTTCTTTTGCTAGCTTGTTTGATCTTGATAAGACTATTTTTAATAGTGAGTACTTAAATAGTGCGTTTTCGCGTGATGTGTTAGAAGCGAATCATCGAAGCTATGAACAGCGTTTAAGTGCTTGTCGGATGATCGAGTCAGTCGATAGTTGTATACCAACCGTTCTGGGTAGTCTAGTGTTGGGTAACCGACCTAGGGATTTAATTCCTTGTGCTTACATACAATTTTTGCGTTTGAATGGCGAGCAGTTGGATGCGCCTATTGTGGATGAATCGCTGATTGATGGTAGGCTGAGTGACGTACTGAAAAAAATTGATGATAAGTTAAAAGCCCATATCACGACTTCCGTCGATCTTCTGAGTCAATCCACTGAAGCGCGTCGCGCAGATTATCCGCTGGCTGCATTGCAGCAATTGGTGCGTAACTGTGTGATGCATCGCAGCTATGAACAAACCAATGCGCCGATAAAGGTCACCTGGTTTTCTGATCGAATTGAAATGATTAATCCAGGTGGTCCTTACGGTGTAGTCACTTGCAGTAACTTTGGTCAGCCGGGTATGACTGACTATCGAAATCCAAACATTGCTGAAGCAATGAAAGTATTAGGTTTTGTACAAAGATTTGGCGTGGGTATCGCCACTGCTCGTGCTGAGTTGCAAAAAAATGCCAATCCCTCGCTTGAGTTTGTTTTGAGTGATACGCATGTGTCGACCATTATTAGGAGAGCCCATTGAGCGTTTCGGTGCTAACGTTTTTTAACAACAAGGGTGGTGTTGGTAAAACCTCGTTGGTTTATCACCTGTCTTGGATGTTTGCGCAGCTTGGGGTGCGCGTACTGGTTGCTGATTTAGATCCACAGGCAAATCTGACGGCGGCTTTTCTGAATGAGGATTTATTAGCGGGACTCTGGCAGCAACCCGATAAAGCCAATACTATTTTTCGGAGTGTGAAACCTTTATTAGATGTTGCGGATTTCCAGCCGATAGAGTTGCAGCGCATTGAGCCTAATCTGGCGCTGATTCCCGGCGATATTGCTTTATCAGATTTTGAGGATACGTTAGCTACGGAATGGGGTGCGGCGAATAATGATAAAAATCAGTCGCGCCCATTTCGTATATTGACGGCGTTTTGGCGATCAACCCAAGAAGCTGCACAGCGCCATGCTGCCGATTTAATTATCATTGATGTGGGCCCTAATTTGGGGGCGATCAATCGTGCTACCTTATTGGCCAGTGACCATGTGGTGATTCCACTCGGTGCGGATTTATTTTCTTTGCAGGGTTTGCGTAATCTTGGGCCAACGTTGCGCGATTGGAAGTTAGGCTGGAAAAAGCGGGTTGATAATTGGGTGAATGCGGACTTTGCTTTACCACTCGGTAATGTTGTTCCGGTTGGTTATATCGCCATGCGCCATGGTGTGAAGTTGACGCGCCCAGTTCAAGCTTATACTCGCTGGCTGGATCAAATACCCGCTGAGTTTCGTCGCAGCGTGTTGGGAATTCCTGTCGATGATGCGGTACCTGGGATTGAAGGTGATCCCTACTGTTTGGCCAGGCTCAAAAACTACAACAGCTTGATGCCATTGGCGCAGGAAGCACGTAAGCCCATTTTTTTGCTGAAATCAGCAGATGGTGCCATTGGTGCACATGCCAATGCCGTCACTGAGGCCTATAAGGATTTTAACGTGCTGGCGGTGGATATTGCCCATCGTATTGGTTTGTCGATTCCCGAAAAGTAAGTGCTTGTAAGCTATCTCAAAGGCCATTTTAACCACTCATGAAAACCTCCATTCTCCATAAGCTAGACGCGCTCTCGGAGCGTTATCAAGAAATAGCAGCGCTCTTAAGCAGCCCTGAAGTATTAGCCAAGCAAGCGCAGTTCCGACAGTTGTCAGTCGAGTACGCTGAAATTGAACCGGTGGTGGAAAACTATCGACATTATCAACAACTCCAACAAGATTTACAGCAGGCAGAGCAGTGGTTAAAGGATGATGATCTTGACATGCGACGCATGGCGGAAGAGGAGCGGCAATTGATTGCGGCGAACATTACGCAGGCTGAATTGGCGTTACAGCAGTTGATGTTGCCGCATGATCCGAATGATCGAAGCAATGTATTTTTAGAGGTGCGAGCGGGTACGGGTGGGGATGAGGCCGCAATTTTCGCCGGAGATTTATTTCGGATGTATGGTCGATATGCGGAAAAACGCGGTTGGCGTTTAGAGCTGATCAGTGCGAGTGATGGCGAACATGGCGGTTATAAAGAAATTATTGGCCGAGTATGTGGTGAAAATGTGTATGCTGAGTTGAAATTTGAATCGGGCGCACATCGGGTGCAGCGTGTACCGGTTACCGAAGCACAAGGGCGCATTCACACGTCGGCTTGTACGGTGGCGGTGATGCCGGAAGTTGAAGCCATTGAATCGATTAATATCGATAAAAGTGACTTACGCATCGATACGTTTCGTTCGTCCGGTGCAGGCGGTCAGCACGTTAATACCACCGATTCTGCGATTCGCATTACCCATATCCCCACGGGTACGGTGGTTGAGTGTCAAGATGAACGTTCTCAACATAAAAATAAAGCCAAGGCGTTAGCCTGGCTGCAGGCCAAGTTGTTGGATAATGCACGCCAACAGCAAAATAAAGCACAGAGTGAGCAGCGGCGTAACTTGGTGGGTAGTGGGGATCGTTCAGAACGTATTCGTACCTATAACTATCCGCAAGGTCGCGTCACGGATCATCGTATTAATTTAACCTTGTATCAGTTGCCAGAAATTATGGAGGGCCGGCTGGATGACTTGCTACATCCTTTGCGGCAAGAGTATCAAGCCGATTTGTTGGCAGCCCTGGCAGGTGATTAATCTAGCAGGTGATTAATTAAGGTGGGTGATTTATGTCGTGGATGCAGGGTGACCCTGTAACGGTAAGAGAGTTAATTCGTCGTTCACGCCTGAATCTGGTTGATTCAGCGTCACCCTTACTGGATGTCGAATGTCTGCTGGGTTTTGTGCTGAAGTACTCTCGCGCACAACTGGTATTGGCCGCACATTATGTGCCGATGCCTGATCAGGTCATCGCCTTTGAAAAACTGCTCGCACGAAGGCAGCAGGGTGAACCAGTTGCCTATTTAATTGGTGAAAAGCCATTTTGGGACTTTGATGTCGAGGTGACCACTGACACGTTAATCCCACGCCCTGAAACCGAAACACTGGTGATTTTAGCAATTGAGCATCTGCAAAAAAATACTGCTGCCAGCGTGTTAGAGCTGGGTACTGGCTCGGGCGTGATCGCCATTGCGCTATCCAAAACCTTTGCCGGTTTAAATATCGTGGCCATTGATCGTAGTTGGCCCGCGATAAAAGTCGCCCAGCGTAATGCGCAGCGCTTGGATCAAAAGCAGATTCAGTGGGTATGTGCGGATTGGTTCAGTGCCATGGATGCCCGATTTGATGTCATCGTTTCAAATCCACCCTATATCGCGGCTGAAGACGAGCATTTAGAAGCGCTATGTTTTGAGCCGCAAAGTGCATTAGTGAGTGGCGAAACCGGCTTAGATGATTTGCATCAATTGATCTTCAGCGCACCTTGGTATCTTAATTCGCCTGGTTGGCTATTTCTGGAGCATGGCGCGATGCAAGGTGAGGCCGTGCGCAAGGCCATGCGGGATAAAGGCTTTAAAGAGGTTGTCACGCATCGAGATTTAAGTGCTAACGAGCGGGTGACGGTTGGTGTGATGTTCTAGCCTTTCTTTGTACGTTTGTATGGTTGAGAATGACTGTTTTGCGTATTGTTTTTGATATACCTGCCAAAAAATCGTATAGTTGCTGCCATTTCGTTTTCTTAGGATCTATCCGTGATTTCTACTGCCAACATCACCATGCAATTTGGTGCTAAGCCGTTATTTGAAAATATTTCCGCCAAGTTTGGTGATGGTCATCGTTATGGGTTGATTGGTGCCAATGGTTGCGGCAAATCGACCTTTATGAAAATTCTGGATGGTTCGCTGACGCCCACGGCAGGTAACGTCAGTTTATTGCCCAATACCCGTGTCGGTAAGCTCAATCAAGATCAGTTTGCGTTTGAAGACTACTCAGTGCTGGATGCGGTCATCATGGGATACCGTGAATTATGGTATGCCAAAACTGAGCGTGATCGTTTATATGCACTGCCGGATTTGTCGGAAGAAGACGGCATGCTCGTGGCGGAAATGGAGGTGTTATTTGCGGAAATGGATGGTTATACCGCCGAGAGCCGTGCTGGCGATATTTTGTTGGGTGCAGGTATTCCGATTGATCAGCATGAGCGTCCAATGCGCGAAATCGCGCCAGGATGGAAGTTGCGGGTCCTGTTGGCGCAAGCGTTATTTTCCGATCCCGATATCTTGTTATTAGATGAGCCGACCAACAACTTAGATATTCATTCCATAAGCTGGCTAGAAACTTTATTAAATGCCCGCGAATGTACCATGATCATTATTTCGCATGACCGGCATTTTCTAAACTCGGTGTGCACTCACATGGCCGACATGGATTACGGCACGTTGAAAATTTATCCGGGTACTTATGATGACTACATGATGGCGTCGACCGCTGCACGCGACAAGCTCTTGTCTGACAATGCTAAAAAGAAAGCGCAAATCGCCGACTTACAGCAGTTTGTTAGTCGGTTTTCAGCGAATGCTTCCAAGGCTAAACAAGCGACGTCTCGCGCCAAGCAGATTGAAAAAATTCAATTGGATGAAGTGATTCCTTCCAGTCGCGTCAGTCCTTTTATTCGCTTTAGTCAGCATAAAAAACTACATCGTCAAGCGGTGGAAGTACAAAAACTAGCCCATGGTTTTGATGGTCAGACCTTATTTCGCAAAAACAGTTTATTAATTGCTGCCGGTGAGCGGGTTGCGGTGATTGGCGGTAATGGTGTCGGTAAAACCACCTTGTTGCGTTGCCTAGTGAATGAAATACAGCCCAATGAAGGCGAAATCAAATGGGCTGAAAATGCAGATATTGGTTATTTCGCTCAGGATCACGAACACGAATTTGCCGAGCCCTTGACGTTATTTGCTTGGATCAGCCAATGGCGTAAACCAGCGGATGATGATCAAACCATGCGGGCAACTTTAGGTCGTTTATTGTTTTCTTCAGATGAAAGTAATAAAAATGCGCAAGTGTGTTCAGGTGGTGAGAAGGGTCGTTTGTTGTTTGGCAAACTCATGTTGAGAAATCACAACGTGCTGATTATGGATGAGCCGACCAATCATTTGGATATGGAATCTATTGAAGCGCTTAACCTGGCGCTCGAACACTATGATGGCACCTTGATTTTTGTCAGTCATGATCGGCAATTTGTTTCTTCGTTAGCAACCCGTATTATCGAAATCAAAGATCGTAAGATAGTAGACTTTAAAGGCACCTACGAAGAGTATCTCAAAACCCAAGGGTTAAATGGTTAATATGCACATGGACGTGCCAAATTGGATTTATGAACTGAGCGCATTATTGTTCAGTGTACTGTTGCTGATACTGTATTGGTGGGTGATCACCGGCAGAATGGGGCGTTTTTCACCGTTGAGTATCCCGGCTGAAAATCGACGTTTGCGTCATTCGTGGGTGGCAGCATTAATTCATATCGACGCTGCGGATGTTCTTGCCGTGCAAACCTTAAGAAATGCCTTGATGGTTGCCAGTGTTTTGGCTTCAACCACGGTGCTGTTTTTAATTGGCTTGCTCACCATGAGCGCTCATCAAGATCAAATTATGGCGACCTTGGCCACTGTACTACCGATCAGTGCGGTTCCGCCCTCTGTGCTCGCCGCTAAATTATTTATTTTGATTTTGTTGGAATTGATCGTCTTATTTTGTTTGCTGACCACCATTCGTTACTATGGGCATAGTAGTTTTATGGTGTCTATTCCGGTGGAGAAGCGCCGCATCAACGGTCAGCGTGATGTGTTGATTATTTATTTAAGCCGCGCAGGTGATTGGTATTCGTTGGGGCAGCGCTTGTTTTTATTTTCGTTGCCGCTGTTTTCTTGGTTATTTGGCCCTGTCGTGTTGATGACGACGACGGTGGTCATGATAGGTGTCATGTATTTAACGGATCGTATCGGTGAAGTGAATTGATGCATGTCAATCTAATTCTAATTCCCGTTAGAAAATGAATTAACAATCAGCAAGCGAAGTAGGGTAATGCATTTGGCATGGTGAGTTCCTTAAATCGGTGGGTAATGAGGTAGTAATTATGAAAATCGGTTATGGATTGATGCTGCCAGCATTGTTGTTTTCGCGAGTTCCGATAACACAAATTCCTCCCTATTTTCGAACTCAGACGTTAAATGCCGCCACAATGAAGGGGCATTCTGTGCCTTCATTGGATATAGCGAGGTTGACGCCGATTCAAGAACAGATTGTGGTGAACACACGGTCTTTACGTACATTTTTTAGTAGAATTCCCCAAGATCCTTATGTGTCTGAAGGTTTTCGCTTTAAAGCGATCGCCCGTGTGACGGTAACAGATGACGGTCTTCTGGTTCTCCAACCGCATGGCCCTTTATTTCAAAGCGCAGAGATTAATCCTACCCACGGTGATATTTCACGAAATTACCCGCCAATTGAAGATAAATTATTTGCTGATCCCGTGTTTAAGTTGATTATCAAAAAATTTGCTCAAGCCTTTCATTTGCGTGCTAATCAAGAAATACTCGTGCAGGTTCAGTTGATTAAATGTTCATCTCGTCTGCTCGGAAAAACAGCGGTTGAAGGTATTCATCGAGATGGGGTCATTGCCTTGGGTATTGTCTGTTTAGGTAAGCGTAATTTGCTGCCCGATGCAGCAGTGACCTTGATTACCGATCATAAAAGAGAGCAGGTGTTGTTTAATGGTGTCCTCTCGCCGGGTCAGGGTTTGTTCTTGTTTGATGATCGAAGTCATCATTATACGACGGATGTGACCTGTGTTAGTAATCATGAGGGGTATCGCGCAGTGATGTTATTGAGTTATCCAGCCGCACGGCCTGGACAGCCGATGGTACCCTTGAAGGATATTGCCTAAGAAGCTGTTTGCAAATTCGGCTCCTAAGCTAGTCGTAGCAACATGATGCGAGACATAGCGATGTAATTCTAATTTCCGTTAGAAAATGAATTAACTATTCATTCCCATCCGGTGATGGACTTCTTAACTGCGATTACGGCGTAAGTGATGCTAGGTAAGCGGCTAACGCAACCATATCTTCTAAGGTTAAATTGGCTACAGGGCTTTTCATCAGTTGCGTAGCTGTACCGGCACGGGCGCCGTGTTGGATGTCATAGAGTTGGCGTACGATATAGCTTGGGGATCGTCCGGCGATCGAGGGTACATTGCCAACACCTTTCAAATTTGGCCCATGGCAGGTGGCGCAGGGTATCGTTTTGCCCAAACCGCCGGTCTTGACCAAGTCAGCCCCTTTTGCGATGCTGCCGACGGGTGCATAGGCGATAAATTGTGCGTAGCTGTCGCGATTTTCAAATTGTTCGAGGTCTTCGGGCACCTCAATAATCCGTTGGCCGATGGGTTCTTGCTCACCGGTAGAGACGGCAGCTAAAAATGGGCCAGCCGAATAGGTTTTAGGAACTGTGTCGGTTTCAATCACGCGGATATTTTTTCGTGGCTTAAGCGTAGAGAAATATGCGGCGGCCGTTTGCACTTCGGCGTCGGTGATGTCTTGTGCGAGCGCGATCATCAGATCAATGTTGCGCTTGGGTACAGAAGTTTTGCGTACACCGCTTTTGTAGTCGGCAAGCTGTTGCACTATGTAGGCTGCGGGGAGTCCGGCAAGGCTCGCGTTTTCCGGACCACCGGGGCCATCAGCGCGATGACAAAATCCACAAGCATAAACGTTGGGTTTGCGACCGTGCGCCACGATGGGCGGTAAAGGAGGATGATCGCTGGGATGCCAGACTGGTGCTTGGAAGAGGTCATGTAATTGCGTCACCGAGTAGGTGGCGCTGCTGCCAGGTGCGCGTCGTAAAATGCCGTCTTCAGCACGAGGTTTGAAATCGGGTGCTCGCATGGGGTATGCCCAGGCAGGTGGTTCCTCGGCGGCGTGTGTTGGCGTCGCTGATAAAGAAATGGTTCCCAAAAAAAATGCCATTAAAAAACGGGGTGTCAAAAAAATGGATGGTCGTGCGCGTACAAGAATTGACATCCCTATGTTCATATTTCTTTCCTTAACTTTTTAAAAAATAATGTGTAGGGGGTGAATGATTATTCGGCCAAACGTGCTTGCTGTGAACTATTAAATTACGGTTTAGAAATATTGCTCTTTAATAAACTTCTGGCTATTGCACCGAGCATCAGCAATGCACTCATTAATACACCCCATAAAATAACGGATCGATAGTTGCGGGCGGGTTTTAAAGCAGTTTCTCCGCCAAGCATGATGGCTTGCGGTAAGTTAAGGGTGATGATTTCAAGATCGGGTTTTTGCAGTTCGTGGGGCAAGGTGGGTGAGGGTGTTTGATTGATTTGGCTGCCATAGGCAATCAAATAATCGCCTGCGGCAGCGGATAAAAAGCGAATGCGGGCAGCTTGCCAAGCAACTTGTAATTGCGGCGGTGGTGTGAGCGCCGGAGTATTTTTTTCGAGTGTGATGAACCAGTGTTTAGCACGCATGTTGGGTGTTGGTAGTTCTGGGCTTTGTAGGAGTTGATCCTGTACGTTGAAGCGATACCAATCTTGCCTTGTTAAATACTGGTGTTGCTTTTCGGTTTGGCCATACGTCAGTTGTACATTTTTAAGTGTCGTATTGGCGGCCGGTGTAATGCGTAGCGCGACAACGGATAGGGCGGGTGGCAGTGTGTAGTGATAACGATTTTTTTGAGTATCGAACTGCAAGAAAGTTGCATCTTGCCAGCGGCGTTGATCCGGCCGGTTGGGTTGTGTTTGAAAAAGGCCGGTGATTTTTTGTAGCTGTAGCGCTGGTGTTTCACTGCTGATTTTAAGATAACGCTGTTGGCTATTGAGGTTGATTTTATCAGTCTGTAGGGTTTGATCAGCTTGTTGGATATGTACCAGCGCGCCGTTGCCGATGTTGCTCCATTGCAGTAAATCATCGCTGCTTTGCAAGTTAACTTGAGCTTGTGGGATTTGATCAGCGTTCCAGTTAATTTGCAGCTGTTGGGGTTTTTTTTGCTGGGTGTCACCTAAATCCAATAAATAATCAGATTGTGATTCGTGGGTTGACGTGCTGGTGGTCATGTTGGCCGTGTTGATCTGCAAAATCTGGCCGTTGGTATCGCGTTGTACGCTGACACGCAAATCGTCGGGCGTTGCAGCCCTAGTATTGCGCGGCAGCACAAAAACCGTCAGTGCTTTGGTTTCAATTAACGCTGGGGTGTTTAGAACCGCTGGTGATAAAACTGCATAAGCTAGACTGCTGTTATTAGAGATATCAAAAATGCGCAGATCGCTCAGGTCGGCCGTTTGGCTGTGCTGATAAATAGTGTCGGTCACCATAAATTCGTAGACTTGTTGCGCCTTGAGTTGGATGGGAATGCCATAAGCAAAATCTTGATGGTTTTCGACGAGTGCTTGGGTGTCGGCGAACGCCTTGGCTTGCGTCGATAGTATGCCGATCAAGCTGATGAAACTGCATAAAAAGAAACTCCATGAAAATTTGTTCATGCGATTTCTCGTGATGAGGGCGTTGGGTCGGCGGGTGCTGGGTCGACTGGTGTTGGCTGAGCGGGTATCGGGCGAGGAGGGATTGGCCTTAAGTAACCAATGATCAGCATCAACACACCAACAAACATAAAAGAAATGATGCGCATAATACTGCCGACACTTGCCAGATCCAGCAAGAAAAGTTTGATGACGACAACGGCTAATAAAATCGCACCGGCGATCCAGCCACTGCGTTGACCGCGCCGACTGCTGGTGAGCATCACCAGCATAGCAATCGAAGACCACAGCACGGTTAAGCAGGTTTGTGCCAAGTTCGAATGGGTGATGGCATTGATGTTAAGCTCCAAACCATACCAGTGATGCAAGGTGCGCAACAGTGCACTGTTAAGCCATAAAAAAAACAGCGCCGCTAAGCCCATTTTTTCTTGGCTGATACTGAGGGCAAAAGGTGGTTGTTGCAGGTGCTGTTGCCAAAGCAACAAACACCCAAAAGCGCAGGCCATGCTGATATCTAATGGGTTCAGCAAAGGTAGATAGCTCAGCGGTTCGCTGTTGCCGGTTTGGAAGAAAATGCTGACGAGCATGAGTCCGATTAAGCTTGCTGCAATCGGTGTGCTGACGAAACCTCGATAGAGGTTAGCGTGTGTTTTAAAGGGCCAGTCAATATGCCGAGTGGCCGATAAAATCAATAATAACGCGGCGCTTGGTGTGAGTAATAAACTGCAGAAGCCCCAGGTGTTGGCGAGGAGGGTGAAATCTTGCAGCCAGCCGCACAACTGCCAGCTGATCAGTAAAGTACCGACCCACATTGCGCCGCCATGTTGCCAGCGGTTGAGTGGATTATTGGGGGTGGATGCAGCAGGGTTGGGGTGGCGCTGTAAACCATATAAACAACTGAAGCTGATCATCCAAGCGGCGGCGGTAAATAGATGCCTAATCGCCAGATTATTGCCCAGGTTGTTAATGATGGCTAAACCCATAAAAATTAAACTGTACTGCGCAAGTTTTTGTAGTTGTGGCCATTGCAGTTTTTTGCCCAGCAGTTGCGCCAATACCACCGAGGCACTACCCAATAGCAGTAACCAGCAATCGGCACCGGGTTGCCACGGGTGATCGTCAGTAAGCGAATGGCTATGCGCTGCGATTTCATAAAAATGCGTCAGCAGCCACCAGCCGGTACTCCAGATTAAGGTGATCGTTCGTAAATTGCGTGGGTGATAATTGATCGGCTGGATTTTTTGCAATAAATAACCGCTGAGTAATCCGGCGATGGCCATTATCAATCCGCTTAAGTAGGCGCTGTTGATGATTGGCCAATGTAGTGTATGGTTGGCGCTTGCCATTTCGATCAGCACAAAAACGGCGGCGGCTAGTTGCAGCAGGAAGCCAATATAAAACGCATAGCGTCTATTTTGTCGAATGCCGACATAAATTAACGCCACTCCTTCAAGTGCCCAGGCGGCAACGGTACCTTGATTGTCAAGCGCTAAGGGAATGGCGAGGGTGCCGAAGACGCTGCCGATGGCTAAAAAACTTTCGGTTA
Organism: Gammaproteobacteria bacterium; assembly: GCA_031409375.1. Taxonomy (GTDB): domain Bacteria; phylum Pseudomonadota; class Gammaproteobacteria; order Pseudomonadales; family JANQJO01; genus JANNXD01. The sequence continues at coordinate 19,123 of JANNXD010000009.1, read as the reverse complement.
GCAAGCGCAAGCTGCTGGGCCCGAAGTGAAAAGTGCTAAAAGCCAAAAGCCCGTAAAATACGCATAAAGTGATGGCGCTATAGGTAAGGCCATCATTAAATTGAGTCATCAGTAAAGCTTGGAGGGCAAAGCCGATAATCGGTGTGCCGAATACCAAGGTGCCATCAATATAACCGCGTAAGTTCACCGGTTGGCGCAGGGCAAATAATATCGAGAGCGTCACGTAAAATAAAAAGAACACAATCAAAAACGGTTGAGTGCTCGACCACAGCGAACTGTCATATTTTAGAATGCCCCAAACGCTGCCAATAATTAAGGTAAAAGCAAAGCCGAGTAAATTCAGGGCCCGCCAAGCGCGATACCAGGCCATGGCCAGAATGCTGAAGTTGAGCAGAACGTAATAGCTGAATAGAGCGACATGGTTGCCGTCACCGGTGGAGGTCACAATGGGCGCGAGAAAACCACCACAGGTCGCAATAATTGCCAAGGCCTGTGTGTTTTGTAGTACCGCCAATAAAGCAGATAGCAAACATAGGATCAGCAGCATGGTAAAAGTGATGGCAGTGGGTAGTAGATGAAATAATCGGAGTGACGCGAACAGCGTCAAATAAATCATCGCAATTCCGCCACCTTGTAGAGACAACGCATAACCGGCTCTTTTATCGCGTAATCGCCAGCCTAAGCCAATCAAGAACATTCCACCTATACCAACGGCGGTCAGTCGCCATTCAATCGGCATATTCAATAGACCGTTATCGGCGGCTAATTTAATGAGCAGGCCTGCGCCGATAAACAATAAAGCCACGCCAACGCGTGCCAGCGTATTGCCGCTGGTAAAAAAAGCATGAACAAAATTAATTGGCCAGGGTGGTGTAGTTTTTGGTGTTGTGTCTTCTTGGTATGTATCGGGATAAGTAATGGCTGGCGTTGTGCTTCTCCAAGGATCTGCTGCTCTTTGGGGAGTTGAAGCGAATTCTGGTTTTGAAACAGCTTCTGATTTTGAAATGGCTTCTGCTGTTGAAACGGTTTCTGGTGTTGCATCGAATGCCGTTTTTGTTAGTGGCTCGGTAATAACAGAAGCGAGTGGCTGAGGGGGTGTTGATTCAATCGTGGTGACGCGTGCTTCCAATGTGCGCAACATGCGGCGTAGGATGTGTTGCTCACGCCGCAGTTCAGAAACTAAATCAGAAAAATAATACCAGCCAGCGGCTAGTGCGATGCCAAAAAAAGTGATTAAAGCGGCCATTAGCTACCCCAGCGATATGAATTTTCTGAGTGTAGATCACATTGGTATTGATGTGGTTAATCGTCATTTGTACGCGCTTTAGCTCGCCCTAGCGCTTCCCTTGGCCAGGGGATTAGGGGGATGTGTTTTTTTAAACTGAAGCCGCTGATCACTTGATCTGGATGAAATCAGGTTTCTAAACGCTAGAGCTTTAACTTACGCGGCAGCAGCCAATGCTTTGATCTTTGCTGACAAACGACTTTTATGACGCGCTGCTTTATTTTTATGAATAATGCCCTTGTCAGCCATGCGATCAATCACTGGTTCGGCGGCTTGATATTCGCTTTTGGCTTTTTCTGCATCACCGGTGATGATGGCGTTGACCACGCGTTTGATATAGGTACGTACCATCGATCGCAAGCTGTTGTTATGTAGGCGACGTTTTAGATTTTGGCGAGCGCGTTTGCGTGCCTGTGCAGTATTAGCCAAGGAACTTTTCTCCTAAAAAAACAAGTAAAAAATAACAATTGATAATTGCCCATATCAAATGGACGAAAAGACAGCATTCTCAGCATTAATGCGCATAAAGTCAAGCATGGCGCCGAAAGCTTGGTGATTTAAGTTAATCGCGTTAAAAGTCAATTGCTCTAAAAGTCAGTCGCACGGTAAGTGGGTCAGGGTTTTATCCGTGGATCTTATGCTACAATCGCGGGCTTTTAAATGTGCACATCTAAATTTGAGAAGATTGAGGTCATGGTGAAATGATCATTCCAGTAATTCTGGCAGGTGGTACCGGTACTCGATTATGGCCCTTGTCTCGGCAAGGTTATCCCAAGCAATTTATCGCTTTGTTGGATGAGCATTTAAGTCTGTTCCAGCAAACGTTAGTACGTGCCGCCGCTGTGACCACGGCTGAGCCGATGGTGATTTGTAATGAAAGCAATCGCTTTATGGTGGCAGAGCAGCTGCTTCTACTGAAGATCAAGGCGCAAATTTTATTGGAGCCGTGTGGGCGCAATACCGCACCGGCGATTGCGTTGGCTGCTTTGCACGCGCAGAAAATTTATCCCGATCAGCCCGTTGCGCTATGGATTATGCCGTCCGATCAAACTATTGAATCGCTTGAAGTGTTAAGCCAGGCGGTCGCAGATGCGGCACGCTTGGCGTTGGCCGGTCGATTGGTGACCTTTGGTGTGCAGCCTATGCATGCCGAAACCGGTTATGGTTATATTCAAGCGGGCGACATATTGGCCAACAGCCGTGCTCAGCAAATCGCAAAATTTGTCGAAAAACCGTCCGCTGCAAAAGCGGCCGACTATATTGCCGCTGGCAATTATTATTGGAATAGCGGCATGTTTGTATTGGCGCCGCAGGTGTATGTCAACGAGTTACAGCAACATGCTGCCGACATGCTCGCTGCCACGCAAATAGCTTATGAAAATCGACAAGAAGATGCGGATTTTGTGCGCTTTGATCAAGCCTTGTTTAGTCAGGTGCGCTCCGAGTCGATTGACTATGCCGTGATGGAACGTACCAACCAATCTGCGATGGTCGTACTCGATACCCATTGGAGTGATGTGGGTTCTTGGTCTGCCGTGGCGGATGAGTTACCTAAAGACGCTAGCCATAACATTAGCATTGGCGATGTGATGTTAGAAGACTGCGAAGATTGCTTGGTGCGTGCGGATTCACGTTTGGTCGCTGCAGTTGGTTTGAAAAATATCGTGGTGGTGGAAACCGCTGATGCTGTGCTTATTACTGACAAGGATAGTAGTCAAGCGGTGAAGACCATCGTCACGCGTTTAAAACAAAAAGGCCGTGAAGAAATTAATAATCACACGCGCGTGTATCGGCCGTGGGGTTGGTATGAGTCTATCTGTCATTCAGAGCGCTTCCAAGTCAAACGCATTCAAGTAAATCCCGGCCAACGGTTATCTTTGCAAATGCATTACCATCGTGCGGAGCATTGGGTGGTGGTATCAGGCACCGCCGAAATCACCCGTGGCGATAAAGTGGAAATGCTCACGGAGGATCAATCAACTTATATTACGCTGGGTATCAAGCATCGTCTGACCAATCCTGGCAAAATTCCGCTCGAAATTATCGAAGTGCAAACCGGTAGCTATCTCGGAGAGGATGATATTGTGCGGTTCGATGATCAATATGGGCGAGGATAATATGTCAAAGACTGCTGCGAGCGTATTGTCGGCCAATTTAAATACGCAAAACATTCCTTCGCCAAATGCCGGCATGCACAGCCAGACAAAAGGTTATGAGACTAAGGGGTATGATATGTCGGATGAGCGTGTTTATTCCGTTGCTGCCGACTTGCCGCCTGCGTCCGCGCAGCTAGCACATTATGACGATGATATTAGTCTGGTGGATGTCGCGGTTCTGATCGTCAAGCATAAGCGCGTGTTGTTCAGTGTATTTGCCGGCATCATGTTACTGGGTACTTTGGCCATGTTATTGATCGCTAACACCTATGACTACAAAGCAGTATTAGAGGTCGGCAGTTATCGTCTACCCGAGCAAGATGGCGTGTTGGGCAAAAGACAAGAAATAGAATCGATTACGCAAGTCAAATCCAAACTTGAAAAACGGTTTATTTCGGCAGCCTTGCTGGCCTATAACCAACAGCACCCAGGTGATGGATTGCCCAGTGTTAAAGTCAGTGCCCCTGCTGAATCCAACGTGGTTGAACTCAGTATCAAAGGCGATAAAAAAAATTCGGCGCTATATATTGAATTGCTTAAGCAAATTTCTGCTGACTTAATAGCCGACCATAATGAAAAGTTAATGGATGTGCGTGAGCAGGTGATGCAATCCATTGAAAAGCAGCGCATCAAAGTGGGTGAGTATGCCGCGAAACTGGATAATGCCAAAACGAATCAATCGGTGATGCGTAAAAGTATCGGCGACTTGCAGCAAGAAAAAACTATGTTGGCGCAACAACTCGATCGAATGGATCGCAATTTAGAAAAAATTAACAAGTTAAAGGCGCAATATAATGCTGAGTCCACAACTGCGCGTGATGGCTTGACTTTGCTGCTGCTCGACAATCAGTTAATTGAAACGCAGAAGTTGCGAGATAAATTAGAAAGCTTGGATGTGGTCGGGTTGAGTCAGAAGTCAGCCATCTATGCCAGTAAGTTAGCCACAGCTGAGCAAGCCATTTCCATGAATCAATTAATGTACGCCAATGCACAACAGGTGTTGCAGCGTTATATGGGCACAGCCTCTACCAGCGCAATAACGACCGAAACCAATGGCGCAACTTCTGTTGATCCTGCCAACGAGCTTGCCACTCAGGCTAGCGCAGCGAAGGATGGGATTTTACGTACAGAACCTATTTTAAATATTGATCCTACCGCCTTAGTGGTTGCCCCCCATCGTGGAGCCGAGCCAGCTTCATTACCGATAAGCGTTTTGTTAGGCCTGCTGCTATTTTTGGCGTTGTTTGTCAGTCTGATGTCGGTATTTATTTATGAGTTTGTGCAGAAAGTGAAAAGCCAAACGCGTCGTGAATTCATTGTGGAACCCAAAGCGCATGTATAAAGGTATTATTCTCGCCGGAGGTTCAGGTACGCGCTTGTTCCCGTTAACGCGCCCCGTCAGCAAACAGTTGATGCCGGTTTACGACAAGCCCATGATTTATTATCCGCTATCAACCCTTATGCTGGCCGGTATCCGCGATATTTTATTGATTACTACACCGCGTGATCAAGCGGCTTTTCAGGATTTGTTGGGTGATGGCAGTCAGTGGGGAATTAACCTTAGCTATGCAATACAAGCCGAACCCAACGGTCTGGCAGAAGCTTTTATTATTGGTGAGGCGTTTATTGGCAATAATCCAGTGTGTTTGATTTTAGGCGACAATATTTTTTACTCAGATGGTCTGTCGCAAAAACTCAAAACCTGTATGCAGCGCCGAGAAGGCGCTACTGTTTTTGGTTATCCGGTGGAAGATCCTGAGCGATACGGCGTAGTATCCTTTAAAGCTGATGGCCAAGTGCAGGATATTGAAGAAAAGCCAGCTAAGCCAAAATCGCATTTTGCAGTGACAGGTTTGTATTTTTACGATAATCAAGTGATCGATATTGCCAAAGACATTCAACCTTCTGCGCGGGGCGAATTGGAAATCACCGATGTCAATAAAATCTATTTGCAACGTCAGCAGTTGTATGTGGAAATTTTTAGTCGTGGCACCGCTTGGTTGGATACTGGTACGCATGATGCGCTGATTGATGCGGCCAATTTTATTCGCATCATCGAACAGCGTCAGGGCTTAAAAATTGCCTGCCCAGAAGAAATCGCTTTTCATCAAGGTTTTATCAATAAAGAGCAGTTGCTCAAATTGGCGCAGCCGTTAATCAAAAGCGGTTATGGTCAATATTTACAAAAGCTGTTAACAGACTCAGTGTGACCTTGCATGCAATTTATACCGACCTCCATTGCTGATGTGATTGAAATCATCCCCAAGGTGTTTGGCGATGAGCGTGGTTTTTTTATGGAAACCTATCATCAACAGAGATTTGCCGAGCATGGGATTGATGCTGATTTTGTGCAAGATAATCACAGTTATTCGACACAACATATTTTGCGCGGCCTGCATTATCAAACACAGCATACCCAAGGCAAATTGGTGCGGGTCATTGAAGGTGAAATTTTTGATGTGGCGGTAGATCTGCGTACTAGCTCCGCCACCTTTGGCCAGTGGATTGCCGTGGTATTAAATGCCAGCAAAAAAAATCAACTGTGGGTGCCACCAGGTTTTGCCCATGGTTTTTATGTGATGTCCGCAACGGCACATGTTATTTATAAATGTACGGATTTTTATGCGGCACAGTATGAGCACTCCCTGTTGTGGAATGATAGCGAGCTGAATATTTCTTGGCCCATTCCTCAGGGCGTCGTGCCACAGTTATCGTCGAAAGATCAGCTGGGTGTGACGCTTTCTCAATGCGTGAAATTTCCATGAGCAATATTCTGTCGGGCAAGTTAGTAGTGATCGGTGCTGCTGGCCAGTTAGGACAATGCTTGCGTTTGTCTTGCCCATCCACATTGCAAGATCAAGTGCTGTGGTTAGATCGGCAGCAGCTGGATTTAACTCAGCCTTCTGAAATCCGCGATCAGTTGATGACAATCCAGCCGACCGTCATCATCAACGCAGCGGCCTATACGCAGGTCGATCAAGCGGAATCCCAGCAGACATTAGCGAAAACCATTAATGCGGATGCCGTCGAGGTCATGTGTCAAGTTGCGAAATCTTTGCAGGCAAGAGTCATTCAGATATCCACTGACTATGTGTTTGCGGGTTTGTCTGGCCAACATCAATCGCCAGACGCAGCCACGGCGCCGTTAAATTATTATGGTTATAGCAAAAAACTCGGCGAAGAACATGTGCTGCAACTTAAAGAAAATGCTGTGATCATTCGCACCGCATGGTTGTATGCTGCGCACGGTAAAAATTTTGTCAACAGCATGCTTAAGTTGATGAACGAGCGTGCACAACTTTCTATCGTGATGGATCAAGTCGGCACACCAACTTGTGCCGATGGGCTAGCGCAAGCCATCTGGAAAGTCGTATCCTATCCCGCCGTTTGTGGACTGCATCATTGGACCGATGCTGGTGTTGCTAGCTGGTATGATTTTGCCGTCGCTATACAAGAGGAAGCACTGAGCTTAGGGCTACTGAACCACGCGATTCCATTGCATCCAATTTGCAGTCAACAGTATCCAACCCCTGCGGCACGTCCTGCTTGCAGTTTGTTGGATAAAAGCAGTTTGCTCGCGCAAATACAGTTAGCACCAACGCATTGGCGGGTAGCTTTGCGACAGACCTTGCAGATCATTGCGCAACACAGTCTTTAAAACAATCATTGCAAAACAAAAGCAATAGGGAAGAATTTATGAAGCGTTTACTTATCACGGGTGGAGCTGGTTTTATTGGCAGCAATTTTATCGAGCATTGGCTGCAGCAACATCCACAAGATCGTGTGGTCGTGTTGGATGCACTGACTTACGCCGGGAATAAAGACAATCTGCAAGCCTGCTGGCAGAATCCGCAACTGCATTTTGTGCAGGGTGATATTAACGATCAGGCGCTGGTTGAAAATTTACTGCGGACTGAAGAGCTCGATACTATCGTCCACTTTGCCGCTGAATCGCACGTTGATCGTTCGATTGCGGGGCCAGATATTTTTGTGACCACCAATATTGTGGGTACACACAGCTTATTAAAAGCCGCTCGTCAAATCTGGCTGGAAGAGGGACTGTATCGCGATACTCACCGTTTTCATCATGTCTCCACCGATGAAGTCTATGGTTCCCTCGGCCCCAATGATCCCCCTTTTACTGAGCAAACCCCGTATGCGCCGAATTCGCCTTATTCGGCGAGCAAAGCGGCATCCGATCATTTGGTGCGAGCCTATCAACACACCTACCAACTCAATACCAGCGTCAGCAACTGCTCGAATAACTTTGGCCCTAAGCAACATGCTGAAAAATTGATTCCCACCATCATTCGTCATGCCCTTGCTGGTCAACCCATACCGATTTATGGCAACGGCAAAAACATCCGTGATTGGTTGTATGTGATGGATCATTGCAAAGCGATTGAGCTGATTGTATTAGATGATCGCTGTGTTGGTGAGATGTTTAATATTGGTGGCCATAACGAACTCGATAATTTACAGATAACCCACAAGATTTGTGATCTACTCGATCAGCAGTTTATTCCGCATCCTCAACTGGTTGATCGATATCCGCATTGCCCTGCTGCAAACAAAAAAAAATGTCAATCGTTGATCAGCTTTGTAAAGGATAGGGCAGGGCATGATTTTCGGTATGCAATCGATTCAACAAAGTTTGATCATTTTTTCTGTGATCGTCACTTCAAAGACTCAGCTTTTAAGTCGGCAGATTATTATCTGGCTGATATGATCGCCACCATTTTTGCTTAATGCTCGCGATTGAGTCCGCCTATGAAATTTTCAATTGTTATCCCAGTGTTAAACGGCGGAGCTCTCTGGGAATTAGCGGCGCAGGCATTATTAAAACAAAATACAAAACCACAACGAATACTGGTTATAGACTCAGGATCTACTGACAACAGCCATCAAACAACGAAAAGTGCAGGTTTCGAATTGATAAGCATTGCGCCAGAACAGTTTGATCATGGTGCCACCCGGCAAATGGGGGTTGATTTACTGCTGGATGAAGAAGTCGTTGTTTTTATCACGCAAGACGCCATTTTAAAAAATGAAAACGCGATTGAATTACTTTTAAATAGTTTTAGCGATACCACCGTAGCGGCAGCCTATGGCAGACAGCTGCCAAGGGAAGGGGCAGGCATCATTGAGGCCTATGCTAGGCGATATAACTATCCCGAAATTTCTACAGTAAAAACTAAACAAGACATCCCTCGCCTAGGAATCAAAACTGCTTTTTGCTCCAATTCATTTGCCGCCTATAGAATAGCTACACTTAAAAAAATGGGTGGCTTCCCTCAAAAAACCATCTTTGCTGAAGACATGATGGTTAGTGCCAAAATGTTATTGGCAGGTTTTAAAGTCGCGTATTGTGCAGATGCGTTATGTATTCATTCGCATGACTATACGATTGTACAAGAATTTCGGCGATCTTTTGATATCGGGGTTTTTCATGCGCGGGAGCCTTGGTTATTGGCTTCTTTTGGCAACGCCGAATCTGAAGGTAAGAAATATATTTTTTCATTGTTAAATGTATTATTTCAAGTTGATGCGAAAAAAATTCCGTTTGCGATAATGTTTTTTGCCGCGAAGATAATGGGCTATAAATTGGGGGGTATAGAAAAAAAAATACCTGCTTCCCTTAAAGTTCATTTCAGCCTAAATAAGAAATTTTGGAAATTTGGCGGGTAAAATTCATGAATAGCATGCCGCAGACATCCATCCCTGATTTTTTAAAGGATCAGCGTATTAAACAACAGAGCAATACAGAGCTTGGCAATAAAGGACATGATACAAAAGCGCAGGAAGTTGTTAAGAAAAAATCAAATATTTTAAATTTTTTAGAAAGTTCAATCGCAATATTACTTGCATTCATGCTGGTATTCCTGGTGGTGCTAGCGCAAAGCGTAGATGTAGCAGCGGGGGGTATTTTTTTATTAGCTATATTTTTTTGGTTTAACAAAAAAAAACTCATTCAAGATCAATTTGAAATTCCTCGATGTAGCCATATTTTTGTGGGTTGTTTATTGGGATATTTTCTAGTCTCGTTAGCTTCATTTTTTTTGGCGCATGATGCAAGCCAAGTGATTAATAAATTAGATTTACCCTTAAGGTATTTTTTATTTATTCCCTGTTTTTTAATGTTTTGTCATTTAAATATTCAATTTAAACCACTACTCATCGCGGCAAGCATAGGGTCTGTGTTTGCTTCAGTGATAGCCGTTTATCAATATCATTGGCTAGGAATACATGATCCAGTTGGTGCTGTATCGCATCGGATTTTGTTTGGTTGTTTTAGTGTGGTTTTGACTTTGTTTTCCCTGATTAGCTTTTTTGTTAATCGTGCGTTGATGTATCGAATACTCGGGGTTATTGGTTTTTTTTGTGGATTAATGGCAATTTTTCTTTCTGGGTCTCGTTGCGCATGGGTCGGTTTTTTTGTCTGCATCTTGATGCTGCTCGCTATATGGATAAAAAAATACCCTAAAAGACTATTAATAATAGGCAGTGTATTTCTAGTTTTGGCCTTATCTTTATTGAATGACAAGGTTGCCGAGAAATTTAGCGCTCGATTTTTACAAGCCAAAACAGAAATGTCGTTGTATTCTCATGAAGGCCTCACAGGAAATTATTCAGTGGGTTTGAGGCTAGAAATGTGGAAAGCTGCGTTAATAATTTTTGCTAAAAACCCAATTGTAGGTTCAGGGCCGAGATCATTTGAGCGAAGCGCAGGCGAATTGATTGAGGCTGGTATTATCAGCCCCTACGCAAAAAATTTTAAGCATGCACACAACGATTATTTAACAGTTTTGGCCAGTAGAGGAATATTAGGCCTAATTTTCTTTATGTTTATTATCCTGTTACCAGCATTTATATTTGTGCGATCGTATCAGAAATCTACTGAACAAGAAGATATTCCGGCATTGTTGGGAATGGTTGTTTCAGTTACTTACATTATTTTTGGTCTATCAGAAACCATGTTTGATCGCATGATGAGCGTAATGTTTTATTTGTCACTGGTTAGCCTTTGTTTGTCTCAGTGTTACCTTTTCAAAGGTATACGCAAAAATAAATAGTTAGGGTTGGTCGCACAAAGCTAAGTATGGATTTGAAGAAATGTGCAGTTTTAGACGTGCCGAGAACCTCGGCGAATTCAAAGCTAACAATGTAGCAATTCATTTATGCTATGCCCGAAGGTCTCGTCATGCACAAATTTTTAAATATCTTACTGATGAAAGGGATTGGAGCAGTACTTAGTTTTTTGTGGATAACCAAAATCGCCAATCTTTTTGGGAGTGCAGGCGTTGGTTTCTATTCAATGGTGGTACAGGTATCCATCTTTGCAAGTGTATTTCTAAGGTTTGGTTCTGATAATTTAATGGTGCGAGATAGGTCGAAATTTCAGGTGGCCGACAACTATGCTGCATTGATAGTGAATTTTTTAGCCAGTCATTTTTTTTTCAAAAGAGCGTATATATTTCTTTTTATAGTTTGCTCGGCATTTTTTATTGCTGACCGGGTTTTTAATAATAGAGTTAACTATCTTTCAGCTTGGGTTTTATTAGCAAGCCCGATAGTGGCTTGTTTTGCTTTTTTATCATCAGTATTGATAGCGTTGAACTCGATTCAGCTTGCTGTTTTTTTACAAGGTATTTTAGTTCCTCTTTTAGGCATTAGTATCTTTTTTTTCGATATTTCAAGAACTAATGATGTTTACTCATTAGTTGGATATGTGTTAGCGAATTTATGTGCTTTGTGTATATGTATATTAGTACTGAGATATAAATTTAAAATAAAGAAATTTGTTGTCGAAAACAAAAAAAACCTTGAATGCAATTTTAAGGATCGGCTCAATTATTTTTTCATATCAATATCAGATTTTGTAATTTTAAATTTAGACATTATAGTGGTGGGTATTTTTTGTAAAATTGAAACAGTTGGTGTGTATGCTGTTGCTTCAAGAATCGCAGTTGTCGCAGGATTGTATAGTCAGGCGGTAGATAATTTTCTCGCACCAAAATTCGCAAACCTATACGCAGAAAAAAAGATTAAAGATATTCGATCTATGTATATAAGGTTTATGCTGATCTCATTTTTTGCGGGCATTGGTCTTCTATGTTTGGTGAGTATCTTTTCGACTAACATACTATTTTTTTTTGGGGATGACTTTTTGGAAGCCGGTTTTATATTGTTGTCGTTGACAGCCATTCAATGTGTTGGTATGTGCTGCTCTACTGCAGTGCCGTTATTGCTAATGTGCAAACAAGAAATTTTTTTAAAAAAAATACAAGTAATAACATCTATTGTTTATGCGGTACTTTTATTGATACTGGTACCAAAGTTTGGTGTGCATGGTTGTATTGCAAGCCTGGTAATTGGGCCAGCCATATCGAGAGTTATGTTAATTTTTTACGCCGAGTATTTGTTTAAGGTTAAATGGTCTTACTAATATATGGTATCAGGTGTCTGAAATGTGGTTGTTGAAACGGCTCTACAAAATGTTAAGGGGTAAGGAGTTAGCTTTGCATGAAAGTTTAAGCTTGCTCTCTGTCTTGTATTACTATTATGAAAAAGGCGCGTTACAGCTTTTGAGAGGTAGTTTAGTAAAACCTTTATTGGGGAAAAGTAAAGGCTTCTTTTTTTTAGGTCGTGGAGTTTCAATTTATAGAAAAAGTAAATTTTTTATTGGTAAAAATGTATTTTTAGGGTCAAATGGATATTTTGACTGTTTTTCAATTAATGGTGTTCATCTTGGGGATTACGTCACTATACGTGAACAAGCCTGGTTGCAACTAACGAGTGATTTAGTTAATCCAGGTGATGGTATTTTTATTGGGGATCAAACCTATATTGGTCCGAGAGTGGTGTTGGGCGGAGCTGCTAGTTTAGTCATTGGTAGTCGCTGTCAAATTGGAGCTAATGTTAGCTTTATTGCAGAAAATCATTTATTTGAAAGTGGTCAAGAAATTTTTTCTCAAGGCGTTTCTAGAAAAGGAATTAATATTGGAAATGATTGTTGGATAGGTAACAATGTTGTGGTTTTAGATGGTGTAAATTTGGGGGCCGGTTGTGTTGTTGCAGCGGGTGCTGTCGTCACCAAATCATTTGAGAACGGATCAGTTATAGCAGGCTTGCCGGCTAAGCTTATGCGACACCGTGTCTAGCCTTGATTAAAATACTTGTACTTATCATCAGTTATTACTGCCTATATGGTTTTAAAATAAACCTAATTCCATATGCGGATACTGGTTTCCGACTAGATGATTTTTTCCTGATTTTAGCCTTGTTTGGAATGATAGGAAGCTATTTACTTGGAACAATAAAGTTAGTAAGGCCAATAGCCTGGCTGCTATGTTTTGCAATATGGTCTTTTTCGGCGCTATGTTTGAATATTGGTGTTGGCAACTCTTTTCTCCAAGGTGTTTTGTTTTCATTAAGGCCATTAGAGTATGTCGGTGGTTTTTTTTTGGGATATCTGTTTGCTTCCTATGGATTCAGCTTTTATAAATATATCTTTACCTATGTAATCTATGCATTTTTCCTATCGGCTGTCATGTATTTTACAGGATATGGAGGTGTGTCAGATTTTTCACCGGATAGATTTTATGCGAATACAAATGGCCCATATGAGTTAGCCCCGCTGATGGCTTTTTCTGCTTTTTATTTCATTAACGAAAACAAGAAATATGGCCATATTATGGCCATGATTTCTTTTGTTGTTTTAATTTGTACATTATCTAGAGTTACTATTTTCGCTTCTGTTATTACCGTCGTTATATCCAGATATAAAGATTTTTTTAAGAAAGAAAATTTTTTCTTTCTTTTAATTAGCCTGATTTTTTTTACTACATTGGTTGCTGTATTTCCTAGTCCGCTAACCGCTTTTCAAAAAAGAATAAGTTTGGCTTTTTCTTCAGATACGTTTACTGGTGTAAGTGAGCTATGGAATAACGCAGGCGTAGTAAGCACACATCAAGACTATATCTCTACTGTGTATAATAAAGAATCTGATAATAAAGTTTTTCTTATGCAGGGTGATCACAGCGCTCTAATAAGACTTAAGCGATGGTTTACAATTTTAAAAAGTATTCCTGAAAGTAATGTTCATCTATTAGCTGGGTTTGGTCCGTCATTTGCTTCAGTAGCAGTTGATGGTTATTTCGTAAGAGTTTTGGTTGAAACAGGTGTTATTGGCTTATTAATTTTTTCTGGGTTTTTTATCAGCATTGTTCGATACGCCCTAATTAAAAAAAATTATACATTATGTCAATTTGCAGTGGTCTTATTGCTGACTTCTTGTTTCATTGATATTTTTGTAGCAAGTAAGGTCATGTTTTTGTTTTGGTTCTATATGGGTGTTCGGTATTTTTCATTATTACCTGAGTTACGCACATCGCTTAGGCCTGCTTAGAGGCATCAAGTTTTGAAAATACTTCTACATATACGATCTGATGCCATATCAAAAAACGGCGGCGATCTAAATTTAATGTTGCTGTATAAGCAAATGTTAGAAGATGCTGGCTATTTGGTTGATTTAGTTTATGGCGCAATCGCTGATTTTTCCCCATACAAAGCAGCTATAACTATCAATATTGATAGGCCTTATGAGCCGTATAAATTTGTGCAATCGGCGCACAATCAGGGGTGTCCTGTTGCAATTTATTGTCTGCATCACTCGGGTTCTGGATTTTTTGAATATTTGCGTTATGGGTCTGGTGTTCGACAAAAATTGATGGCCGCACTAGTGTTTTTTAGTCCCAGGCGCTACGAGTGGTTGTTAACTCAGGTTAAGAAAGTACTAAGCTTTCATGGTTATGCTGATGGGACTTATTTAAGTCCTTCAGTTAAATATATGCAGAATAAAATATTTAAAAAGTGTAGTTTAATTCTTGCTTCTTGTGATGCAGAGTTTCTAGAGATTGAAAAAGATTTTTCACTTGTTATAGATAAAGAAAAACGTTTGGTTGTACCTCATGCATACAAACCTTTTGATTTAACTCAATTAAGTATTATAAAAGAGACGGGATTGATTGTTTGTGCGGGTCGAATAGAAAGCAGAAAAAACCAATTAAAAGTGCTTAAAGTAGCGGCTAAATTTAAAAATAATAAATTCATCTTTGTCGGTGGTAAAAATGAAAATGAAACAAAGTATTTTAATGACTTTATTAGGTGTGCAGATAAACTTCCTAATATTGAAGTATTGCAAAACTTAAGCTTGGATGAATATAGAAAAATATTATGTAAAGCTGAAGTTTTTATATCTGCAAGTTGGGTTGAAGTTGTATCGTTAATCGAAGTAGATGCATATATAAGTTCGTGCAAACTTGTTGTTGGAAAAAATTCCTATTTAACTAGTTACGTAAATGATTCTATTTTTTCGTATGACGTATGCGATGATTCTGATTTGGAGAATGCTTTACGTCTTGCATTAGAGGCAGCAGGTTCGTTATCTAGCTTCAAACAAATTCTAAAAATGCAGTATGAAGAAGTACGGGTTCATTTATTGAAAGCCGTTAGTTTGTTGATAACGCAGAAAAATATATGAAAATTATGTTGATTGGTGGTACAGGGTTTCTGGGTCGTGCTTTCTCTAAATATTTAGTTGATTCCTCTATAGAAACGTTAGTCCTTAGTCGAAATGAGGTGGCCTCGAGAGATAGAATGTTGGGTGTTACGTACTGTATGGGTGATTGGTCATCACTAGATGTACTCAGGAGTTATATCGATAAATCTATTACCCATGTTGTTCATTTGGTGTCAACAACAGTTCCGTCAACAGCTGAGTTAGATCCAGATTATGATATTGAATCAAATTTACTGCCGTCCATTCAGTTATTTAGACATTGCGGGGCGGTGGGAGTTAAGCGCGTTATATTCACATCATCCGGTGGTACTGTTTATGGACCCCATGAAACTATGCTGTTGGACGAGTCGCTTTGTACCAACCCCATTTGTTCCTATGGTGTAGTCAAAGTAGCTATTGAAAATTACCTAAAGTACTTTTCTAAAAAATACTGTTTTAATTATACAGTGCTCAGAATATCAAACCCATATGGGCCATTTCAGAGTATTGAAAGAAAGCAAGGTATCGTTGGGATTTTTATGCGATCAATTTTGCAAGGTGAAGAGATTAAAATATTTGGTGATGGAAGTGCGGTCAGGGATTATATATATGTAGATGATGTGGCGTCAGCTTTTTTAAAAGTTGTAGAATTAAGTTCTTCAGGTGTTTTTAATATAGGTTCGAGTATAGGTGTTTCGATCAATAAATTATTGTATGAGATTGAGAAAGTTTGCGGGGTTAAAGCAAGAATGGTTTACGTTCCGATTCGAGGTTATGATGTTTCAAGCGTTGTGTTAAGCAGTTCTCTTGCGAAATCGTCTTTTTCATGGGCTCCTGAAATAGATTTATCAGAAGGATTAAAGCGCACGTTAATTTGGTGTAAAAATATTACAAATTAAGACGCTGACATGCTTGATCTGATTTGTTTTTTTTAATTTAACTAACGCACGTTCTAGTGGCGGTGAAAATATGACACATGTTGTGTTTGTTGATGATGCTCATACTTACGGTGGAGCGCAAATCGCGTTTGCAAATGGCCTTAGGTCGCTTTCAATATTCAGTTCTTATAAAATAACTGTACTCCTCGCGAATGAAAATCAGCAATTGAATGATATTATCAAAAATATACCCAATATTAATTTGATTACCTGCCCGACTTCTCGACCTTTTAATATAATTTTTTTTATCTTAAGTCTGTATGGATGGAAAAAAACACTTGATCTTATTGATGTTGAATCAGTAGATTGCTGGGTAATCAATCTTCCTGGAATTGAGTTTGGCTTGGCCTGTTCAATTATTTTGAATCATAGAAATGTAATGCCTATTGGTTGGTTGCATTTAGGTAGTTCATTTTCAGAATTAATGCCTGAGGCTAAGTTGCTCCGGCGGTTGGGAAATCTGATTCGAGATCAATTGTCTAATAAATTTATCTTTGGTTTGTATAATAAGATTCTTGTTCCTACTGCAGCCGCGAAAACAGTTGTTTCGAAACGTTTGAGTGTTAACAAAAAGCTCCCTGATGTAGATGTCTTGGGTAATGTTAATATTAATAAGACAATTTCATTTGTTGATCATTCGACTACAGAAGGTGGGTGTACACTCACTAATAACATTAAGATATCGGTTGTGGGCCGCATCCAATTTTGGGATAAGGGGCAGGATAAAACTGCCGCAATTGCTATTGAGTTATGGAAGTGTGGGTTTGAACCTCGTTTTGTGTTTGTTGGAGATGGTGCAGATGAAGATGATCTTGTCCGTTTGTTTGAATCAAATGGTATTTTAGGTTCTATTGAAGTTACTGGCTGGACAGATGATGTGAGTAAGTATTTATACAATACGGACATAGTGCTAATTCCGTCTCGTATTGAGTCGTTTTGTCTAGTTGCTCTTGAAGCAATGCAGTTTGGCTGTAGAATCGTTGCTTCACCTTTGCCTTGTTTTGATGAGGTATTGCCAGGAGCATGTATTGTCGAAATGGACTCCCCAGAGTGCTATGCTCAAAAAATAAAAGAAATTTTGAAGTATAAGTTGGATGATTTAAAAGTTATGTATACTCCTTTTCTAAAAAAATTCTCTCCTGAATCGTTTACTAAATCGTTTAGTCGCAGTATAGCTAGCGTTATTTTAGCTGGTAATTGATAGCAAAAGCAGTAAATCAAAAAAATCATGGGAAATTATATGAGCTTTTTAGCGCGTGAGACGGTAATTATATTCGGCGGCTGTGGTTTCGTCGGTATGCACTTCGTTGAGCATTTATTAGGACTTTCGTTGCCGCCAAAACATATTTTCTTGGCGGACCTCGCTTCACCCCAGTTTCCTGAATGTTTAGTTGCTGCTAAAGCGGCTCTGTTATCTGGTGTTGTATCATTTCTTTCGGTAGATATTCGTCAAGAGATTAATATTGAAATACCTCCTGGGGTATCTTGTATTGCTAACTTTGCTGCAGTACATCGCGAGCCAGGGCATGAACCCCATGAATATTATGAAACTAATATTCGCGGCGCTGAAAATGTGACCAAGTTTGCTGAAAAGATTAATTGCCACTTTATTCTGTTCACCAGTTCAATTGCGCCTTATGGCCCAACCGAGCAACAAAAAGACGAGCTTTCATTAACGACGCCTGAAACGGCTTATGGTTGTTCAAAATTAGTTGCAGAAAAAATTCATATTGGCTGGATGCAAGCTGATAAGGATAGAAAGCTTATAATAGTGCGGCCTGGTGTGGTATACGGCCCTGGTGAGAATGGTAATGTTACCCGTATGGTGAAGGCAATTAAAGCGGGTTATTTTTTTTATTGTGGCAATAAAACTAAGCTGAAGTCTGCCGTTTACATTAAAGAGCTGTGTCAATCGATTACATGGGTTGCAGAGCATCAATTAAGTCGGCAATCATTTTTTCTTTATAATATGTCCTTGCCGGCGCCGCCGACCATCGAGACATTTGCTCAATCCATTCAACAGGTTTTGGCCGTTAATTCTCGTATTTGGTCTTTCCCATTTCCGCTTTTACTTTGGAGTGCTCGGCTGCTATCTCTGTGCCTATCAATTCTGAATGTTACTCATCCTTTTGACCCGATCAGGATCAAAAAATTAATCCGTTCAAATAATGTGGTTCCAAGAGCATTGGCTGACGAAGGATATGAGTGGAAGTATGATCTGCGGCGGTCTTTAGAGGATTGGCGAAGGGTTAGTCCAAGTGATTGGTGATGGCCTTTTTTAAAAGTTGTGCGATAGGTTGGTTTATCAAGAAAAGTTTTTAACAAAATCACTTTTGGAGGTTATCATGAAGACAAATTCAGGTATGGCGGCTTTGGCGAGCGGATTTTTAATTTTAATAACAATAATCCCTCTAGCCCATGCAGTTTAAAACCCAGGTCCATTTAAAATCAGATCAATTAAAGTATCGCAACCACAGAATTTTCATTTTAGAGTTATTGCAGAAGCTTTACCCGATACTTGGCTCTGTCATAATGGACCAAAAAATCCTGCTTGGGCTTTTATTAACGAAAATGATCCTGGTAGCAAGGGAATGATGTCAGCTTTACTAACAGCGTATGCCACCAAGAAAACCGTTGCTCTTGTTACCGAAGGTGTTGATGTTGGTGGGAATCGTTTTTGTAAAATTGTAGAGTTTGAAATTTCAGGTTGATTTAGTGCGCGCTGAGGATTTTGTAATGGTTTTTTTTGGGAGGGCATTTACAAGCGTACTATATTTTATTTTGAGGCCATTTTTTTCTTCTAAGCACCGTAAGCGTAACAAAATTCGTTTGGTTGCCAACTCAATTAGAGGGGAAAGTGTCAAGCAAGGTTTTGAGCTTTTCAGGAGGCAGATGCCAGGTAGTAAGTGAACGTTAAGTGTGCAGTAAGCGACGCTTACTAATATGGAAGTCAATTCTAAGTATAGAATCAACAATGAAATATAAATTTCATATGTACGCAACAGGGCTATCTAGCACAATTTGATCAAAAGTAGACCTGAAATTGAGTGGATAAGAAATCGTCGTAGACTAGCCGTTTGCCCAAAGGAGAGTCTGAATGTTAATCGCATGCTGCATGACTGAAATAACAGATCCAAGAAAAAGCACAAATAGAATTTATTCGCTAGAAGCCCTGGTTTTATTA
>JANNXD010000008.1:0-2787 GCA_031409375.1 Gammaproteobacteria bacterium | reverse complement strand
ATGGGTTTTAAAACACTAAAACCCTGGTACTAACGAGGCAGCGTCGGTCAGCTGCATAGTCGGTGAGGTTCTATCTTAAATTATTAGATTTTTTGTCTGGACTTGGGGGTCCACTTTACTCATCAGTAAAGTAAAAAGTGCGCAAGAGGCCATATTTTATGTTCAGAAAACGATTGACAACAATTGGTCGCGAGCTGTTTTGACGCACCATATTGAAAGTGACCTCTTTCAGCGAGAAGGCAAGGCTATCACCAACTTTCAAGCAACATTACCCGCCCCACAGTCTGATCTTGCACGACAAACCATCAAAGACCCCTACCATTTCGATTTTTTAACCTTGCGTGAAAAGCATGATGAAAAAGAGCTAGAGCAAGCGCTAGTCAATCACGTGACTCGATTTTTATTAGAACTGGGTGCGGGTTTTTCGTATATTGGGCGGCAACACCGACTGGAAGTGGCAGGCGATGAGTTTTTTGTCGATTTGCTTTTTTATCATGTACGGCTGCACTGTTATGTGGTCGTCGAACTAAAAGCGGTAAAATTCAAACCTGAATTTGCTGGAAAGCTTAATTTTTATATATCCGCTGTCGATGGCGCTCTTAAAACCGCTGAAGACAATCCCACGATCGGCATTTTAATTTGTAAATCAAAAAACGATACCGTGGTGGAGTACGCCCTGAAGGATATTCACAAACCCATTGGGGTCAGCGAATACATTATCACTCAAAATTTGCCGGATGAATTGAAGTCATCCCTACCCAGCATTGAAGAGATCGAGGCTGAGTTAGCGTTGGCAGGTGCTGAGCCGTTGCAGGAAAGAAGCGGCTTTGAATAAAGTCATTGCAGAGAGTTTGGCGAGGGTGAAGGTATGACACAAAATAATGCTCCGGTTTTGACCAGCGTGACTTGTTGCGCATCGTTAGAATTTATCACCAGCTTCCAGATCGTGAGATATTGACGACAGTGTCGGCACAATTGAGCGGGTGGCATTTTGTTGTGCGCATTAAGCGAGTGGCGCTCATTCATCAGGAGTTGACGCAGCTGCAACAACTTCAGCTTACACAATCGGAAAACGCCCAACTGGTCACAAATTGTGACCGGTTGGGCGAATCCTTCCATCGTGTAGGGTTGAATGAATTCGTAGGGGCACCCCTTGCGGGTGCCCTTGATTTAAACGCACAGTCAGACAGAGAGAAGTTAGGCATTGTGCCCGACCCAAACAGGGGGCGCGACCAAGGCAGGGCACCCGCAAGGGATGCCCCTACAAAAACATACATCGATCCCGATCAGGAAATTGTTGCGACACTGTCACAACTACAAGCAAAGAATATTCCCAGCCCCCAGCTGTTTCTAAAAGATCCGTATTTGCTCGACTTTTTAGATCTGAAAGATAACTTCACTGAAAAAGATTTGGAAAGCGCCATTCTCGTTGAGCTTGAGCGGTTCATATTAGAAATGGGTAGTGACTTTGCGTTTATGAGCCGTCAAAAACGCATCCAAGTTGGCGGCAATGATTACTACATCGATCTGTTGTTCTATCACCGCAAGTTGAAACGCCTGGTACTGATTGAGTTGAAGCTGGGGGACTTTAAACCAGAATATAAAGGCCAAGTAGAGCTCTATTTAAAATGGCTCGCCAAGTATGAACAACAAACCGATGAGCAATCGCCCATTGCCATTGTTTTATGTAGCGGCAAAGATGCGGATGTCGTCGAATTAATAGATCTAGAGCCAGACAATATTCATATCGCAGAATACTGGCTACAACTACCACCCAAAGAAATGTTGCAAGCTAAATTGCATAAAGCGCTAACAGAAGCCAAAGCGCGAATAGCGTTTCAGCGCAAGGAAGATTGTGATGAATAATAATTGGTTGAACAAGGTTATTTCTTGGAGTTTGGTGAAGATATGAGTGAAGCTACAGCAACAATACCTCTATCAAAAACGACAAAGTTTATTGTAGATAATCGCGGAAAAACTGCGCCAACTGTTGCTAGTGGCATTCCCTTAATTGCAACCAATTGTATAGATAACACCAATCTATATCCATCGTCTCTGTACACGACAATTTTTAGCATAAAAATAAGCCACTGAAGGGTGGAGCTTTCAATAAACCTGCTGGCAAATTAGTGATAAGCAGCATAATGGATTGATTAAGCTGTTGCATGCGTCGATTTACATCCAATAAGGCTTGGCTAATCCAATCAAGTCCATAACGGAAATAACTTATTGCGAACCTGCCGTGTTTTTTCACTTTAATAGGTTTTTGATTTTCATGGCGCCAGTCACCCACTTTATGGGCCCATGCAAAGGCTAGAGCCAATACACCAAACAGGGTTTCAATGCGCTCTAAGTCAGTTAAGCGGGTATCCTCAAAATTAAATCCTCGACCCTTCAAACAGGAAAATAGCGTTTCAATTTCCCAACGATATTTGTATCGCTCAATTGATTTTTCTGCTGCTCTATCGGTTGCTAAAACCAATAAATCTCCGTCAGGCAATCGTAGCGCCGATAAAAAAACATGTTGCCCAGTCACTTTGCGCCTTCCTTTTAAAACCCGATATTCTCCTGGCTTTAATTGCAGAAATAGCTTATCCACCTTTACCAATTGGCCTTTTGCGTTAGTGGTTATGTAATTTTTCTTGATCCTCATATCAAAAGGAATTTGCATCTTGATCAAATAAGCAAACCATTCTTTCCCTACAAATTCGCGATCTGCCAACAACCCTAATATTTTTTCTCGGCCAAAGCCAACAATAAAACGATTGATCAGTAATATGCGTTCAC
>JANNXD010000007.1:0-17267 GCA_031409375.1 Gammaproteobacteria bacterium | reverse complement strand
GCCTTTCAGCGCCGCTAGCGCTAACTTGGCTTTCTGGCTTCCGCTGAATAGTTTGCGCTTGCTTTCGCTCATTTATTAACCCCTTATTTTCCGGCAGCCTCTATCTTAAACTGCTGTCCTGTTTTCGGGGTCCACTATACGCATCCATTCCAGCCAGTCGACCAGAGCTTGCCGCTTTTGAATTATTGAATGCCGTACCGGATAAACTCTCATTTGAGCATGCCGCAGAAATATTTCAAGGCTTGACCAATTTAAGTCCGAAAAAAGTACAATCGATTTTGAACAGAAGCACGAACGTTAAAACCAATCGTTTGTTTTTATTTCTGGCAAATTATTATCAACATCCATGGGTGTCGCGTGTGGATGAAGCGAAAATCAATGTGGGTTCCGGTAAGCGTCAGATCGTCAAGCTTGGTGTGTTAGATCACCGTTATCAAATCACCGTTCCAGAAGCATACAAAACTCAAAGCTAACTGCACTTAAAAAGCAATTTACGAAAACAGATACGGTTTTATAGTTGATACGGATTGGGCTTCTCTTCGGCATAATTATTCTGCTGGCAAAGCTTGCTGAGGTTTTGTTTCTAAACTGATATGTTCTAAACGCCATGGTTTCATCTGAGCGAACTGTCGATAAGTCAATACTTCTTCATATATTACTTCAACATCTCGCAGCTCAATCAACTGCCAGAGACCGGAGTGCTTATCAAAAAGTTTCTCTCTAAAGGCGTGTTTGATAGAGTTTTTAGCTGCATTGGCTGCTGTTTCTGCTTCGTCGTAACTTGGGAAGTCACCGTGAAGTAAGTAGATATCCAAAACATAAATATCGTTACCCGATTTCGTTTTTTCTTCTCCGTCGTCCACATCGAATAAAACAGCGGTAATCGAATCACCACTGGGCTTTACTGCTTTTGCAATTTTTTCTGCTAGCTTATTTTGGCGCAATCGGCGCTCAAATTCGTCGGGGAATGCCGACCTTCGGTAGCGTGCAGCCAACCAACGCTGGAAAGTGGTTTTGGCTTCTGGGGAAAGCGAATATTGGATATCAGGAGAGAATTCGGCGAGCAATTGTTTGGAAATTTTGCCTTTATTTGTAGCGACGAATTCGGCTATTAAACCATTTTTTCCGTCGAACTGAATGTGTAAGGTTCGCGCTGTTTTGGCGTGAGAGTAATTGCCATCAATAATCTCAATTATTTGTCCAACAATAATTTCTACATCTGGCTCATTTTGTGGTAACTGAGCCAGATCGCAATCATGACTTGCTACAATCACCAGCGGTTGCTGTTGTAGTTCTGCGGGTGCAAGCTTTAATGCAGTAGCCGCCTCAGCTGTCAGCAAATGACCTTGTCGCCAAGAAGTTGTCCGTGTCCATTCCGCCATAGTCGTCTATTACACTGGCAAGTCATTAGCGGCTGGAAAATCCGCATCTTCTGTCGGTCTGGTATTTTTTCGACTACTAAAACGCAGCGCCAATAATTCCTTTTGTTTTTGCTCGGTGCATAACCGCTTCACCAGCAAACGAGCCGCATCGCTTGCAGACCCACCATGCTGTACCAGTGCTAAGAAATCTTTGCCAGCAGAAATTTTACGTTTAAGCAGCGTACTCGTAATAGGAATATTCGCATCCGTAAAAATATCAGCCGCATCGGCTAAATCGGTCAAAACTTTTAAATGATCGGGCTTGGGTTGTTCGCCATTTTGCCAGTTGTAAATAGTTTGGCGAGAAAGACCTAGCGCATTGGCCAGCTCAGAGATAGGAGGAGACATAACCGCACGAATATGTGTCAGGCATTCCACCGCTGTTCGTTCGGGCCTTATTTCGACTGATACTGGAAATTGAGAAGCGATGCCCTTATCAGCCAAAGCTTGCTGCTTAAGCAAAGCAAGGTCATTCATCACCGCACCTGTCCCCGAAGGCAGGCTTATCACAAAAGCTAAGCCAACGGAGGTCAAAGCCGCGATGCTACCGGTAGCACTGCTAGGGCGAAACCAGCCATTACCATAATTCATTGCTTCTTGCACAGGGCTACTCCCATGCCTTCAAGGCATCATTCGTTACGGTTGCTTTGAATGCTTCAAGTATCGCGTCATGTTGAGCCACTAAAGCATTTCCCAGATCATCTAGATTAAGAGCCTGACGCTGCTGTTGATAAGCGTCGGTATCAATGATTGCGTGAAGACCACTGTGCTGGATAAATCGGGAGGCTAGCTTTGGCGCTAAGGGCATCAGCTCTTGAGGTAGTCCGAGTGCACCATCCTGTATGACCACGCGAGAGGTAGTCTGGCCGATAGCGGAGCTGACAACTGTTTCACTGAACGAATGGGTCATGCCCGTCAGACGCTGAGACAATCCTAAGACCTCGGGTACTAAATAATCCGCCAAAGACTCCCCTTCTTTAGGCAATACGGCATTCAGATATCTCAATCCCAATCGTTCACTAAAATCGAGACTCAGAATGTCGTGAACAATCGATAGCCCTAAAAGAAATGATTCGGAGAAAGCTTCAAAAGTATCATAGGTTGTTGTTTGCAAAGCCAAAGAGCTGTGTTCGAGCACTAGGCTAGAGGTGCCTTCAATATTGCCAAAAATACATCGAGCTTGGGGCTGAAATGATGGCGCTGGAACTTGTCCGTCGGCAGCGCTGAAAGGGAGGACTAGCCGCTGGAGGGTTTCCCGCTTAAAGTCAGGAAAATGCGCTATTCGCAGCTTACCCTGAATAGCAGGCAAGTAAGCCTCAAGATCAAGAATGGGATTAAACCGAACCTGAGCCACAGTAAAATAGACTGGGGCGTTGCGCATTTTTTTACCCATATAGCCTTCTTAATAGTCTTCTTAAAGAGATCTTAGTTTGCACGATGATTTTCACTTTACACTCTAGTTGACACCTCGGGCAAGTCAATGTTCGCTTAAATGACCGATTTACTTGAAGGTGATCCGGCCCCGTCCTTATTTAGGGCGCGGCCAGTTTTATTGATCCAGTACTTATTCCACTGCCATCGTTGATTGTGTTTCAGTTGCGCGCGCACTTTTTTTCACCGTTGATTTTTTCACATGCGTTTGCGCCGCGCGCTCCGCCTGAATACGCTTCAACAATTCCGCAGCCGGTTCATCGTTTGGATCTTGCGGCACCAGCTCCCCGCGAAAGGCTTTGGCTAATAACGATTGCGTGATGCGATCGATGCGGTGCTTGGCTTCTTTATATTGTTTTTCGACAACATCCGCGAGCGCGAATAAAGATTCCACACGATGCACGATTTCATTTTGTTCAATGATATTTGGTATCGGAAAACAGATTTTGATCATTCGTTTTAATCCAAGATCTCTGTTCGCAACACCGTGAGTGTAGTGTTGGGATCGCTCATAGCACTTGGGTGAATTTAAAGCTATTTTTACGAAATTAGGATCAATAACTTCTGCATCTGTTACTCTAAGGACAGCAACGTGTACCCATACATTAAATTCTTGTTTTAAATTGTTTATACATGCAATACCAGTTGTGCCTCCTTTTGTGTACAAGATATCACCTTCAAGAGGCTTGCATCTTTTACTCAGCTCTAAATGAAGCTCATCAGAAATATATTTGCAACTTGAAAAATCAATCCCATCATGAGAAATGTTTCTTCCGCTAATAAATGGTATGCCCTTTTCAGAGTAATCAGGACTAAAGTGGGGGCCATCTTTTACAAATCTTGTTATTTGATCTAGAGAAACAAATTGCCAACTACTTGGAAAGTCGCCAAATAAATTTTTGTCCTCGTCAGTGGGCTGATAGGGCAATGGACATCTGCCTTTCCAGTCCTCTGAATTAAGATTTTTTCCTTTTAAAGTAAATGCCTTGAGTCTTTCTAGCTCCCAGCCTTTTAAATAAGCAAAGTCAATTTCTTTGTTATTAATTGATAGTGCTTTACCTTTCCTCCACTCCCTCGTCAACTCCCCACTCGTAGCCGCAGCAAGAACGGATTGGCGGAAGCGTTTGAGTAGGGTGGGGATTTTTTCCAGGCGCGATTGGGCGGCATCGACTTTGGCGAGCAGGCTGTCGAGTTTATTGGCGATGCGGATTTGTTCGTTGAGTGGGGCTAATGGGATTATGTAGTTGGTGAAATTACCCATTTTCAAATAATTAGTTGCAGAGCCAAATTGTTTATCAAGATTTTCTTTTTTCCAGTTTTCTTTTAACTGCCAATAAAGATATTTAGGGTGTATTTCAATCTTAGATAAAACATAAGTACGCTGGTAAGCCTCAATTTTTCCATTATAAAAAGACACATGACCTACATTTGCACCATTGCCTGGGAGAATTATCAAGTCACCTTCAAAGCTATATGTATTGGCTCTGAGAGGTTCTAATGCGCAAGTATAAAAATAAAAACTTCCATTTTCGCTAGCATGATTTGCATCTACTTTACCGGTCGAGACATAAACAAGATCACTTAATACTGCTTTAGTCCAACCAATTGGAAGCTCACTCACACCACCACCTCTACACCTTCTTCTGCGACACCCAGCTCAACCAAAATAGCTTGGAGTTCGTTCATGGCGCCAGCTAACTCAAGCATGGCTTCGTTGATTAATACGTCGGGCTCAGGCAAATTGGCGCTGTCTTCGGTGCTGTCGTCGCGGATCCAGGCGAGGTCGAGGGAGTCGTCTTTTTTGCGGATCTCGTCGCGGGTGAAGCAGCGTAAGCGGCAGGTATCGATGGTGCCGACATCGCTGCTGTTGGAAAATTTTTCGATAAACAACGCGCGGGCTTGTTCATCGACTTGCGTTAAATCATTGCCAACTGCCTGATAAAACTCCGCTAAATGTTTCGGCGTAAATACCGTGCGTTTGCCAAACTGCGGCATATTGGCGCGTAGATCGTACACCCAAACGTTTTGCGTATTGCCTTGATCTTTGTTGAAGTCTTGCGGTTTATTAAAAAACAGCACATTGGTTTTTACACCGGCCGCATAAAAAATACCGGTAGGTAAGCGCAAAATCGTGTGCAGGTTGCATTTTTCCATTAAATCTTGGCGGATGGTTTTGCCAATGCCGCTTTCAAATAACACATTATCCGGTAACACAATGGCAGCACGACCACCGGCTTTCAGCATCTTGTGATAAATCAAATGCAAAAACGCCAATTGTTTGTTGCTGGTGTAATACACCAAATCATCCCGTGTGGGAATGCCGCCGCCTTGCTTGGTACCAAACGGTGGGTTGGCCAAAATTAAACTGGCCGGTGGTAAAGCGGTGCCTTCGTTACTTAAGGTGTCGCCAAATAAAATACCGGCGTTGTCATCGTCAATGGCGATGTTGTGCAGCATTAAATTCATCATCGCCAGGCGGCGCGTATCGGGTACCAACTCCATGCCGTAAAAAGTTTTGTGCTGATATTTCTCGTAGGCTTTTTCGTCTAGCGCGGGAATATCATTGTGTTTGGCAATGTAATGATGGGCGCTAATTAAAAATCCACCGGTGCCAGCGGTAGGATCAACAATGACATCATCAAGCGTTGGCCGCATCAATTCCACCATGGCGTTAATCAACACACGCGGCGTGAAGTATTGGCCGGCACCGGATTTTTTCTCGGTGGCATTAATTTCCAGCAAGCCTTCGTACATATCGCCCAAGCCTTCTTGCTGGGCGTTGTACCAGTCGAGCTTATCGATTTCGGTGACCAGCTTATGCAGCGTGGCGGGTTTGCGGATCACGGTATTGGCGTTGGCATAAATGGCTTGCGTGATCAGTGATCCGTGAGAACCTAAATGGATCAGCAATTTTTTGTAGGCATCTAAGCGCGTGGCCGAGTTGTAGGCTTCTAAATCTTTCCAGCGATAACCTTCTGGTATGTGTTCTTCGCGCCCAGTTTCTTGCACCATTTTTAAAAAAACCAAAAAGGTCAGTTCGTTGATGTATTCGTGGTAAGTCACGCCATCATCGCGTAGCAAATTACACAGGTTCCAAAGTTTGGCGACGAGATCTTGGGTGCTCATGGTGGGTGCATGTCCTATGGGTGTCATGTTATTAATCGGTATGGATTTAAATTCCCCTCCGCTTCCGGGGTACGCCGTAGGCGGGGGGTGGTCTTGTTGAACGGACCACCCCGTCAGGCTTCGCCTGCCACCCCTCCAATGGAGGGGAATTTAAATCCATTTCCAAAAATTTTATTGCCAAATGGCTTTATTAAATTGCTGCAATACCTCGGTGATTGGTTGTTCAAACAGTTTGCTGGCGCGTTGAATGCCGCCTTGGTCTTTGAAGATGCCTTGATTCAGCGCGGCCTCATCAACAATGGTGGTGGCTTTCATTTGTTTGGCGATCAGTTCCAGCCATTGTTTTTGTGGTGTTTTCCAGGGCTGGCGTTGCAGTAATTTTTCTAGTGCTTGATCGATGCGCTGCTCCCAGGGGATCAGCGCTTCACCGATGGCGGCTTGGCGAATAAAGCCGATGATGCGCGCGGCGATATCTTCTTGTTTAACTTCCCGCCAGGCGGTTTGCAGATCTTTCTCGCGAAAACGGTTGCGCTCTAATTCCACGGCCAATTCTTTTAAACTTTGGCGGGTTAATTCCCAAGGTTTTTGTACCACAGTTTGAATTGCGATTAAGCGGTTGCTGTTGGCGTTGATGAAATCTTTAAAGGCATTGAGGTAGTCCCCAGGTTTTTGACCCTCGCCATAACCGGTGGTGATGTGGGTCACTTCATCTTCGCCATCGTGAAAGACCACGGGTGTTTTAAACAGACCCAAGCCCGTGGTTTTGTAGTCGAGCAACTCACCTAAGCCGGGATGATGAATAAACCATTGCGCAACGTCTTGCAGCGGCATGGTTTTAAGTGCTTTGGCAAAGTCTTGCGGTGATTGGCCGACAATGCTTTCAAAGCTGACCAATTGTTCGTCGGATAAATAATGCTTTTTACTTTGGAGTTTGGCGATAAATTGTTTTTTGGCTAGGTCTTGTAAATCCGGTGCGGCGGTTTGCAACATTTCTTGTTCCAGCGCACTAAAAGTAATGTCCATTTTGGTGACCACCGGCTTCATGGTGTTCACATTTTCGAGTTGTTTATAAATATCGACGGCATCAAAAATACGAAACGGGCCTTTACCAATTTCTGGGCACAAGCGGGTGGCGCGGCCGAGCATTTGTTCAAACAAAATACGGCTATTGACGCGGCGTAAAAACACCAGGTTGCTGATTTTGGGGACGTCAATGCCCGTGGTTAATAAGTCCACGGTGACGGCAATATTCGGTAGCCGGTCGTTTTTATAGCTGCGAATTTTTTCCAAAGGTTTGTCGCTTTTGCCGGTAATTTTTTGAATGGCATCGTCGTGTACCTCGCCGTGATAATTTGCCACGGCTTCTTTTAACGCTTCGACCACGTCATCGGCGTGTTTGTCGGTCACGCAAAAAATCAGCGTTTTGGCTGGGGAGTAGGGGTTGATCGAATCACTTTCGATTAGCCATTTGGCCAGTACTTTGGTTACCTCGGGGGCAACCACACGGCGGTTAAAATCCTCGACATCATAATCCAGTTCATCAGGCGTATTAAAGGTTTCTATGGCGTTGGTTTCGGCTTTATAGATTTTTACTTCGTCGTTCACCTGATATTGAATGCCTTGCTCGGACAACTTGGTGTGAATGCGGATCGGCGGGTGATGATCGTTGAGATAACCATCTAATACCGCTTCGGTGTAGCTGTAAGTAAAAACCGGCGCACCAAAAATGGCGGTGGTATGCAGCGCGGGTGTGGCGGTCAGGCCAATTTTAAAGGCATCAAAATAGTCGATCACGCTGCGGTATTTGCTTTGATAATCTTTTTGATCGCGAAATGAAAGTTCGGTGTCGCTGAGCTCACGATCCAATAAATAGCCTCGATGACATTCATCCACCACAATACAATCGTATTGGCCAACGCCGGGTCGATTGTCGTTATCTCCAGGAAATAGCAGGCGTTTAACCAAGCCTTGTACCGTGGCAACATGTACTTTGGTGTCGTCATTGGGTGTGGGTTTAACCGACTTGTTTTGTTCCATGCCCATCACCTCAAAGGTGTCGGCAAAGGTATTGAGATTTTCAAGCCGCACTTCGCAGAAGCTATCGGTGGCTTGTACGCCTAACGCAGAGCGGTCGACCAAAAACAAAATGCGACGAAATCGTTCTGATTTGAGTAATCGGTACACCAGCGCAATCGCCGTTTTGGTTTTGCCGGTGCCGGTGGCCATGGCGACCAAGGCGTTTTCCTTGCCCTGTTTAATCGCTGCTTCTACCGCTTTGATGGCGCTGATTTGGTAATCGCGCAATTTCAGGTTGTAGTCAAAAGCCATTTGTTCAAGCTCTGCCTCGGCTTTTTGTGGCGTTTGTCGCAGATAGCTTTTGATCTCGTGTGGGCGATACCAACCTTTTAACGCTTTACGGCGATTGCTGTTGTCGCGCACATCCAAAAACCAAATGCCGCTTTCTTTGTTGAGCTGTTCGAGGTAGGGGCGGCCATTGGTGGCAAAGGTCAGCGGTACTTTATATTCGCCATAAAGCGTGTCGATGGTGAATGCGCCTTTTTCTTGTAGATCACGGGCGTAGCGTTTGGCTTGGCCGATATCGTCATACACATTTTTGACGGTTTTTTTGGCTTCAATGGTCGCGACTGGGGTTAAGCCCATAAACAACACATAATCGGCCGGACCTGATAAGGTTGGCCATTCAGCGATGGCGCGATTTTCATTGATGATGGGCCGTGCGCCTTTGGAGTAGCGAAGATTTGCGGTGTCGGCTTGCCAACCGGCTTCAATCAGTTGTTGATCGATCAGTACGCGGGTTTCGGCTTCATCCAGGTAAAGCGTGGATTTTTCGACTTGGCTAATGGTTTGTGCTTGTTGTGACGGGGGTTGCTGTTGAAAGGCGTGCTGGTAAGCATTGTTAGCGGCTTGCATTTCAGCGTGATAAGCCGCCAGTTTGCGTTCGTGTTCAGTGGCAAGTTGTTCCCAGATTTTACTTTCGCTCTGCATTTGTTCGGCACGCTGTTGTTCTGCGTTGGCTTTTTCGGTGGCGAGTGCTTTTAAGTGTTCTGTGGCGGCAAGTCGATCTTCAGCAGTTTTACTTTTTTTATCGGCTTCCAGTAAGGCTTCTTCAAGTACGCGTACTTTTTCGGAGGGATCTATTGGTTTGATAAAAGCGCCGAGTTTAAAGCCTTTGGCTTTTGCGCCGCCGAAGGTGACATGAAACCAGGCGCTCAGCGCATGGCCAACTTGCAGCGCTTTTAAAGCATCGCGATGCGTTGAAGTGGTGATGTCATGCGCGGCAGGGTTGCCCAATTTGCGGATGGTATGAAACGCATCTTTGATCTGTTTATCCAGCAGGAGGGTGTAGTCCAATTGATTCAGTAGATCAATTTGCTTGATGTCTAAGCCGCTTTCTACGCCGACGCGTGAGGCGATGGTTTTGGCCAGTTCTTCGCCCAGTTGGCGCATTTTAATTAGAGTGGTGTTGGGGTCTGGAATAAAACAGGCTTCGGCGGTCAGTGCCAAACGCAGCAATAGTTCGTTGTGGTGTTTTAAAAAATCGAAATTGCTGGCGTTGTTCATCTACAACGGTCCTTGTTGTTCTTAATTAAAGCAGCACAATAAAACCGAGCAATAAATGATTGGCTATCTTGGATGCGTAATATAGTGCTTTCTCGGTATTGTTTGTACTGGTTTAGAAGGCGTCGGGCTGTCAGACGAAATTGCGGAAATTGAAACGAATCAAAAATAACTTTGGTGCCGAGGGAGAGAATCGAACTCTCACATCCAGAGGATACGTGATTTTGAGTCACGCGCGTCTACCAGTTCCGCCACCACGGCAATGAGGTGAGGGCAGGATTATACCAGTGTGATTCGATTGGTCAATCGTTGTGAGTGAATCTGTGTCCGCGAATCGCAATTGCTTGGCATCAATGGGCGCGATGGTTGATTAACATGGCGTCGCCATAGCTAAAAAAGCGGTAGTTTTCGGTGATGGCGGTTTGATAAGCCTGCTGCATGTATGCGTTGCCAGCAAAGGCGGATACCAGCATGAGTAAACTCGATTGCGGTAAGTGAAAGTTGGTGATCATGGCATCGACCACGCGAAATTGAAAACCTGCGCGAATAAAAATATCGGTTTCGCCATGCAGCGGTTTTAAGGTACCGGACAATGCGGCGGCTTCTAGTGCGCGGACGACTGTGGTGCCGACGGCAACCACGCGGTTGCCATGGGCGCGGGTGTGTTCGATTTGGGCGATCAATTCGGCGGAGACCTCGACGCGCTCTTGATGTAGCCTGCCCGATTGCAGTTGTTCCTCGCGTAAGGGTAAAAAAGTACCGGCGCCAACATGTAAGGTGAGAAAATTTTGCAGCACGCCTTGGGCGCGTAATTGGGTTAATAAGTCTTCGCTAAAATGTAGGCTGGCGGTGGGGGCGGCAACGGCGCCGCGATGTTTGGCAAATACACTTTGATACCGGGTCTCGTCACTGATTTCGCTTTGCCGATGCAAATAAGGCGGTAACGGCATTTCACCGCGACTTTCCATCAGTTGCCACCAGCTGCCAGTGTGTAGTTGCAGTTGATAAAATTGGCCGTTGCGCGACAGCACGCTCGCCAGATGATCGCCAAGCTGAAGTTGACTGTTGATCTTCGGTGCTTTACTGGCTTTGATCATGGCCAGTGCCTGCGTATCGGAATGTACGCGCTCAATCAACAGCTCGCAGCGACCGCCAGAGATTTTTTGTCCATGCAGTCGTGCTTTGATCACGCGAGTGTTGTTCATTACCAGCAAGTCGCCCGGATTCAGCCAGCTGGGGAGTTGAGAAAACTGCTGATGTTGCAGGGTATTGGTTGTAGGATTCACGATAAGCAAACGGCTGTCGGTGCGTTCGGGCAGCGGATGACGGGCAATCAGATGATCGGGGAGGTGGTAATCAAACCCGCTGAAGTGATCGCTGGTGAGTTGGCTAGTCATGAGTTTTGTCGGTGTCTAATGTTGATCTTTAGAGTTGATGTGGCATCGCATCGGCCTGTTTTGATACATCATAAACCAGTGTGTTTGACCAGCGATCATGCCAGGTCTGCGTATTGCGCGAGCGTAATAAAATCAAGAAACCTATTCCTAAGCAAAAAAAACTGACCCACGCGCCGGCAAAACGTAACCAGCATTGTTTAATGGATATTTTGTCGGCGTAGTTGTTTTTTTCTGAGGGATGACGATGGAAGGCAGAGGATGCATTGATGACCTTGATACGCCACGTTTGCATACCCAAGGTTTGGCCAGTACTGCGCCAGCAGTAGGTGTAAAAACTGCCAATCGTGAGGATTAAACAGGGCAGTAGTGTCAGTTGCAGTACCCAGCCGGGAATGGGACGATCGCCAACCAAGGCATGCGCACTGCTGGTGTAAATAGCAGCCACTGCCATGCAGATTGCAAATACCAAAAAAGTATCATAGGCCAAGGCCAGTAAACGTTTGTTTAAAGTTGCAATGGCATAAACGGGTTTGCTCACTTCAGAAAACTCATGATGGGTTGAGTCGGTTGTTGCTGAAAACGATAAATGGCGCGATAGGTAATGATGTTTTTCACGTAGTCTTGTGTTTCTGGAATCGGAATGGTTTCGATCCATTCTTCCGCCGACAATCCATTTTGTGTGGTCAGCCATTCGCGAGCACGGCCTGGACCTGCGTTGTAAGCAGCGGTGGCAGCAAAAATATTATTATTCAGCGATTGCAGCATGTCGCGTAAATATAAAGTGCCAAGCTGCAAGTTTTTATCGGCTTGTGTCAGGCTGGTGACACCGCTAAATGGCGTTTTGGTTTTTTGGGCAATATGTTTGGCGGTACTCGGCATCAGCTGCATTAAACCGAGTGCGCCGACGGGGGATTTGGCATCGACACGAAAAGCACTTTCTTGTCTAACCAATGCAAATACCCACGCGGGATCCAATTGTGTCCGTTCGGCACTCGTCAGGATTGCGGTGGAGAAAGCACGCGGAAAACGCAGTGCTAAATTATTTTTTTCGCTAGATTCTGCCGCTGCCGTAATCGCCTTAAAATGTTGTCCTTGTAATGCCGCATAGTGTGCGGCTATGGCGCGTTCGCGTGGCGATAAAGTTTTTAAGGTGCTACGCCACAATTGATCGGCCTCAGACGCTTGATTTAAAGCCGTTAACTCTTGCATCTGTTCAAAAGGGGCAGATTGCAATAAGCGGTTTAAATCGGTTTGGCTAATGTCACTATTTTGATGTTGGAAATTTAAAGCTTTTTGTAGCCGCTCGCTGGCGAGAAAACCATAGTAACCCCGCTCGGCAGCTAGGCTGGCGAGAGACTGATTAAGCTGAGTTTCATCGATCTTTCGCGACTCTGGCCAGCTAATCGGAAATTTTCCTGGTTGCGACTCTTCAAACAAGGTGGGCGCTTGTCGCCAATTTTCTGCAGAGCAGGCCACTAATAAACAATAGTTGGCAGAAATAGGGGTGGTGCTTTGCGGTGCTCGGCTGAATAATTTGGCGTTGCTGGCTTTAAGCAGCGCTTGTTGAGCGCGAATTTCCCAGTAACGCCATTGTGCACTACTGCGCTCAGCAACAGATAAAGACTGAATCCAGTCGTTCACCGCTTGCCAATCATGATTGTTCAGTGCAAAACGCACGCGTCGAATGAGTAGGGTGTCATTCTGGTGTTGCGGATCGGCTTTATTTAACCAATAGAGTGAGCGCGGATCATAGTGGTAGGACAAATAACGTGCTAAATAATGCAGCAGCTCTTGCTCTTGTGTGGGGTCAAAGTTGAGTTTAGCTGCGTAATTGTTATAGAGCGTAATGGCTTGCTCAACATCATTTTTAACCCAAGAGTGCAAACCATAAAGCACTACTTGCGAAGCTTCTGGTTGACCAGTGGCGCGTATTTTATTCAGCATGAGTTGCGTGTTTTGCAACTGTGATGGTTTTTGGTGCACGCTTTCCCATAAATTGACAAGGTTGCGTTGAGTGGGTGTTAAGTACTGGCTCATGTGCTGAGCGAAGCTGATTTGTCCTGATTGTAAGGCTAATAAAGTTCGTGCCCAGTAAAAACTCGGCTGAAAGTCGCTTGAGTTGCGCCAAGCAGAAAATAGATCATCACAGTTAGCTGCTTGTGAGCCACCAATAAACCACAGTTGTTTGGCACCGATCCAAGCGCGATCACGATTGCCGACTTGCAGTTGTGTATAGTAATAGTCGCATAGACCAGCGGAGTCACTTGGACGTGGCGTTTCTTTTAAAAAAGTGCGCCATTGTTGTGTGCTGAGTAAGCGACGTCGCCATTGCGCCCGTAATTGTGAAGTGAGATAGAGGTGAGGGTAGTTTGCCAGAAATTGTTTGACGTCAGCTGTGGTGTCAGCTGCCAGTTCATCGTCACCCAGGCGGTAACTTAATGCATAAAACACCAAAAATGGATACAAGGGATAATCAAGTAGTCGGTTTTTTTGCTGGTTGAACTCGTTAATGTTGCCTTGTTGTAAAGCGGTAATGGCGCGTTGATAATCACTTCTTTGAGATAACCTTGCCGCATCAATACGGGGTTCGGGTAAGCGGAGCGTGGCGACGGTAGCATTGGCAGTAGCTGTGATGCAGCACGTTAGCAGTAGTGCTGAGCTTGCTGGTGATAAAACAGTCCATAAGTGTTTCTTTAAAACCGTGAATACCATGCCGAAAACCTGAAGTCAGTGTTTGCTGTTAGGGTTGCCTTGCTATGCTATTTGCCGCATAGTTAGGCCTTTATGGATGCCGATAGATTGTAATTCAGTCTGTTTTTTAGTTTTAGACTGATGCGCGTTAGGCCATTATTGACTCCTGCCATTGTTTGTCATCCCCGAGACTGTGACATTCGAGAGTGCAAATTTGAATCTGTGAAATTTGATTGCCTATTGGTGTGGTTGCCTATTGGTTTGATCGTCTGATGGATAGTGTATAAGGTTTATCGCAATGTTGGGCATTGTGCGCGATTTTGCCTGGGGTTTGTCAAGACGGACTTGCCAATCAAAGTGAATAGGTGAGTATATGAAGATGGGTAGAGCATCAATGGTAGAGAATGCCTGGAAGAATAATGGTTTTCGCCATTAAATGGTGTTTATGGCTGTTAATAAAGATGTGTTGATCAAGACGTGTAAATATGTGGATAGGTAAATATAAAAAGTGGAGATTCAGATGAGAATTATTTTGTTGGGCGCACCGGGTGCCGGTAAAGGCACTCAAGCTAAGCGATTAAGTGAAACTTTTAGCATCCCGCAAATTTCCACTGGTGATATGTTGCGTGCCGCTGTGTCGGCTGGTAGTGCGTTAGGAAAAAAAGTGCAGCAAATCATGGAAAGTGGAGGTTTGGTGCCCGATGAGTTGATTATTGCTCTGGTTAAAGAGCGCATCAGTGCAGTGGATTGCAAGCCGGGTTTTTTGCTGGATGGTTTTCCGCGAACCATTCCCCAGGCGCAAGCGTTGCAACAGGCGCAAGTGGCAATTGATTGTGTCTTGGAGCTGGCGGTGGCAGATGAAGCCATCGTGCAGCGCTTAGCGGGGCGACGAATGCATCTGGCCTCGGGCCGTATTTATCACTTGCAGCATAAGCCACCAAAAGTCAGTGGAATTGATGATGTGACCGGTGAACCTTTGGTGCAGCGCGATGATGATCAAGAGCACACGGTACGAAAGCGACTCGAGATTTATCATCAGCAAACCGAATCTTTAGTGCATTTTTACCAAGAGCGTGCGCAGCAAGACCCAACTATTCGTTTTTGTCGTATCGAAGGCGTGGGTTCTGTGGATGAGATTAACCAAAAAATGCTGGCCTTCATTCATCAAATTTCTGCATGAAATTGTTTTCGAGTCAGCACGCAAGTTTGATTGCAGTGATAAAAAAAACTTTAAAACCGGAGAGACTTCTCCGGTTTTTTTTTTGCAAAATCGATTTTAAAATGCAAATAATCATCTTTTTTTACAAATAAACGGGTTATTTAGAAAATAATTGGTTTATTTACTGGAAATTTTGCCATTATTTAATATTATTTTGAATTGTATGTGTTGCATACATTCGTTTGTGCGATTGTTCGAATGAGTTGTTATCAAGAGCACAGTAATTTTTTCTTGAGGAGATACGCATGTTAAAGGGACGCAAACCAAAAGCAGCTAAAAGCGCTTCAGTTCGCAAAAGTGTGACTAAGAAGCCAGTGGTTGCAAAAGCACTTAGCAAAAAAGCAGTCAGCAAAAAAGTGATTAAGCGTGTAAAGCCAGTTGCTAAAAAAAGTGCCACTAAAAAAGTTCGCGCTGTTGAAATGAGTGGTAGTGTTAAAAAAGAGCTGGATACCTATGCGGCTTCATTAGCCATAAAAGCAGCGAGTGATTTTGCAAAAGCTGCCAAAAGCTTTGGAAGCAAATGGCTAGCAAAACGTGAAAGTATTGATGCTAAAAAGAAAGCGATCAAAGCGAAGCGTCTTAATGCTAAAGTCAAATTGGCTGCTAAAAAAGCCGAAATAAAAATGAAAAAAATGCAAAAATTAGCGGCGGCTAAGTTAAAAGCACAGATGAAGCGTCAACGTGCTAGCGCTAAAAAATCAGCGGTTAAGTCAGCTGTTGCTAAGAAGGTAGTGGCTAAGAAAGTTGTTAAAAAAGCACCGGCTAAAAAAGTAGTTGCTAAAAAATCCAGTGTGAAAAAAATTGCTAAAGCTCGTAAGCCTACTGTTAAAAAGGCAGTTAAAGCGGTAAAACTGGCTAAGCCAAAAGCAGTAAAAAGCAAAAAAGCCAGCGTTAAACGCGCCAGCAAACCCATGATGGCTAAGCCAATTGTTGCTGCTGTACAAGCGGTAGCGGTAAAAAAAAAAGTTACCGTTCCGTCCAAAAGGCAGTCAGCCAAGCGCATCCGTCCAGCGAAAAAAGCGTAAGCTCGCCTTCGCCGCTTAACACCCCGATCGCCATGTAAAAATGTGCATCGACCAAAAGCCTCCGCAAGGAGGCTTTTTTTTGCGTGTATGCGAAGTAGGTTACAATGGCCATTTTTTTGGATGGAAAAAATGAGCGCAAAAATCATGTTGGCGATCGACACTTCTGAAACAGCTTGCTCAGTGGCGCTTTGGTATCAGCAGCAATGTACGCAATTGATGGAGCCCGCAGCACGTAAGCACAGCGAATGTTTGTTGCCGATGATCGATACGTTATTAAAAGCACAGCAGCTGGATCTTGCGCAACTTGATTGCCTCACTTTTGCTTGTGGCCCTGGTGCCTTTACTGGTTTGCGATTGGGCGCCGCGTTGATACAAGGTTTTCAGTATGCCTTAACAATCCCCGTAATCCCTGTCTCGACATTATTGGCGCAAGCCTATGCGGGTTATTGCCAATTTAATATTCCGTTGGTGTTGTCTGCTTTAGATGCCCGCATGGGCGAGATTTATGTTGCCGCTTATGAATTTTTACCGCATGAATTTACGGCGCATGAATTTGTAGAACCTGAATTGCAAAAACAAGAAATTCCAAAAAAATACTTTCGCTTAGCTTTACCTGAGCAAGTGCTGGCGCCAGAACGATTGCCGTTGCAATGGCGGCCACATCAAACTTGGTGTGCTGTTGGTAGTGGTTGTATTGGTTTCGAAGCACTGGCGAGTCAACCGGCGATAATCGCCGAAACCCTGCATTGTTCCGCAGCTAACGTAATGGCCTGCGCTTTGGATTTTAATTTATCAGCCCATGATCATCATGCGGCTACGTTACCGAATTATTTGCGGCAACAGGTGGTGGGTTGAACGTAAGCGTCGCTAAATCCGCGTGGTTGCCAAATCAGATAGAACGCAAAGCATCAAACAAGGTTTTGAGTTTTTCAGGCGAGAGCTGCCAAGGCAACAAATGATCAATAGACTGATGTTTCAAATTCGGCAAGTGCGCGAAGATGTCAATCGTTGTCAGGCTGTTTAGCGCCATGATGGTTTTCATCCTTCCATCATGGCTGTTTTGGTCGCCTTTCAGACTCATTTCATATTGGACAAGGC
Organism: Gammaproteobacteria bacterium; assembly: GCA_031409375.1. Taxonomy (GTDB): domain Bacteria; phylum Pseudomonadota; class Gammaproteobacteria; order Pseudomonadales; family JANQJO01; genus JANNXD01. The sequence continues at coordinate 280 of JANNXD010000007.1, read as the reverse complement.
TGCTTCTGCTCAAATTGCGCTAGCAGCCCAGTGGAATTGAGCGATGTTTGCTTTCTTACTATGGATCAAAGAGCGGATTGTATTGATTTGAAAATTAAGATCCGTCTGGGTTTGTACCCGTTCCTCAGACGGATGCGTATAGTGGACCCCCAAGTCCAGACAAAAAATCTAATAATTTAAGATAGAACCTCACCGACTATGCAGCTGACCGACGCTGCCTCGTTAGTACCAGGGTTTTAGTGTTTTAAAACCCATAAAAATCTTGCCTGCTGTGCTGTGC
>JANNXD010000006.1:0-12506 GCA_031409375.1 Gammaproteobacteria bacterium | reverse complement strand
GTTTGAGGCAGAGGTATATGTATTAAGCAAGGAAGAGGGTGGACGCCATACGCCTTTCTTTAAAGGCTATCGCCCACAGTTTTATTTTCGTACGACAGATGTTACTGGAGCGGTAGAGCTTCCTGAAGGCGTAGAAATGGTGATGCCAGGCGATAATATTAAAATTAAAGTTGCTCTGATTAATCCGATTGCAATGGAAGAAGGCTTGCGTTTTGCTATTCGTGAAGGTGGTCGTACTGTTGGCGCCGGTGTTGTAGCTAAAGTAATTAAATAACAGATGTTTAAAGTCGCAAGTTGTTGTGGTTAAACTACCAGAAAATTTTTTCGGGAAAACGAGTCTAGGCCAGTAGCTCAATTGGCAGAGCGACGGTCTCCAAAACCGTAGGTTGGGGGTTCGATTCCCTCCTGGCCTGCCACAAATCAGTTACTACCCATTAGGCAGCAGTGTGTACTATGATCGCAGCAGAAAAAAACAATGATGGAAGTAGTGGCGCCTCCAATGAAGAAAAGCTAGAGCCCGTAAAATGGTTGATAGGATTGATTTTATTGGCGATCGCCATTTACGGTAATAGTTATTTCAGCGAGCAATCACTGTTATACAGGGTTATCGGTGTAATGGTGGTGGCAGGTAGTGGTCTAGCAATATTGTCTTTAACCAGTAAGGGCAAAAAATTTGTTAGCCTACTAAAAGATGCTCGCAGTGAAATGCGTAAAGTCGTATGGCCTTCGCGACAAGAAACCATGCAAACAACGATAGGTGTGGTAGTGATTGTTTTAGTGGTGGCATTCATTTTATGGTTAGTGGACAATTTTCTGGGTTGGTTAATTCTAAAAATTATTGGATGACGATTGGATGTCAAAACGTTGGTATGTTGTACAAGCATATTCAGGCTACGAAAAACAAGTGAAACGCTCTATCGAAGAGCGGGTAATTCTAGCGGGTCTTGAAGAAAAATTTGGTGATATTTTGGTGCCAACTGAAGAAGTTGTCGAAATGAAAAGCGGGCAAAAGCGTCGAAGTGAGCGTAAGTTTTTTCCTGGTTATATTCTCGTTGAAATGGAAATGGAAGACCTTGCCTGGCACTTGGTACGTGAATGTCCAAAGGTATTGGGATTTATTGGAGGCACTGCGGACAAACCTGCTCCAATAACCGAAGCTGAAGCGAAATCAATATTGAATCGAATCGAAGACAGTACAGAGAAGCCAAAGCCTAAAACATTATTTGAGCCTGGTGAAGTAATTCGAGTGTCTGATGGGCCTTTCGCTGATTTTAATGGTGTAGTTGAAGAAGTTAATTATGATAAAAATCGTATGCGCGTAGCAGTACTCATTTTTGGTCGTTCGACACCAGTAGATTTGGAGTTTAGCCAGGTTAGTAAAACCTAAAAATTTTTTAACAGGGGAGCTGTCGTTGTTGTCAGCGCTTGTACCCATAGGAGGAAGAAATGGCAAAAAAAGTTACTGCCTACATTAAGCTGCAAGTTGCTGCTGGAAAAGCAAATCCAAGTCCACCGGTTGGTCCTGCGCTAGGTCAGCATGGTTTAAATATTATGGAGTTCTGTAAAGCATTTAATGCACAGACTCAGGCGATAGAGCAGGGTATGCCGATCCCAGTCATCATTACTGCTTACAGTGATCGCAGCTTTACTTTTATTCTCAAAACACCGCCCGCTAGTGTTTTACTGCGCAAAATTACGGGGATTCCAAAAGGAAGTAGTAATCCAAATAGCCAAAAAGTAGGTAAGGTTACACGTGGACAGTTAGAAGAAGTAGCAAAATTAAAACAGCCAGATCTTACCGCTGCTGACTTAAACGCAGCTGTACGTACCATTGCCGGAACGGCGAGAAGTATGGGTCTTGATGTTGAAGGAGTGATCTAATGGCTAAGCTATCAAAGCGTGCACAAGCAATAAAAGCTGTTGTAGAACCAGGAAAAATTTATCCAGTGGGCGAAGCGCTGCAACTACTGGCATCTTTATCAAGTGTAAAATTTAAAGAGTCAGTAGACGTTTCTGTAAACTTGGGTGTTGACCCGCGTAAATCTGATCAAGTAGTTCGTGGTGCATGCGTGTTACCAAACGGCCTGGGTAAGTCTGTTCGTGTTGCAGTTTTTGCACAAGGTCTAAAAGCAGATGAAGCAGCAGCTGCGGGTGCAGAGCTGGTTGGTATGGATGATCTGGCTGATGAAATTAAAAATGGACGCATGGATTTTGATGTTGTAATCGCAAGTCCAGATGCAATGCGTGTCGTTGGTAAATTGGGACAGGTGTTGGGTCCTCGTGGTTTAATGCCAAACCCTAAGGTCGGAACAGTCAGTGTGGATGTGGCAACTGCGGTTAAGAACGCAAAAGCTGGACAGGTTCGCTATAGAACAGACAAAGCTGGTATTGTTCATTGTTCAATTGGTAAAATCAGTTTTGCTAAAAATGACTTGCAGCAAAATCTTGAGCACTTGCTAGTAGAGCTAAAAAAAACCAAGCCAGCAGCATCTAAAGGTATTTATATGAAAAAAGTTACCTTGTCCACAACGATGGGACCAGGTTTGGCAGTAGAGCTCAGTAGTCTCGCACTTTGATTTTCGGTAGCGAGTTTTACTTGGTAAGGTTTGAGCGTATTGCCTTTGGCTGCGCCCAAGACCACAGGTGTGCAAACTTAAGATAAGCTGAGCGAATTCAGATTATGCCTGTGTAGGTGTAGCGATGGTTGCGCATCGCTGCGAATAGTAACCCAGAACAAATGTATTGTTGGAGATCAAATGGCATTAAAGCGTCAAGATAAAGCAGCCATTGTTGCCAGTGTACATCAGCAAGCTACTGTCGCTTTGTCAGCTGTGATAGCTGATTATCGTGGGTTATCAGTAAGTGATCTGACGGATCTGCGTAAAATAGCACGCGAACAATCAGTGTATCTAAAGGTAATCCGCAATACTTTAATGCGTCAAGCAGTTAAAAATACGCAATTTGAGTGTCTTGATAATGTGTTGACCGGGCCTACAATTTTGGCTTTGTCGTTGCAGGATCCTGGCGCTGCTGCGCGTATCGCAAAAGAGTTTGCTAAAACGCATGATAAATTCAAGGTGCGTGCGTTAGCTGTGGGTGGTCGTCAGTATGCTGCAAGTGACATCGATGTACTTGCAAGCTTACCAACCCGCGATCAAGCGATAGCAACTTTGATGATGTTGATGTTGGCGCCGGTTACCAAATTGGCTAGAACCTTAAAAGAGATTCCAGCACGTTTGACTCGTACCGTTGCAGCAGTTGCTGATCAAAAAAAATCAACTCAAGTTTAGTTTAGTTTCGTTTTATCTATAAAGGTGGAGTTTTATCATGGCATTATCAAAAGAAGATATCTTAACAGCAATATCCGAAATGTCAGTCATGGATATTGTTGAGTTAATTTCATCAATGGAAGAAAAGTTTGGTGTTTCTGCTGCAGCTGCGTCGGTCGCTGTAGCTGCGCCTGCAGCTGCCGCCGCAGCCGTGGAAGAGCAAACTGAGTTTGAAGTGGTATTAAAATCATTTGGTGAAAACAAAGTGGGTGTTATTAAAGCTATTCGTACGGTAACCACGCTAGGTTTGAAAGAAGCTAAAGAATTGGTTGAATCAGCACCAGCTTCAGTAAAAGATGGTGTTACCAAAGAAGAGGCTACCCGCATCAAGAAAGAGCTTGAAGATGCCGGCGCGCAAGTTGAAATTAAGTAAATATATCTCAATTTGTCAGCACTAATAAAGTCACAGCAGAGCATACAAACTCTGTTGTGATTTCTTATTGGCGATAAGATTTACTTTCCGAAAATTTCGTCCTGCATAATCCGGCTCAGTATGTAAGTAAGATCGAGGAGATCAAATGGCCTATTCCTTTAACGTCAAAAAACGTATTCGCAAAGATTTTGGTAAGATCCCAGATGCGATGGAAGTGCCTTATTTGTTGGCAATCCAGTTGGATTCTTACCGAAAATTTTTACAGTCAGGCATAATGCCAAGTAAACGTATTGATGAAGGTTTGCAGGCAGCATTTAAGTCAGTTTTTCCAATTGGGAGTTATTCAGGTAATGCTGCCCTAGAATTTGTGGATTACCGTCTTGGCGTACCGTTATTTGATGTTGTTGAATGCCAAATGCGCGGAATGACTTATGCCGCGCCGTTACGAGTAAAAATCCGATTAATTATTTATGATAAAGAATCCAGCGCAAAAGCCATTAAAGATATAAAAGAGCAAGAAGTTTATATGGGTGAGTTACCGCTGATGACCGATACAGGGACCTTTGTCATAAATGGCACTGAGCGTGTAGTGGTTTCTCAATTGCACCGCTCACCAGGCGTATTTTTTGATCATGATCGAGGTAAAACCCATTCATCAGGAAAACTTTTATATTCCGCTCGCATTATTCCTTACCGTGGTAGTTGGTTAGATTTTGAATTTGACCCTAAAGATCATGTTTATGTGCGTATAGATAGAAGACGTAAATTGCCATCAAGCGTTTTACTACGTGCTTTAGGGTACCAAGACGCTGAAATATTGAGCATGTTTTATGAAAACAATCGTTTCCAGATTGATAAAGAGCAATTTAAGTTAGAGCTTATTCCAGATCGGTTGCGTGGTGAAACTGCTTTATTTGATATCACTGATGGTGATGAAGTTATTGTACAGAAGGGACGGCGAATTACCGTTAGACATATTCGTGCGCTTGAAAAAGCTAAAATAAAGTTTTTAGAGGTTTCTCAAGACTATCTGCTAGGAAAAGTAATTGCCAAGGATTTAATTGATACTGATTCGGGTGAATTAATTTGTGCCTGTAATGCTGAGATAACTGCAGATTTGATTGCTAAAATTATTATTTCGGGCATAACTGAGATCGAAACCTTATACACCAATGAATTGGATTGTGGACCTTTTATCTCAGAGACTTTGCGAATTGACACCACGCGTTCACCAGAAGAGGCTATGGTAGAAATTTATCGAATGATGCGCCCTGGAGAACCCCCAACAAAAGAATCCGCTGAAACCTTGTTCAATAATTTATTTTTTAGTCCTGAACGTTATGATTTGTCTGCTGTAGGTCGCATGAAGTTTAATCGGCGTCTTGGGCGTAAAGAAGTTGAGGGCTCAGGTACGTTATCAAAGTTGGATATCGTCGAGGTCTTAAAAGCATTAATCCAGGTACGTAATGGCTTGGGTGTAGTTGATGATATTGATCATCTCGGTAACCGCAGGGTGCGTTCCGTCGGCGAAATGGCTGAAAACCAATTCCGAATTGGTTTGGTGCGTGTAGAACGTGCCGTGAAAGATCGTCTGAGCTTGGCTGAATCAGAAGGATTAATGCCTCAAGATTTAATTAATGCGAAGCCTGTTGCCGCAGCCATAAAAGAATTTTTTGGTTCCAGCCAACTTTCACAATTCATGGATCAAAACAACCCCTTATCAGAAATTACGCATAAGCGGCGCGTTTCAGCATTAGGGCCAGGCGGATTAACTCGAGAGCGTGCAGGTTTTGAAGTCCGCGATGTTCATGCCACTCACTATGGCAGAGTATGTCCGATTGAAACCCCAGAAGGCCCAAACATTGGATTAATCAATTCACTGGCAACTTTTGCACGTACTAACGATTATGGATTTTTAGAGACCCCTTATCGCAAAGTAATTGATGGAAAGCTGACAGATGATATTCATTATTTGTCGGCGATAGAAGAAGGTGAGTTTGTTATTGCACAAGCTAATGCCGCACGCGATGATAAAGGGCATTTACTTGATGATCAATTAGTGCCTGTTCGTCACAAAAATGAATTTACCGTCACTCAGGCTGATCGTGTTCAATATATGGATGTATCACCGCGACAAGTGGTGTCGATTGCAGCTTCACTTGTGCCTTTTTTAGAGCACGATGATGCTAACCGTGCGTTGATGGGTTCAAACATGCAGCGGCAAGCAGTGCCTACGCTCAGAGCTGAAAAGCCATTAGTGGGTACAGGTATTGAGCGCAGTGTTGCGCGTGATTCAGGTGTTTGTGTTGTGGCAAAACGTGGTGGTGTAATTGACTTAGTCGATTCTGGTCGTATTGTTGTCCGCGTAAAACCTGATGAAACCCCTGAAACTGATGCTGGTGTCGATATTTATAACCTTACTAAATACACTCGTTCCAACCAAAACACTTGCATTAATCAACGTCCATTAGTTGTAGTTGGTGATCAAATTGAGCGCGGTGATATTCTGGCTGATGGACCTTCTGTGGATATGGGAGAGCTTGCACTCGGTCAAAATATGCGTGTAGCTTTTATGCCTTGGAATGGTTATAACTTTGAAGATTCAATTTTAATATCTGAGCGAGTTGTTGAAGAAGACCGTTTCACTTCAATTCATATTCAAGAGTTGAGTTGTATCGCGCGAGACACTAAATTAGGTTCTGAAGAAATTACGGCAGATATTCCTAATGTTGGTGAAGCTGCATTGGGTAAGTTAGATGAATCTGGCATTGTCTTTATTGGTGCAGAAGTTTGCAGTGGTGATATTTTAGTTGGAAAAGTTACCCCAAAAGGTGAGACACAGCTGACGCCTGAAGAAAAGTTGCTGAGAGCCATTTTTGGTGAAAAAGCTTCTGATGTTAAAGACACTTCCTTGCGTGTGCCCTCGAGCGTAAAAGGTACCGTAATTGATGTACAAGTATTTACTCGTGATGGTGTTGAAAAGGATCAGCGTGCCCTTGCTATTGAAAAGCAGCAATTGGATCAGTATCGCAAAGACTTGAAAGATGAGTATCGTATTATTGAACACGCAACTTATAAACGTTTGCGCAATATTTTAATTAATAAAGCAGTGATATCATCTCCGGGGTTAAAGAACGGAGAAGTTATTACTGATGATTATCTCCAGAATATTGGCTCGAATCAGTGGTTTGAAATTAACGTATCTGATGAAGCAGTGATGTCGCAACTTGATGCCGCGCATACTTTTTTAGCTGAGCATAAAGCTGGACAAGAAAAACGCTTTGAAGATAAAAAACGTAAAATCACAGGTGGAGATGATTTAGCTCATGGTGTGTTAAAAATCGTCAAAGTGTACTTAGCTATTAAACGACGTATTCAACCAGGTGATAAAATGGCCGGCCGCCACGGTAATAAGGGTGTGATCTCAGCCATAAAGCCAATTGAAGACATGCCATTTGATGAGCATGGTGTACCTGTCGATATTGTATTAAACCCACTTGGCGTGCCTTCGCGAATGAACGTCGGTCAAATCTTGGAAACCCACTTAGGGTTTGCTGCTAAAGGATTAGGTCAAAAAATTGATCAAATGCTGCAGGCGCACCGTCAAGTAGAAGAGATTCGTGTTTTTTTGGATAAAATCTATAACCATCCTGGAAGCAAAGTTCACGAACCAATTGAAACATTAACAGATGCAGAAATTTTAGATTTAGCGCAAAACCTAACTGCTGGTGTTCCGATGGCTACGCCAGTATTTGGTGGGAGTACTGAAGCTGAGCTTAAGACCATGCTTGAGCTAGCTGGATTACCGAGTTCAGGTCAGTTACAACTGTTTGATGGCCGAACTGGTGATCCATTTGATTGTCAAGTGACGGTGGGCTACATGTACATGCTGAAACTGAACCACCTAGTGGATGATAAGATGCATGCCCGTTCAACGGGTTCTTATAGTTTGGTTACCCAGCAACCATTAGGTGGTAAAGCGCAGTTTGGTGGTCAACGATTTGGAGAGATGGAGGTCTGGGCATTAGAAGCATATGGCGCTGCTTACACCTTGCAAGAAATGTTGACAGTGAAGTCAGATGATGTAAATGGTCGTACGCGTATCTACAAGAATATTGTCGATAGTGATCATCGTATGGATCCGGGTATGCCTGAATCGTTTAATGTGTTGGTGAAGGAAATCCGCTCGTTGGGCATTGATATAGAGCTGGAGGCTTGATCGTGAAAGATTTATTGCATCTACTAAAATCGCAAGGCACGCTAGATGAGTTCGACCACATTCGTATCGGTCTGGCTTCTCCTGATATGATTCGCGCATGGTCTTTTGGTGAGGTTAAAAAGCCTGAAACTATCAACTACCGCACTTTTAAACCAGAACGCGATGGTTTGTTCTGTGCCAAAATTTTCGGGCCCGTAAAAGATTATGAATGTTTATGTGGCAAATACAAACGCATGAAACATCGTGGTGTGGTTTGTGAGAAGTGTGGTGTTGAAGTGACACTGACCAAGGTGAGGCGTGACCGTATGGGTCACGTTGAATTGGCCAGTCCTGTTGCGCATATATGGTTTTTAAAATCGCTCCCTTCTCGTATTGGCTTGATGCTCGACATGACCTTGCGTGATATTGAGCGTGTGTTGTATTTTGAATCGTTTGTAGTGATTGAACCGGGTTTAACAACCTTAGAAAAAGGTCAGTTATTAACAGATGAGCAGTACTACCAAGCTGTTGAAGAGTTTGGTGATGACTTCGATGCTCGCATGGGGGCAGAAGCGGTTCACAAGCTACTGAAAAGTATGGATGTGCCGGGTGAAGTGGCCGAGATTCGTGAGGAGCTACCGTCTATCACTTCGGAAACCCGATTAAAAAAATTAGCTAAACGTTTAAAGTTGCTCGAAGCATTTGCGGCTTCTGGTAATAGTCCAGAATGGATGATTATGACGGTGTTGCCAGTGTTGCCACCTGATTTGCGTCCATTAGTGCCTTTAGATGGTGGTCGTTTTGCGACTTCTGATCTAAATGATCTATATCGAAGAGTGATTAACCGTAACAATCGGTTGAAGCGTTTATTGGAGTTGACTGCTCCAGATATTATTGTGCGCAACGAAAAACGCATGCTACAAGAGTCAGTCGATGCGTTGTTGGATAATGGTAGACGTGGTCGTGCTATTACTGGTTCCAATAAGCGTCCGCTGAAATCACTGGCTGATATGATCAAGGGTAAACAAGGGCGTTTCCGTCAGAACTTACTGGGTAAGCGGGTCGATTATTCTGGACGAAGTGTGATCGTTGTTGGTCCAACATTAAAATTGCATCAATGTGGACTGCCGAAAAAAATGGCCTTGGAGCTATTCAAACCATTTATTTTTTCTAAGTTAGAGCATAGTGGTTTAGCAACAACGATCAAAGCAGCAAAGAAAATGGTTGATCGTGAAACACCCGAGGTCTGGGATATTTTAGCCGACGTAATTCGTGAACATCCGGTTATGTTAAACCGCGCACCAACCTTGCATCGCCTCGGTATTCAAGCATTTGAGCCAACATTAATTGAAGGTAAGGCTATTCAGTTGCATCCCTTAGTTTGCGTTGCTTATAACGCTGATTTTGATGGCGATCAAATGGCTGTTCATATTCCCTTGACCATTGAAGCCCAACTAGAATGCCGCGTACTCATGATGGCATCGAATAATATTTTGTCTCCTGCTAATGGCGAGCCCATTATCGTACCAACACAGGACGTTGTTTTGGGTCTGTACTACATGACTCGGGACAAAATTAACGCGAAGGGTGAAGGAATGATCTTCAGTGACCATTCTGAAGTTGAGCGGGCCCTAGCGAGTGGTGTGGTGGTACTACATAGCCGTATAAAAGTAAGGGTATTTGAAACCACGAAAAATGAAGACGGCGTAATGGTTGAAAGACGTTTGCTAGTTGACACCACAGCGGGCCGTGCTTTGTTGTGGACCATAGTGCCTAAAGGCTTACCATTTGAAGTTATCAACTGTGCGATGACAAAAAAGACGGTGTCTAAATTAATTAACTTGTGCTACCGCGTGCTCGGATTGAAAGCAACGGTAATTTTTGCTGACCAACTAATGTATATGGGCTTTTCACAAGCTACACGTTCAGGGTCTTCGGTTGGCATTAACGATATGGTTATCCCTGTGAAAAAGGTGGAAATCATTGATCGTGCGCAGCAAGAAGTTAAAGAGATTGAAGAGCAGTTTTCTTCAGGTTTAGTGACGCAGGGCGAGCGTTACAATAAAGTCATCGATATTTGGTCACGCACCAACGATCAAATCGCCAAAGCGATGATGGATAATTTAAAAACAGAGTTGGTTGTCGATAAGCAAGGCAAAACCGTAAGCCAAGATTCATTTAACTCCATCTATATGATGGCTGATTCTGGTGCGAGGGGGTCTGCTGCACAGATTCGGCAGTTAGCAGGTATGCGTGGATTAATGGCTAAACCAGATGGTTCGATTATCGAAACCCCCATCACAGCTAACTTCCGTGAAGGCTTAACCGTGATGCAATATTTTATATCGACACACGGTGCTCGTAAGGGCTTGGCAGATACTGCGTTAAAAACCGCAAATTCAGGTTATTTAACCCGTCGTTTGGTTGATGTTGCGCAAGATCTTGTTGTGACCGAACAAGATTGTGGCACCACTGATGGATTACTAATGACGCCTTTAATCGAGGGCGGTGATGTTGTTGAAGCCTTAGGTGAGCGCGTCTTGGGGCGTGTCGTTGCTGTTGATGTGCTGGTGCCGGGTAGTAAAGAGCAAATCGCTGTTGCGGCTGGTACCTTGCTTGATGAAGCGTGGGTGCAAAAGCTTGAAGTCATGGGTATTGATGAAATTTGGTGTCGTTCCCCAATTGCTTGTGAAACGCGCTATGGTGTTTGTAAAAAATGCTATGGTCGAGATTTAGCGCGTGGACATTTAATTAATGATGGGGAAGCCGTTGGTGTAATTGCAGCACAATCTATTGGTGAGCCGGGTACTCAGCTGACAATGCGTACTTTCCACATTGGCGGGGCAGCATCACGGAGCTCAGCCGTATCTAATGTGCAAGTTAAAAACGAAGGCGTTGTACGTTTGATCAATGTCAAAACCGTTCAACAAACTAATGGAAATTTGGTTGCAGTGTCACGATCAGGCGAGTTGGCGGTTGCAGACTTATTGGGTCGTGAGCGTGAGCGTTATAAATTACCTTATGGTGCTGTAATCAAGGTCAAAAGTGGTGATCAGGTTCCCTCAGGTAAAATCGTGGCTACATGGGACCCTCATACTCATCCCATTATTGTAGAGGTTGCCGGTTGTGTGCAAATGGGTGACTTTGAAACAGGTCTATCTGTCAAACGCCAAACGGACGAATTGACTGGCTTAAGCAGTATTGAAGTAATGGATGTTAAGGATCGTCCAGCATCTGGAAAAGATATGCGTCCGGTAGTTCGTTTAGTTGATTCCAAAGGCGTGCCCTTGGTCATGGGGAATACTAGTACGCCGATTCAATATTTTTTACCAGCAAATGCTATCACCAGTTTGGATAATGGTAGTCTCGTTGAAGTGGGTGATGTTATTGCCAGGATCCCAAGAGAAAGCTCTAAAACACGTGATATCACAGGGGGGTTGCCCCGTGTGGCCGACTTAGTAGAGGCCAGGCGACCACAAGAATCGGCAATTTTAGCTGAGCTTTCTGGTATCGTGAGTTTCGGTAAAGAAACTAAAGGTAAGCGTCGGTTAGTGTTGACGCCTTCAGATGGAAGTGAGCCTTATGAAGAGTTAATTCCGAAGTGGCGCCATTTTAACGTATTTGAAGGTGAGCAAGTGGAGCGCGGAGAAGTCATTTCAGACGGCCCATTGAATCCGCATGACATTTTACGTTTAAAAGGCGTAAGCGCTGTTGCTAACTACATTGTCAATGAAATTCAGGATGTCTATCGTTTGCAAGGTGTAAAAATTAACGATAAGCATATTGAAGTAATTGTGCGCCAAATGTTGCGTAAGGCCGAGATTACCTCATCGGGTGATTCAAGCTTTGTAAAAGGCGAGCAGGTAGACTTTTCAAAAATTCTAGATGAAAACGAGCGTTTAGAAAAAGAAAATAAGTTTGGTGCAAAGTATGAGCGTGTGTTGCTGGGTATAACTAAAGCTTCTTTGTCAACTGATTCGTTTATTTCAGCAGCGTCTTTCCAGGAAACTACTCGCGTATTAACTGAGGCGGCGGTAACTGGCAAAGTGGATGAGTTGCGCGGGTTAAAAGAAAACGTCGTTGTTGGTCGTTTGATTCCAGCTGGAACAGGCTTTGCGTATCACAGCAAACGTAAAGCCAGTCGAAATAAAGGCTTTCATGAAGAGGTTCAGCCAGCGGTAACCGCAGCAGAAGTTGAGCAAGCATTAAGTGAAGCTTTGAATTCACCTCACGCATAGTTTGCTTTTGTTAATGCAACCACTGATTAGCGTAGGTTAGGCAGTGGTTGATTTAAAAATCTTACAAGTGAGTAAATCTGAATGTGTTGGGTTGCCAAGTCAATTTCTAATGCACCTTTTTTAATAAATGACTCCTCATCATAAATTCCGTTCTAAGCATCAGTAGCGCAGCGTAATGCATTATTGCACGCAAGTTGTCAAATAAGTGGGCCCATATTCCTTGTGGTTCAGGGCTCCCTAGCATTAAATGACCAGCTGTTATTGCTCTCAGTTAGCTCTAGCTGATCTTAAATGAATATAATTTGATGCTTTTACTGAAATTGCCTGGAATATTGTTGAGCAATATTGCGGTACATTGCTTTTTAACA
>JANNXD010000005.1:0-4065 GCA_031409375.1 Gammaproteobacteria bacterium | reverse complement strand
CAGCACAGCAGGCAAGATTTTTATGGGTTTTAAAACACTAAAACCCTGGTACTAACGAGGCAGCGTCGGTCAGCTGCATAGTCGGTGAGGTTCTATCTTAAATTATTAGATTTTTTGTCTGGACTTGGGGGTCCACTTTACTAGGATGATTTTCAACAAGCTGCTGGCATATTATTAATGCATCTTGGGAATAGCGTTTTGATGTACTTGTATCGTTCAATAACAGAGCATGGTTTGCAATTTTCATTAAGATAACCAATAGATCGCGTTGAGTTGAAACGCTGTTCGAATTTTGCTCCGCAAGCTGCTTAAGAATTTTATGGCACTCTTTAAATAAAACCAATGCTTGATTTGGGTCAAGTTGAGTGTCGTTTAAAATTAGCTCACCTTTATGCATGAGTGCAAAGGCTTTAAGACGTAAGTTCTCCATAAGTGTATTCTCCATATTGGTCTATGACTTCACGTAGTTTATCAATATTATCCATGACTAAAGCTTTAGCGCGGGTAGGTATGTGGACTTCGACTTCATCCCTGAACTGAAATGTCATAAATTCGATATTTTCTTCAATCTTATGCTTGAATATATTAGCCCGATCAACTGCTTGTTGAAGTCGTTGTATTTCACTTTGCTCTTTGTTGCGGCATGCTGCTAGATAATCCCGGTCTGCTTTTTTAAATTGGTTTTCCCAATTGGGTAGGTTGAGCAGCTGTTCTGCATCGTGCAATTGGCCTTGCGTATGAATGAGCCATTTAGGCAGAAAATGTTCGCTACTCCATCTTTTGCTAGCACTTTGTATGGCATCGAGATTTATTAGTCGCGTTTCTTCTTCTTTTAGCCAGTGGTTTAATTCAGGCCATAAACGCAACAGACTTTCATGCGCTGCTTCGAGAGTAATTTGGCCTTGTGCATTTTGGTCTTGCGTCAGTAAGCGTTTTGTAACCAGATAGTCGAGCAGCTTATGGCTGTTTTCTGGGATTTCTGTAAGAAGAGCAACACGGCGATGGATTTTTTTTGTATATTGATCCACACCTGCTAGATAAGGGATAAAGCTTTTGCGCAATAAGGCTAAACACTCAGCTTCATTATTCGGTAGATCGGAATTATTCGTTAGATTGTGGTCACGTATAGCCAGTTGTAGTGCTTGATTAATTGCGGCTTGTAGCGCACCTTGAATACCATCTAATTTTTTGTATTCCTCGAGGCGCAAATTGCCGTCACCGCCATGTTGACGCCACAGTTGTTCCAACGTGAATGCGAGAAGGGGAAGCGCATCTTTTGCGTCTCCTTGCTGTAGATCAATGCATAATTGCTTCGTTAGCTCTGGTTGAACACTTAAAGGATGGGGGGTTTTTTCCAACAGTTTTGCCGGTCCTTCGATGATTTGTGTGTAGTTTTCACGCGATAAGGCGGGCAGACTAATTATATCTGGTGTAATGCCCTGGAGACTCGCGCTATTTTGCAAAAGATGATAGGCGTTGGTGCGGATAGTAGTAATGACCAGTATTTTGGTTGTGTTAGCTTTTAATAGCTTGCCTAACAAATCGAGAAAGCGACTCGCTTCTTCAGCAGCTTCGGTATTGTCGGTATTAAATAATTCTTCGGCTTGATCAATGGCCAATACCAGCGTAGGTGGTGTGTCGAGATCATTTGCTGCGACGTTGTTGTTAGGTTGCAGGGTATTCTGAGGCAGTCGAGCTTGCTCAGCGAATTGACTTAAAGCGGTGCTGAGGTTTTCAGGATCATTGGCCCATTCTTTGAACTGATCACGGGTCGGATTTAATTTTAAGTGTTGGCTGGCTTTTTCCAGTGCAGCGTATAAACCGTTGTTGCCACTGAGAACAGCCCTTTCAGGGCGAATGATGGGCAGTGTATAAAAATGGCGTGCATCCCGTGCTAAGCGCGGCAGTAAACCGGCGCGTAAAAAAGAAGATTTGCCTGATCCCGATGCGCCGAGTAAGGTTAAAAAGTACGGGCCTGTTTCTTGTTTTATTTCCGCCAAGCCTTGTTTTATTCTCGCCAAGCAACGAGTTAATTCGATATCACGGCCAAAAAAAATACCCGCGTCAGCCTCTTGCAAGGGGGATAAACCGGGGTATGGTGGTCGGTTAGGTTCATTTGCGGGAGGCCAGGTAAAAAAATCGTTTTTAAGCCCTGCGTTTAGCAAGCCCCTTTCGAGTTTTTTCAAGCCCGATTGTGAAAACGATACGTGTCCTAGTTGTCCGTCTGGTAATTCAACCACTTCGACTTGGCCATGATCGTGACCACTGTATAGGTTGACAATCTGCCAGTTGTCACGCGTGTAGCGCTTGTCAAGTTTGTCTATGTCTAGATCGTCGATAATCAGAATAAAGGGGATTTTGTTGAGTTTCCTCGCTAATTCGAATTCTATCTTACACCATTCCGAGGCCAGCCAATTTTGGGAGATTAAAAAAATAACGGCTTGGCAGTAATTCCCTGCTTGGTAAATTTTGTTTTGCCAGTTTTCGCCGCACATGATGCCGTGCTCAAGATCAATATCAAGGAATTGATCCTTCCAGCCGCGATCCTTTAACCGGTTACTGATATATTGGGCTGAAAAGTTATCCTTGTGGGAATGGCTGATAAATAATTGCCCCATGTAATATCCCTGATTTTTTACCGAAAGTGATTCGATATGAATGGGCAAATGATATGGGTGTTTCTGCTAAAGTGCAATTAATCACTGTCCAACTGTCCAACTGTCCAACTGTCCAACAACAGAGTGTTCGCTTATGCCTGAGCTGTTAAAAAACGTTTATACGCAGGATTACCTGGACAGGCTGGCTGTGGCGATTTTGCGAGTAGAACTATCATTTTCTCGAGACGAATTTTTAAAAAATGTATTTTCCGATGATTGGCCTGAGTTGGCGCTTAAAGCGCGTATGCGTCGCATTGCGCAGAGTTTACGGGAATTTTTACCGGTGGATTATCGCCAAGCGTTAAGTGTTTTGCAAAATATTGCGCTGCAGTTTACGGGTTTTCCCGCATTATTTTTCCCCGATTTTGTTGAATGTTTTGGAATGGAGGATTACGACGCATCGATCAACGCGTTGGAAATTTTTACCGAGTTTTCCAGTAGTGAGTTTGCGATTCGGCCGTTCATTGTTCGCTATCGACAAACGTTAAAACGAATGCAGAACTGGGCTGAAAGCGACAATCATCATCTTAGACGTTTGGCCAGTGAAGGTTGTCGGCCACGTTTGCCGTGGGCGATGGCGTTACCTGCGTTTAAAAAAGACCCGCAGATGATTTTGCCGATTTTAGAAACCTTACGCGCTGATAAAAGTTTGTACGTGCGTAAAAGCGTGGCCAATAATTTAAACGATATCAGCAAAGATCATCCGCAGTTGGTGTTGGAGATTGCGCAGCGTTGGCAAGGGCAGAGCACTGAAAGTGATTGGATTATTCGCCATGCGTGTCGCACGTTATTAAAGCGCGGCGATACGCGTGCGCTGGCGTTGTTTGGTTTTGGTGATGCGCCTGAAATCGGTATTAAAGACTTTAATTGTGATGATCAAGTGGTGTTGGGTAATGCCTTACGATTTGATGTGACTTTGCATACGCCCGCCGCCCCATTGGGAAAATTACGGGTGGAGTATCATTTGCATTTTTTACGTGCGCGTGGTGATTATGGCAAAAAAGTTTTTCATTGGTTTGAAGGTGAAGTAACCGAGCCGCAGAAAAAACTCAGTAAAAACTTGCGATTTCAAGCCATGACCACGCGCCGATATTGCCCAGGACAGCAACATTTGGTAGTGGTGGTGAATGGTTTAGAGATGAAGCGAGTGAGTTTTAAGCTTGTCGTGAGATAAACTTGCCTACATGATGGAACCGTTTTAGCGGGAGAGCTTCCACCAAAAAAGCACAAGCTGGTTGTTGCGTGGATTGAAATACATCAAGATGATTTAAAGTGGACCCCCAAGTCCAGACAAAAAATCTAATAATTTAAGATAGAACCTCACCGACTATGCAGCTGACCGACGCTGCCTCGTTAGTACCAGGGTTTTAGTGTTTTAAAACCCATAAAAATCTTGCCTGCTGTGCTG
>JANNXD010000004.1:0-11326 GCA_031409375.1 Gammaproteobacteria bacterium | reverse complement strand
AGCACAGCAGGCAAGATTTTTATGGGTTTTAAAACACTAAAACCCTGGTACTAACGAGGCAGCGTCGGTCAGCTGCATAGTCGGTGAGGTTCTATCTTAAATTATTAGATTTTTTGTCTGGACTTGGGGGTCCACTTTACCAGCAAGTCAGTCGCTAAACCGAAAACTGCATCCAAAAGTGCATCCAAAACGGTATCTAAAGCAGCCCTTAAAACAGATAAAAAAGCGGTTAACGCTAAATAAAGACTCTAATCTAGTGCGTAGTTGGGTAGAGCATTGCGTTCATAGCTCTCTTTGTAGTGTGCATCAATCAAGTTGCTCCATCAAAGATGGAAGACTTAAAGATCCACTGTCAGATCCACTGTCTCCTTCTTCAGTATCGATAGTGTCATTTTCTTGAAAAGAACTGGCATCGAGACTATTCATAAATTCAGTAGCATTTGATAATAAATGAAATATTGTCTGTCGAGTTATGATGGCAACAGATCGATTGTTGTCAGCTGCAGGATTTAACGCATTTAGAAACGGTATCGAATCACCATGCGCTACCAAAAAAGAGGCGAAATGTAGCAAACTCTCTCGAATATTTTCAAATTCCAGCCGAGCTTGATCAGGCGGTATCGAATTGCTGGCAAGATCATCTAAACGACTGAAAGGCTCGCTGATGTTCGTGCACAAAATTATGAAATCATTCAATAGCGCCGCCGCATCATCTCTTAAATCATTTTGACGCTCAGTAATGTGTGAGATTAAGCTGGCGATAACCTGTCTAAATGGCTCAAGTTCATTCATATCCAAAGTCGCATCAAAGTTTAAAGCACTTAATCTGAACATTGCATTTGCAAGTTGATCCATATCATTAAGCACGCCACTGATTTCGGTACTTTCGATTGAATCGGGAACAACGGGGGGCGCATTTGGATTCAACTCTGGTCCTAGATTATCGTTGAGCTGCTCCTGCACAGCATCGTGAAATGATTCATCATCTTCGGTCTCAACGGTGCCTGTGGTATCCGCATGGCTAGCCGACAAATATGTGCTGAATCCACCAATCATATGTTTAATAGCGCTTGTTACTTCTCTTCTAGTAGTCTTGAGCGCACTTGTGATCGGAGTGTGAACGAATTCACTGCCTCTATCAAGCAGATCGGGCAGGGAAGTGATAATGCGAGAAAAACTGTCAGAATGAACCGCTATGAATGTTAGCAATGTAGCTAAACCCTCACGAATTTCATCGGAGGCTTGGCGGAGCGTATTAATCTGTGATGGATCGCCAGACAATCCGATCACAGCATTTGCTGCGCTACTGAGATTGCTCACATTGCGAATTAATGAATCAGCTTGAGCAAAAGAAGTGCTTAATTTGCGCATTGACGCTAAAAACTCATTCAGTAATTCTTGCTCGTTCGGTAGTAACTCCAGAGAGTTAGGATCATTGATTACTAATTGAATGCTGGAAATCAGCTTGTTCATGTGCTGGCTAATGAGATTAAATGAACCATTAAGTAAGCCCGCCGCCAGTGTTTCGGCTCCAGTCGTGCTCAGGATTGTTGCAAGTCTTTCAGTGCCATGTTCCGCCATGGCTTTACCAATATTAGCAGCGCCAGCTGTCGACATGGCGGTGCCAAGGGTTGTCATCAACTCATGAATAGGGTTTAGTAGAGCCTCGTTAGAAGCCATATTATTGATAATTTCTGGGATGGCCCCGTCTTGTCGTGATTGCGTCGCAATGGAAGACAATATTGCTTCCGTACCGGAACCGATGACAACTCCAATAACGTTTTTAATAGTTTCTGTGGTTACAGAGTTAGCGTTAAAGCGGGCTAATAGAGGTGAAATTTCTGCATTCGCTGTATGCAAAGCGCCTTCTACAAGTGCTGAGCTCGTAGCGCCTGCAATGTTGCTAAGCCTGGCTAAATTATCTGTGTCGCTCAAGCTATCTAACAGTTGGGCTACAACTCCCTCTGCCACATCCTGGCAAACTTCAGAGAGAGCCTCGCGATTAACGACGGTATTTAAATTGCTGAGTCGAGCAATGATGACGTCGGTTGCGCCCGCCACGACATGATTAGTAAGCGCAGCAATTTTTTCTTGATTCGATTGTTCTGTAAGCCGAGTAATTGCGCCACTGGTTGCATTTTCTACGAAAAGCTTGATAAGCGGAGAAATTTTATCTTTGTACATGCTGTCTATTAATTGATCATTTTCTTCTGTGTCAGAGGCTACTGAATGTTGAGTAATTGCGCTGTACGCTTCTTGGTTCGAGGCTGCTGTTGATTGAGTATTTACATTATTTTCTTCTATATTCCCGTCTTCTCTTAATTGAGTAATTACGCCACTGGTTGCACCGGCACTGGCATTTTTTGCAAGTCGGTTAACTTGTCCTGCCGTTGGTTCATCATCGACACCACTAACAGCGCCTTTTGCAACATCGCTTAAAACCTGCGTTACGATACTACGATGGCCACCCATCAATTTTTGATAAATATGCGCGAGAACAATTAGGGTTGTCGCACACGTGCTGGTGATGATGGACACTGCAACCGCAAGATAAACGAAATTGGATGGCGCTTGCAAAGTGTCAGCAAATTTTTGCTGAACACTCGTAAGGGTTGGTTCGGATGCATCGCGAATGAGTGAGCTCAGTGCTGCCTTAAGCTCAGAATCGTTCAGCAACTTTGTTAAAGGTCGGGCAATAATTTCTTCACTGCTGATGGGGCCATCGACGCCATACCGACAACTTGTCTCAGATTGAAGGTACACATGCAAACCTCTGAACATGGAAAAAACCATTTCCCCAATAGGGCTTAACCCCATTTCAGTGGAATTAAAATGCGATGATGTACAGATTTTAGTTTGATTCTGTATCCGTGTTTGATTGTGTATGCTGCGAGTTGCATCACTGCCATTGGTGCCTAACTCATTAGTGCCTAATTGATTTGATCGATCAAATATGTTTGCATTTGCAGATGCCATGCCTCTCTGAGTGGCTGAAATAATTAACCCAGAATAGATGGCCGCTCTGGTGATTTTGTTCCAGATATTCTTAGCGACAAAGGTTTTACTGAGATGGCTGCGACGAATATTATCGCCATTGATCTTTGTCGACATTACAGAATTTAGGCCTTCAGTCTTCATAAGTTTTATTTTTCATGCAAGATAATTTTTTATTTTTAATGCAGGCTTGTTTGCTTAGTACAGACAAGTAAAGGGCGCATCCATGATGATCAATGCGCCCTTCTTTAAGTAAAACTAAGTAAAAACAGAGGCTTATTTTATTAAATAAACTAAATCCATAACGTAATCAGCATCCAAAAGGAGGGCAAGCGGCAGTCGGCTTGCTTGCTACCAATCCATCCAATGCGCTACTCACTAGGCTCTTTAAAGCATCCTGAACTTCTGGGTTTGTTAACAGATCTTTTGTGGCCGTGGAAATTTTGGCGATATTGGCATCAGTTAACACGGCGGTTGCCGCATCTCCCACTGTACCTGAGATCGCGGTTCGTACTGCAGGATCGGTTAGAATGCCTTTCGTCAGATCTGAGCCAGCCTTGGAGACTTTTGCGATATTGGCATCAGTTAGCACGGCGGTTGCCGCATCTCCTACTGTACCTGAGATCGCGGTTCGTACAGCTGGGTCGGTCAGAATTCCTTTGGTAATTGATGAGGTAGCGTTGGAAATTTTTCCGATATTGGTATCAGTTAGCACGGCAGTTGCCGCATCTCCCACTGTGCCTGAGATCGCGGTTCGCACTGCAGGATCGGTTAGAATTCCTTTCGTCAGATCTGAGCCAGCTTTGGAGACTTTTCCGATATTTGCATCGGAGAGCACGGCTACTGCTGATGCTCCTACAAGATCGGTAAGCAGAGTTTTCAGCTTGGGGTTGGCAAGAACTTCCGTTAAAGGTCGTGAAATTATATCCGATAGATCCACGGAGGAGTCGTAGGCTGTTAATAATTGGGCTAATTTTAAAGCGCCATAAGCGCCATTAAATCCTGTTTCTTCTGCAACGGATCCTAAACTTACTTGCGTCTGCTTGACAATATCAAGCGTCAATGGTGGTAATGCTTGAAGTTTGCGTTCAGCGGAAGAAATTTCTGGCGAAGTGTTGATGCTATCTAGCGTAAAATCACCGCTATTGGTATGACGAAGATTTGTGCCGGCGGGTTCTCGCATCGCAAAGCCATCCTGAGCCTTGCTACCCTGAAGTCCTGCCAGTCCGAACACAACGGCTGCAGTTACAATTTTGCGTAAATTCAGTTTGGCAATATTATTCTGTGACGTTAAATGAGCGTTTTGATTAGAGAATGTATTTGTTTGAGTTTTTGAGAAATTTCCGATGAGCATAATAAATTCCTTTCGTCCCTTAGTTAAGTTTATTTTTTTAATGAAATAGAAGTGTATGAAAATTCTCTTTATGGGTTCTGCCTGTTGCTTCTCCACGAAAAACTGCTTTAACGACTTTAATTTTTGCCCAAATGAAGCGTTAAAGCAGCTGTTTTGTTTTAACAACCAAATGGAGGGCACTTAGTAGCGCCGCCACAAGCCGTTAATAAAAATATCATGCTCACAATAAGGATTGTCATTGAAATGAATTGAATATTTGAACTTAATGTTCTCATTTTTATTTTCCTCGCAATGTTTTTACGTGAGATTAATTATTATTATTTTTAAACTTAGGTAGTTTTGCGAATGGAGTTTCAGAAGCCATTTATTTTTTTTCTAGCACTCCATCCTTTTTCAAGAAACACTTTAAATAAAGTTATTCAAAATATACAAATGCATCGGTAAAGTTAATTTACAGCATTGTAAATTTTTTTACAACAGGATGGTAAAAAAAATTAGTAGCTTCCAAGTGAGGCCGCATTATGAAGTGTGGCGAGTTTTTTTATTCGGGCTCGTTGCTTTTCTCTCATAATGATAATTTTTTAAAAATCGCTTCGGGTATATGTTGAATGATCAGCATAATGAATTGCCAAAACCTGGGCAGATACACGACGTTTTTTTTCTTCGCAATAGCCTGCATAATGCCGTCAGCAATTTCTTCCGGCGTAGCCCAGGGGATGGGTCCGGTTTTCGGTAAGTGTGCAGTCATTGGTGAATCGGTAAATCCAGGTTTGATGGTGAGTACTTGCACATTGGCTTTTGCCAGTCGATTGCGTAGACCCTGACAGAATGTGGTCACTAAGCTTTTAGCGGCACCATACACATAGTTGCTTTGTCGGCCACGATCCGCAGCAACTGAGGTGATCACTGCAATACACCCCGATCCTTGTTTTTCAAAATAGTTGGCCAGCGGTGTAAGTAAGCCGATATAACTTAGACCGTTAATCTGAATGGCTTGGAGTGAGATGGCGGCGGCTTGTTGCTGCAATTGTATTTGATCCGGCAGTGTTCCGTGCGCGAGTAGTACTAAATCTAACTGCCCTGACAGACTGATGAGCATCTGCACAAACTGATCATAATCATCAATGCACGCGAGATCTTGCACCACGGCATTGACCTGTTGAGCGCCGAGTACGCGCAAATCTTCGGCGATGTGTTCAAGCTTTTTGCTGTCGCGGCCCACGATGATTAAACGGTCACCGCGAACGGCTAAGCGTCGTGCCGTTTCATGAGCGATGGCTGAAGTTGCACCAATAATTAAACTGTTCGCCATGCGGTGGTTCCCCTAAAAAAATTGGTTGGTGAATTGGTTGGTGAATTAGATAATCAAACACGTTAGGCCGCGAACATCATCACCATCAAAAAGAAGGCTCCAATCAGCCAGCTAGTCCGATCTTTAATAGCAAAAACAATAGGGTCTTCATTCATCAAGCCGCGAGCGGTATAAAGCCAAACGCGCGTAATCCAATATAAAAATGCAGGGCACAGCAGCCACAGGTAAGCAGGGTGTTGATACAGGGGTCGAACTTCTGGTGAGTTAATATAAAACGCTAATACCATCACTGCGTTATAACCGCTGGCTGTGCCGAGGTTTTGAAGAATAACACGATCACTGATGGCGTAGCCGCGACCTTCGGCTTGGGTTTGATTGCGCTCTTCCAAATTGATGAGTTCAGAAATGCGTTTAATAATGGCCAAGCACAAAAATAAAAACATCGAAAAAGCCAGCAACCAAAAAGAAATGCTGACACCAATCGCCCAGGCACCGGCAATCACGCGCAAGGTGTAAAGACATGCCAAAATAATGATATCCAAGCCGGCGAGTTGTTTTAATTTAAACGAATACGCCAAGGTACAGGCGACATAGGTTAGCAAGGCCAGCACAAATAATGGCGGCAAGGTGAGTGTCAGTAGTGCGGCCAGTGTAGATAAGCTGGCCATGATCATCAGGCCAGCACGAATACTGAGTTTGCCGGCGGCAAATGGTCGATTTGATTTTTTGGGATGCTTACGATCCGAATCGAGATCAAGTAAATCATTCAATAAATAGGTCACCGAAGCGGTGATGCCAAACACCACAAAAGCAATGACGGCCTTCATTAATGAGTGCGCATCCAGCAGGTTATGCGCGGTTAACAATGGAATAAGAATGAGGAGATTTTTCACCCATTGATGCACGCGTACGGCTTTTGCCAGGGTGACAAATGAACTGGCCGATTGTGTGAACACCTTACTAAATGCAATGGTCGGCAACCGGTTCTGCAGCTTTTCGTTGGTATCCACCACCAAAGCTTCGTGTGCTTGTAGCCAAATATGCCGATCTTTAAATTCATTACCAATATAATCAAAACCACCTACACCGCAGCGCTCAATTAAAACACGTGCTTTGTTGCGGCCCGTTAGATTAAGCCGTTGATCAGTGGCCAGAACTTCATCAAATAGACCCCAGTGCTGGGCAACTTGTTGGGCATATTGAATATAACAGCCCGTCACTAACCATATGGGCCGTCCGCTGGCTCTAACCGCTTTTACATACTCAACAACGTCGGTATTCCATGGCAATAAACTGATATCGATCACGGCAAGGCTGGCCAACCGCATTTTGCAGTAAGCAATGCCATGACGTAACCAGAAAGGGATAAAGATCACCATCCAAGGACTGTTCTTGATCACCCGCACTAAGCATTCAAATGTGGTGTCTGACGACATCAGGGTGCCGTCGAGATCAACACATAACGGGCGGATTATTATCGATTCAGTCATTGGGCTCAGCGTTCGTCGTTTTGATTGCGTTTAAAAAATGCGTGATTGCCGCATAAAATTGGCTGCTAAACCACGGAGCGTGGTCGCTATCAGAAACATTGTTTTGGTTTTGGCAAGCCCGCCATTTTAGTGGCAAGCGGCGCGGGTTTGCCAGTAAATAAATGCATAACGTACAAGCTATTGCCTTTACTGGCACCCCATTGATGCTGAATGGTTTTGATCAGTAGCCGCGTATTGGGGCTAAGCGCATAGTCCGCATAATATTGCCGCAGCAAATAAATAATCTCCCAGTGAGCATCTGTGAGCTGTATTTGGTGTTGTTCCGCGACCTGCTGCGCAAACGCTGGTTGCCAGATATTACTGTCCATTAAGTAACCGTCGGCGTCAGTGATGTAGTTCTGCACTTTTATATCCTATCCAGTGGGCTGATCACACCCTTGCAATTTTACTATTCAACACATGAGTGTAAATCATCGTGGTTGCGACATCGCTATGGCCTAACAACTCTTGGACAGCGCGAATGTCATAACTGTTTTCGAGCAGGTGTGTCGCAAATGATTGGCGCAACGTATGGGATGAAGTCAGCATGTTGTTTGCCATGAAACAAGAATTGCTTGATCCAAGACACGTAAGTGTTTACAGCTACTTAAGCTGGAGTGCTTAAAACGAATTTTATCGCGAACTTGATCCAGTATTTTTTTCGGCGAAGCTGATGTCGTAGTTGCTTGCATGGTTTATCTTTTTTACGTAGGATCAGGTTCGAATTTTTTAAGATATCTGAGAAAAATTTAATGATTATACGACATATCATTTTTTTTATGCGACAACAGCTGTTGTATATATTAAGTTAGCCGCTTGGGGAAAACTTGTGCCGGTAAGCCAATTCACCATTTCAGGGCACTCAACGAGAAAATATTTCGCGGTGCACGTTGCTTTGGCAAAGTGGACAGGAACTTTGGAGTTTCACATCTACGTTAGTGGTTCTGTAAAAACAGGGTAGGAGGGATTGCATTTGAAGTTTAGAACGAAGTTAATATGTGTTGGGCTAGCATCTCTATGTAGCGGTTGCGATTTTTCGTTAGAGGAGTTAATTCAACCGAGCCCGTTTGAGGTGAGCAGCGGCCCCTTGAGCAGTGAGGAAATTCAAGCGTTTGTTTCTCAAATGAATGAATCGTTAGGTGATGAGGTCGCAAAGTGCTTTTTAAAAGAAGTAACAGATCGTGCCTCAAAAATAGGGGATCCAGAAACGTTAGACCCTACTACAGTGGAGTTACTTCCAGTGGAGCAATGGCGTGCGTTGGATGACAAGCATGGAAAACGCCTTATTTTAACGCAGGTGATTTTCAATCAGGCAATCCCGCTCTGCTCTAAGGGGAAAGGTAAGTGATCTCGGACAATCCATTACACTGGACAAGCCGGTGAGCGCGGCGTTAGTCACAAAAATGACGACTGAATATGCAGCGTTTTTTAATTGTTTTTAGCAGCAGAATCAACCTAGACTAACCGTCTCGCTTAAGCAGCGTTTACACATTTTTAATTACACTCCCAAAATATCAGATCACCTCCTGACTTCTATGCTCGTGTATGCTATGCAACCTACTGCTTTTTTTTGACGGATTAGCTATGCGCATTACAAAATTGCTCTCTATTACCTTTATGTGTATTTTCCTATCCGCTTGCGTTTCGTCGTTGCTGATTGGCAACCGGTTGCAAAGTAAGTTGATGTGGACCTTGCTTAAACCTTTGGTCGGCTTTGACCCTAACGAAGTCAATCTCTTTGAAGCGCCCTTGATTAAAAACCGGATGACGTCATTGTTGGGCGATAAGTACGAACCCACTATGAAATTATTACGCACTGCCCAGGCCGTTCAGCAAGAAGGGGCGTTGTTCTATGTGGCTTCGCGATTTGCGCCATCTCCTGTGAAGGAAATTACTGACAAGGCGGCCATGGTATGGAATGCTGACACCAACCAAATGGCAATTTTGTTAATTAAAGACGGCACACCGGAAATTATTTCCGAACAAATCGAAGGTTCAAAACAAGCCATCACTCCTATGTTGCCAAAAGAATTGCAAAGCGCTTACGAGCAAGCTAAAGCCGCAAAAAACGTGCTTGAAGAAAAACCAACAACGCTAATTGAACACAATCAGATATAGACTGGCTTGGAATTCGTGGCATCGGATTCTATTGAGATCATTTTAAATCTCCTTGTATCAGGCCAGTTGTCGGTTTTAGGATTAATCACCAGCTGACATTGCGCTGATACTGGCAGCACAGTTTAACCCAGTCAGGGTAATCGAGGGTTTGCGATGGTGGGTACGAAATCAAAAGCCCCCTCGAAATCAAATCACTTTGCAGACAGCGCAGTTGTACACCGGCCGGTAGCTCCGCTTGGATAATTTTAAACTGGTAAACACCCTCTTCGATTAACAGCAGCAAATCGTCTGTCACTAGAGTTGTTCGGCAAGTTTGCCAGCGGGAATATTCGGCTGAGTTTAAGGTATGCAAGCTGGCCATGATTAAAAGCTCACAATACTGTTAGCACGTTGCAGCACCCGCTGTAAATCGCCACCTTCACAAACCTGCATCGGCAACTCGAGCAATTGCGCGGTTGTCAATTGTCGTGATCGCAGCGATTCAGCGCACACAAAAATTGGTGTTAGATCATACAGGGAGTAGGATAATAGGCGTTTGGCAAAAACCTGCGTTTGTTCTCGGAGCAGTTGATAAACACCGTCGCCGACAAACAAACATTGCACCGGCTGATCAAAACATGTCAAAGCCATCGCCATATCTTGGGCCAAAGCCAAAGATTGCTGCTGTTGTGGGGCCAAGGTGTGCACAATCAAATAAGGGGCAATCATCTGAATTGAATAAGTCTGTCGGCGCTTTGTAAACTGCCGAGCCATTGACCCAAACCGCTGACGTTAAATACGACTGATGGGGTTGTGATCCCAAAACGTGTCACTGCAGCAGAGCATAGCGCCAAGCGTAACTGCTGGGCTTGTGCCCATTGTTGCCATGCAAAACGTACGCAGGGTTCATTGGCGTTATTGCTGTGTATAGGTTGCGCAATCAACACAGCCGAACCATAAAAAAATATTGATGATAATTTCTGATCTTCTGCAATGGCTGCTTGGCAAAATCGTAACGCGGTCAAGCAGCCAGCTTGTTGTTCCGGCATGGCGCTGATGAGGATGGCCATACGTGTCATTTGTTAGTCTCTGCTACTGCCCATAAAGCCAAAAATCTGCAACAGGCTTAGGAAAATATTGTATAGCGACATAAACAGAGTAATGGTAGCGCGAACATAGTTATCTTCACCACCGTGAATAATTTCACTGGTTTGAAACAGAATATAACCCGAGGAAATCATCAGAAATAAACTACTGACGGCTAAATGTAAGGCGGGGATTTTCAGAAAAATACCCGCAATGGCAGCAACCATCGCCACTAAACTACCGACAAACAGCGTTTTCCCGAGGAAGGAAAAATCTTTGCGGGTCACTAATGACAGCGCGGATAGGCCAAAGAAAATGAAAGCGGTGCCACCCAGTGCCATCAGTACGATCGAAGACCCACCGCTGGTTTTTAAAAACATATTCACGATTGGCCCGAGCGTTACGCCCATAAAGCCCGTCAGTGCAAAGGTCAGCAGAATGCCCGTGCTGCTGTTAATCGTTTTGTGAATACCAAATAACAAGCCAAAGTAGACGGCGAGCATGATCAGAGGATTCATTGGCGGCATATTGATCATCATAGCCACACCAGCGCAGGCAGCGCTAAAAGCTAGGGTCATACTTAATAAAGCGTAGGTGTTGCGAAGTACGCGTTGGGAATCCATGGAGCGAGATTGCGTTGAGGCATTATGAGTCCAGCCCTGTGCATGATCGTGGCGCTCAATACTGATCACCGCAGGGGTACGTTTGCTGTTCGATGCATGGTTCATTGAAATCTCCTGTTGAAAAACTTAACCAGTTAAAACACTGGTATGACTGTAAACAATTACGCCGTAAAATACCAGTCACAATGACTCGCAGCAATTGGCGAAGTTTCAGCACGCAGGTAACAAACAGGGCTCCCTAGCATTAAATGACCAGCTGTTATTGCTCTCAGTTAGCTCTAGCTGATCTTAAATGAATATAATTTGATGCTTTTACTGAAATTGCCTGGAA
>JANNXD010000003.1:0-3402 GCA_031409375.1 Gammaproteobacteria bacterium | reverse complement strand
CGGCGTACCCCTCCAATGGAGGGGAATTGAGGGCATAAACAACCCTCTGATTTCTGCCAACTGGTGCAAATTAATTGCCAGCGGCTTTTCCACAAATACCGACTTGCCGGCTTCAAGGGCTTTTTTCACCATAGCCGCATGCGAACTGTGGCGCGCGGTAATCACCACAGCATGAATGTTAGCATCATCAAAAATAACGGCTTTATCCGTAGTCGACTGCGCGATACCATATTTCTTGCCAGCATGTACACTGCTCACACCCTGCGCTGACGACACTGCGCGCAAATCGGCGCCAGTCTCCTTAAAGGCCGGAATCAACACATTGGTCGCATAATTACCGCTGCCAATAAAACCGATGCCAACCGCATTCACTGGCGATGCGTGCGTATGCAAAATAATATTCTGATTACGCAGCCCCATATTATGCAGCAGGGAAGCAGGCGCATCCGTATATTGCAAAATCACACCCAGGGGCGCACCACCCGAAATCAGATCATAAGCCTCTTTCGCCTGCTCCAATGCAAAGCGATGCGATACCAATTTTTGTACATCAATGCGACCATCAGCGAGCATATCCAGAATGGCTTCAAAATTACGTTGCTGCGTCCAGCGCACAAAACCGACCGGATAATCTTGGCCTTTCTCTTCATAGTCCGCATCATAACGACCGGGACCATACGAACACGACACCTGAAAACTTAATTCTTTTTCATAAAAATCCGCACGCGATAATTCCAGACCCACCACACCCACCAACACAATACGGCCGCGCTTGCGGCACATAGTCGCCGCCTGACTCACCGGCTCATTACTTTTAGTTGATGCGGTGATAATGACGCCATCCACACCGCGACCGCGCGAATAACGGGCTGCAATCGAAAGCGCATCCTCACCTTTGGAAAGATCAACGGCTTCAGCGCCCAACTCACGCGCCAGCGCACATTTGCGCGAATCAAAATCAATACCCAACACACGGCAACCCTGCGCACGCAACAACTGCACCGCGACCAGCCCGATTAGACCCAAGCCAGTCACCACAAAGGTTTCCCCGAGTGTGGGTTGCGATAAACGAATGCCCTGCAAAGCAATTGCGCCAATCACCGTAAATGCCGCCGATTCCGCATCTACACCCTCGGGAATTTTCGCGCAAAGATTTTTCGGCACGGCAACCACTTCCGCATGTTTACCGTTAGAGGCAACCAAATCCCCGACCGCAAAACCTTCAACACCCGCGCCCACTTCCAGCACGCGTCCGACATTGCAATAACCCAAAGGCAAGGGTGTATCGAGTTTATTTTTTACTGCTTCGAGTGTTGGCATCAACCCATCAGTCTTTATTTTTTCCAACACCTGCTTGACCTTATCCGGCTGCTGACGCGCCTTATCAATCAGATTAGCCTTACCGAAATCCACCAGCATGCGCTCGGTACCAGCCGAGACCAAGGTAGTGATCGTTTGAATCAACAACTGACCGCGACTGACTGAAGGGCAAGGCACGACTTCGATACGGGTTTCACCGGTTTTAAGGTCTTGCAGGATTTGTTTCATAGATTTTAATTACTCAATGATCTTAAACACAAGGAGAGTAGTTACCGATAAACTGCATGCTATTTAGACGGAACTTGAAGCCATTCAAGCTCGCATCTTTGAATTCTTGATTAAGCTGCTTTAGTTGCCGATAAAAGCAACTTACACTTCACGTCAAAATACTTGAGCCTTTTTTCACTCAAACATTTCAACGTTAACGACTGTATAAATCTACAAAAAAACTTGTTTGGATAGCGGCCTTACACGCCAAGATGTCAATTTTTTTAAATTGGCATTTCATTCATAGTTTTGTCGCATAAGGCAATTTCAAGAAAAAAGTAGTAATTAAATAAATGTTATTTGATAACAAAATACGCTTACTGCAACTTAGCTTATGCTCCTGTACACCATGCAGTCTGAGGCAGACGTCACCTACAGTTTGACCCGCTCACTGGTTAGGTCAGCTTTTCTTCCTTTGGATAAAGAAATGACAAGCCCAAAGGAACGAGAATGGGATATAAAGGCATAAGTAATCTGACTTCGTACCATACACCCCATACAATAATAATTAATAGATAAAAGGGGGCTATTAGGCTGACTTTCTTAATGAAACGAGGCGCATTTCTAAAACCCATTATTGCAAATATCCACCAGCCCCCCAGAAACATACCACAATTTACAAATGTCAATAATAAACTGTGCTTTGTGATATTCCTTAAAAGCAATCCTTCGATTGTTTCAATGTGTGGTGCGCTTCCCTGGTAATATCTAACACCCCAAAAACATGCTGCCCACATAACAAGCAATCCGCAGAACTTTAAGATTGTCTTATAAACATTAGTGGTTTTAAGGTTTGCAAAATTTATATTGATTATTAGAAATATTAAAGGAATAAAAATCGCTGTTTCTCTGTTCAGCGAGGCTAATGCAACAAGAAAAAAAAGAGACCAATAACGGTTTTTATGGATAGCAATTAATGCAACAGACAAGAAACCAACTTCCAAATAACTCCAAGGCTGAAAGTAATGATTCTGAAGAGCGATTGGCATTGTACCTGCTATAAATAAAACCCCAATAAGCCCTTGCTCTGAATTGAACCATGTTCTCAACCAAAAGAACAAGCTTGCTAGAAGAAAGAAGATTGATAATAGATCATAAACTGCGTACGAAAGCAAAAAGGATGTTTTTATAGACATGTAGTTGTCCAGTGCGTTTTTCAATAACTCAATTGAAAAAGGCACTAGAATTCTAAAGCGATATGGTGACGGTGCATCCCCGGCTACGATTTGGCTGTGAAGTTGAAATCGTAGTTCATAGTTCGGCAAGTCAATTTTCGTGAAATATCCATATGCTAAAACCATCGATACAGAAAGAATCAGAATTAAGGCACGGATATCATGGATCTTTCCAATACCACTTATTGTCTTATCGCTTTCTGCATCAGAAGCTGCTCGCGACTTAAGAAAAGGACAAGGCACTTCTTCGATACGGGTTTCGCCGGTTTTAAGGTCTTGGAGAATTTGTTTCATAGAATCACGCTATATTATGTTTTGAAATTTGATCTGCCAATGAAATTTCACGATCGTAAATTGCAGTCCTGATCATATCGGTTATCGTGAGCATCAAGACAGTAGATAATCTTACCTCATCCCAACGCCCACTCGTGTTAGAAAATGGCTGAAGAATAGCACCTTTATGGCCAACATCTTTGGGCCAGTAATGGAATTTTTTATAGGTAAAGTGGACCCCCAAGTCCAGACAAAAAATCTAATAATTTAAGATAGAACCTCACCGACTATGCAGCTGACCGACGCTGCCTCGTTAGTACCAGGGTTTTAGTGTTTTAAAACCCATAAAAATCTTGCCTGCTGTGCT
>JANNXD010000002.1:0-19210 GCA_031409375.1 Gammaproteobacteria bacterium | reverse complement strand
GCCGCCCATCAATTCAACCAAGCGCTTACACACCACCAGTCCGATGCCGGTACCTTCTTCGGTGCCGACCTCTTGCCCTAGGCGGTTGAATGGCTGGAACAGCTGCGCCAGTTGGTCGGCCGACAAGCCTTCTCCATTGTCGCGAAAACTGACACGAACCAGCCCAGCTTCGTTTGCTTCGCAGGTCACCTCGACGGTGCCATCGGCGCTGTTGTACTTGATGGCATTGGTCAGCAAATTAATAAGAACCTGCTTGACCCTTGTTCGGTCTGCCTGGATGTAATAGGGGTTGGCGCAGGTGGGAAAGCGCATTTGGATGCCGCTTTTTTGTGCCTGCGGCTCGATCATGGCCTGGCAATCATCGAGCACCGAGGCCAGTGACATGGGCTCAGTGGAGAGGGACAGTTTGCCGGACTCTATCAACGAGAGATCGAGGATTTCATTGATGAGATCCAGTAAGTACCAGCCTGCCTGAAGAATCTGATCGATGTTCTCCTTCTGAGTAGGGCTTGGCGGTGGTGAACTTGACGCCATCAATTGACCGAAGCCAAGGATGGCGTTGAGCGGGGAACGTAGCTCGTGGCTCATACTGGATAGAAAGTCAGATTTAGCGAGATTGGACTTTTCGGCCACAGACTTGGCGTTCTCTAAGGCGATGTTGCTTTCCCTCAGTGCCATGTCCAGCAACTGGCGTTCAGTGATGTCACGTGCAGCGGCAAATACGCCCTGCAGATTTCGGTCCCGGTCATAGAAGGTGGTCGCATTGTAGGACACGACCGTCTCTTTGCCATCCCGACCACGCGCCGTCAGCTCGTAGTTGGTGACCTTGTTATTTTTTAAAACCTGCCTGATGCCAGCCTCAGCTCGATCAGGCTCGGTAAAAAAATTTTTGAACGGCGCGCCGATCAGCTCGTCGCGAGTGCATTGGGTGAGCAGTTCCATCTGCTTGTTGACGTCGGAAATGATGCCAGATGGATCGGTCGTCATCAATGCATCAATGTTTGATTCGATCAGCGAGCGCGTATAGAACTGCTGATCACGCAGGCGTTGATCCAGTTTCTTTTGTTCTTCCTCGCGCAGTGCGGTGATCGAAATGACGCTATCTAAGCGATTGCAATTTTTGCAGATGTAGGCGAGTTCGATGTCGGGCATGTAGGCGAGTTCGATGTCGAGCGAGGCATTGCATGCCAGTGCATCGAAGTCCGGCGTAATGTCGGACCCTAGCTCGGCGCTCATCAGCGCGTGGCTCTCAAGGGTTGCCTCCGGACTGCTGACTGTGGCTTTGACGCGTGATCGGTTAACTTCTTGGTTACTTTTTGGCATAGCGCATAAGCTCTCAGATAAGTTTATTGAGTGGCAGTGTGTTCATTTTGGGGGGCAGCGCTTGACTAAACAGTCGTTAGAAAACATTGAGCAATTTATGGGTGTCGATTGGGCACGGCGCCCAAAATAAGCTCGCGAGTGTCCCAGCGTTCTTGGAGTCCGTCTGTACGCTGGGACACATAGCGCGAAAAAAACATTTAAAGCCTTGGTGATAATAATTCAGCCGGTAGCTGTAGTAGCTGTAGGGTGGGCACGTTTTTGTGCCCACGCGCACTTATGTTCTAAAACCCACCGTTTAATCGTCATCACCTTCACCACCCTCACGAGCTTCACTCTCTTTATCATCGGCGCTGCGATGGCATTGAACGCAGTTATCAATATTGTGAATGCCTTCTTCCGCATGTTCCGTACGAATGTTGGCGGGTGTGTGTTCATGGCAGCCAAAACAGGTGTAGTGGGATAAATCGTTGTCCACATGGCAAGTCGCACAGGCAGCATTGTGGTCACCATCGAGTAAAAAAAATGGGTCGTGATGGAATGTCGAGGGTTGCCACTGATTGACGCTATGGCATTGCTGGCAGTCACTTTGAATTTGCTGATGAAAATTATTCTTGGGTTTGGCGTGGCAGCTGGTGCAATGATTACGAACGTCCATTTTGATCAGCGCATGCGAAAACGGTTTGCGACTGTGTTGAGTCAGCTTGGGTCCGACGTGGTCGCTATGGCAAGCAACACAATTCTGTTCAAGTAATTGCTGGTGAAAAGCGACGGTTGGTTTGTCTTTGGGTATTGTTATTCCTTTGGTCGTGTGGATGCCGATGTCATTTACGACATGGCAGGTTTGGCAGCGATCCGGTGAAGCCCCGCGCAACTGGCGATGGCAGGCAAAGCAGTCAGTGGCAATCTCGGCATGAGCGGGAATCACCGGACCTGGACTGATCATTAAATGCGGAAACACGAACACCAGCGCGATGAGCGCGATCAGGTTGATCGCGATGATGGAGAGTACCCACGATCGTTTCATTTCCAGCCCCAGAAAATAAAGATGCTGATAATGTGAGCCAAGGCCAACACGGCAAATGCGAGCGTGATTGGAAAGTGGACCGAACGCCACTGTTTAACGACATCGAAGGTTAGGCTGTCCAGATACAGCCGTTCCTCTAGCTGCTCAGCAGTAAGTCCTTCGTCTCGCAACATTTGCCTTTCGGTTTCGAGTCTTTTTCTGGCGCGTTCCAGCAAATATTTTCCGGTCAGACCGCTGCCGACATTGATCAGCATCGCCCAAACGGCGAGCCATCCCAGGATGGCATTGAAGTGAATGCCGGCATGCACCAGGATCAATAAAGCGCCAGCCCATGCCAGGTGTTCATGCAGCCGCAGCCAGCGAACCGTGGTGCCAGATTTTATTAATCGCCGTTTACGTAGCGAATAACCAAACGAGAAAATAATCAGCAAAGTACCTGCAATGCCCAAATAACGGCCGATCCAGACCCTATCAACAATATGCAGCAGCGCATCGAACGCCAGCGAGAGTAAGGCAAGTGCGGCAAGCGAAGCATAAAAAGGCAGTACTTCGCGGCTCAGCATGGCGTGGCTCAATACTTTGCTGCTGAATACTTTGCGTTTCAAGAATGTGCTTTTTATCTTGCTCATGCTTGTATCACCAGTGCCGAGTCGGGGCGCCCAACGCATAAAAGACAATGGCCGAGGGCTGTATCGTATTCGGGTTTTTCGCGATAGCTGACCGATCCTGCAAGCACTTTGGTTTCACAACTGCCACAACTACCAGCGCGGCAACCTGCTTCGATTGCAATACCGTTGCGTTCAGCAAAGTCGAGCAGGTTCTGGTCGCGACCATCCCAGATTAGGGTGCGTGTGGATTTTTGGAATTTCACTTCAATGGGTGAAAGGTCTTGTGTGTCATCTGCAATGGGATTGGCATGAACAGAGGCGGGCCCGAAAGCTTCGTAATGAATGTTTTGGCGGCTAACGCCCCACTCAATGAGATCGGGAATCAGCGACGCCATCATTGCCGAGGGGCCGCAAACATAAAATTGCTGCTCACGAGAAGGCAAAGTACGACGCAATAATTCGATATTGATATAGCCGTTATCAAGGTCAGCACCGAATGGGTCGCCTTCGATAGGATTGCTGTAGACCACATTCAAATGCAAATTGGCGTGTTGGTTGGCCAGATTTTCCAGTAGTGTTTTAAATGCCTGCTCTCGACTATTTTTAACGCCGTAATAAAAATGGATGATGCGTGTTGGCTGCTGCTCGATGCACCATAGCAACATGCTCAGCAAGGGCGTAATGCCGATACCGCCGGCAATCATCACCACCGATCCATTGGATTGCGAATCCATATGAAATTGGCCGTTAGGCGCCAGTAGGCTGATGACGTCGCCTTGATGAATATGATCGTGAAAATAATTGGAGATCAGACCCGGTAAAGTATCTGGAAGGTTGGTGGACGATTTCGTGGACGATAAGGCGCGCTTGATGCTGATGCGGTAATTTTTCAGGCCAGGTTGGTTAGAAAGTGAATAACAACGCGTGACAATTTTGGTTTGTTTTTTTGAATCCTGAATGCGCAGGGAAACCGTCAGGAATTGCCCGGCCAAGAAATGCGGTAAAGGCAATGCGTCCACAGGTTCCAGATAAAATGAGCAAATCGTTTGTGCGCTGTCTTCGAATTCGCGACCCACGACTCTAAAATCTCGTAATCCCTGCCAGGCACAATACTGGATGTCGGGGCTTTTATCAGATAAGCAAGTTGCTGAGTCAATTGGATCATCTGCATCGCGACCGCTGTTGTAAAGGTTGTGGTCGTTGTGAACGTTGCGAACCGCAACAGCAATCGATACGGCGATTTGCATCAGCAACGCCGCAGAAATAAAACCGAGCAGATCAAGCGCCGTCATATTGAGATTTTTTCTTTAGCGTTCTTTTTAAGCATGATAAACGCTCTGGGTAAATTAATTGGATTTTAAAGCGGATTGTTGTCGATTAAACGAAAGTAATCTGTTCGTTAACGTACAGACTCAATCTTAGGCATGCTTTTAGATTGTGTTTCTTAGCATGCTGCTCAACATTAAACTGCTGCAAAAAACTGCTGCAAAACTAATTCCCCCGCATTTTAAGAATTCAATGTCGCCATATCAATCACAAATCGATATTTCACATCGGCCTGGATGGTGCGCTCATAGGCTGCGTTGATATTTTTCATATCGATCATTTCAATGTCGCAGGTGATCTTGTGGGTGCCGCAGAAATCGAGCATCTCCTGCGTTTCGGGTAAGCCACCGATTAATGAGCCGGCCATAGAACGTCGACGAAAAATAAAAGGCACGCCGCTAACTTTGCTCAATGGCTCGACAGCGCCGACGACGACCATGGTCGCATCACGTTTAAGCAGCGCCATGTAAGGATATTGAGCGCCGCCCCATTCATTACGCGCTGAATGGATATCCGAGTGACAAACGCCGCAATACTGAATGTCAATGACGACATCGGTAGCACGCGGATCACGGCGTTCAAACGTAAAAGGCAGCAGTGGACTGGTGGCGGATAGAGTAGCGTAACCTTGTGTGGGTATGGTCATGATGGACTCCAAGTTGAATTCGAGCAGTCGAGTCTGCGCGGTGCAAATAGAAAAGTCGAGCAGCTTAGGAGCATGTAACTCGCTCAATTGTAATAAATTTTTTTATGTACGCCAGCGAACAGTGGCAACTTAATTTAGCGACTATATTGGCAACATTCGTAACTCATGAGGAACACTATTATTTATTGACAAGGAGCTCGTTATGCATTCAACAAATGAAAAAATGGCTATAGAAGATCAAGTAACGCAAAGCGCATCAACACCACTTAGTAGTGTGAAATCACTGCGTAAACAAGCGCGTCAGCATATTGAACAAGGTGCGGTAACGACGACATATTCTGCAAATCGCGTTGAGGTTATAAAGCTATTGAATGCGGCGCTCGCGACTGAACTGGTGTGCGTTTTACGTTATCGAAGTAACTATTACATGGCGCGCGGTATTCACACCAAAAGCGTGGCGAACGAATTTTTAATGCACTCCAATGAAGAGCTGGGTCATGTCGATTTACTTGCGAATCGGATCGTGCAGCTCGGCGGCGAACCCAATTTTTCGCCAGACCAACTCACCGCTCAAAGTCACGCAGAATATATTCTCGGTGCAACATTAGAAGAAATGATCAAAGAAAATTTAATCGCAGAGCGCATTGCGATTGATAGCTATCGCGAGCTGATTCATTACATTGATGATAAAGACCCAACCACCAGCCAAATGCTCAAAACCATTCTCGCCGTTGAAGAAGAACATGCAGATGAACTGGCCGATCTACTGGTTGTGCTGCCGCATTGATCAGCGCCGTTGAAAATAACAGGGCGTCAGTCGCTATGCAGAAACCCATGCAAAAACCCATGCAGAAAAGTCTGCAGCAAGGTATGCAGATTGGCATGGTCGGATTGGGGCGGATGGGTGCGAATCTCGTGCATCGTCTGGTCAAGGACGGCCACTCCTGCGTAGTTTACGACATCAATCCCAACGCGGTGTCGCGCATCGCTGGCAGTGGCATTGTTGGGAAGGCCTCTCTTGAAAAGCGTATTCAGGGCTGCGCTTCGCTTGAAGCATTGGTGGCGACCTTAACAAAACCACGCGTCGTGTGGGTGATGCTGCCAGCCGCCGTGACCGGTGCGACGGTTGAGGCACTGGCCGCGCATCTGGATGCTGACGACATTATTATCGATGGCGGCAACAGCCATTATCACGACGATCTGCTGCGAGCGCAGGCGCTTAAACTCAAGGGCATTCATTACATCGACTGCGGCACCAGCGGCGGCGCGTTTGGGCTTGATCGCGGTTTTTGCCTAATGATTGGCGGCGAAGCGACTGTGGTGAAGCATCTAGATCCGATTTTTCGCAGCATTGCCCCAGGCATTGCGACCGCGCCGCGTACACAGGGACGGACTGATGCACCGGTTGCGGCTGAGTACGGTTATTTGCACTGCGGTCCGACTGGCGCCGGACACTTCGTCAAGATGGTGCACAACGGCATTGAATATGGGTTGATGGCGGCGTATGCCGAAGGGCTGAACGTGTTGCATCATGCCAATATCGGCAAACGTCAATCGGATAACACCGATGCCGAAACCACGCCGCTGCGCAATCCTGAACATTACCAATATGACTTTGACTTGCAGCAAATTGCCGAAGTATGGCGTCGCGGTAGCGTAATTAGCTCATGGCTACTAGATCTCACCGCCGCTGCGCTACTCGATAACGCGGATCTAAAAAATTACGACGGCCGTGTTTCTGACTCAGGCGAGGGACGCTGGACTCTCGCGGCGGCCATCGATGAAGCCGTGCCGGTGCCTGTGCTGAGCGCGGCATTGTTTGCACGCTTCAGCTCACGCGGCGATGCGGATTTCGCCGATAAAGTACTATCCGCGCTGCGCAAACAGTTTGGCGGCCACCACGAGAAAAAAACGGAGCATTAAATTGGATCGCGCGCAAATCAGGCAGTTATTCGCTGGCCAATTTTTACGCGGCAAGGACTTTTGCAAACGTTCTTGCAAACGATTGAGTGGTCAAGCTTTACAAAAAGAGTCAGTAGTCGATGAGATGCCACTGCGCGATGAATTATTTTGCGCGGAACAAATGGCACTGCATGGCAAGTATCTGGCGTTGAAACATATCGTGGGTGAATTTGGCGGTCCGGATCGATTGTTATCACGTTTGGATGACAATGAGCAATGCTTGATCGCAACGCACTCGCTGTTAACCGAGGCGGTGAAAAGTAAATTACCAATCGTTCCCGCCGGGGAGTGGCTATTAGATAATTTCTACTTGATCGATGAGCAGATTCGTCTCGCCAGACGACATCTGCCCAAGAATTACAGTCGTGAGTTGCCGAGGCTGGCGCAGGGGTTGTCCAGTGGCTTGCCGCGCGTATATGACCTAGCTTTGGAAGTTATTTCCCACAGTGATGGTCGGGTTGATAGTGAAGCGTTAACGCTGTTTGTCGTCGCCTATCAAACGGTCACACCGCTGTTGTTGGGCGAGTTGTGGGCAGTGCCCATCATGTTGCGGTTGGCGATGATTGAGAACTTACGTCGCGTTAGCGTGCGCATTGCTGCCGCCAGAGTGAATGTCAATTTGGCCCAGGCGTGGGCGAATAAGATGATGGCCGTTGCTGAAAACGACCCCAAAAGTTTGATTTTGATCGTTGCCGACATGGCGCGTTCTACGCCGCCAATGGTGAGTTCATTTGTCGCTGAACTGGATCGCTGTCTACAAGGCCACGGATCGGCCTTGTCGCTGCCATTAACTTGGATCCGGCAGCGACTGGCGGAATCGAGTTTGACCATTGAACAGTTGGTGTTATCGGAAAATCAACAGCAGGCTGCTGATCAGCTGTCGGTCAGTAATACCATTGGCAGTCTGCGTTTTTTGGGCGCAATGGATTGGCGTGAGTTTATTGAGGCCATGAGCCTGGTCGAAAGGGTGCTTGGAGGGGAAAAGGGCACTGTTTATTCTGGTATGGATTTCTCGACTCGAGATCGCTATCGGCAAGTTGTGGATGGTTTAGCTAAACGCAGTCCTGGTTTCAAAACGACCTTGGGACTGGTTGAAACCCAAGTGGCACAAAAGGCGATTGATCTTGCGCAAGTTGGTGGCGAGCAAAACGGTATTGATGACCCTACCGCTCACGTTGGTTTCTACCTGATTGATCAGGGTCTCTCCACTTTAGAAATAGCTTTGGGCGTTCAATTATCGATTATTGAGCGGATCGGACGCTGTATTAGTCGAACGCCGCTCATCAGTTACTTGGGTTCTATTTTGCTGCTGACCCTGCTGTTGAGTAGTACGCTGCTGATACCGGCTTATCGTCAGATGACGACTGATGGATATTTCTTACTGTTGGCTGGTTTGGTGATTTTGGCATTCAGTCAATTAGCCTCGGCGTTGATCAACTGGTTGGTTACCTTGCTGGTGAAGCCGCAATTATTGCCGCGCATGGATTACTCGCGCGGGTTGCCAGCTGATCGACGTACGTTGGTGGTCATTCCCACTTTGCTCATGAGTGTGCAGAGTATTGCCGCTCTGCTTGAAGCACTTGAAGTCAGATTTCTGGGCAGCCGAGACGACTATCTGCATTTTGCATTGCTCACGGATTTTTGCGATGCCAATGTTGAGACGCTGCCGATTGATGAACAGCTTTTGGCCTTGGCGGGTCAGGGGATTAAACAACTGAACCAGAAATACCCGTCGGTTACCGCACCGCAACCAGACATTCGCTTCTTTTTATTGCATCGCCCACGTCGCTGGAATGCGACGGAAAATAAGTGGATGGGCTACGAACGTAAGCGAGGCAAGTTATCCGAGCTTAATCGCGCGCTGCGGGGTGCTGGTTGGGAGCGTTTCAGTCAATTGATCGGCAATGTCGCCATATTGACAGATGTTAAGTACATCATCACCCTGGATGCGGATACTGAGCTGCCACGTGATTCCGCGAAACAATTTGTCGCCGCCATGGCGCATCCACTCAATCGCCCACGTTATGACAAAGCTAGCCGTCGAGTTGTGGGTGGCTATGGTATTTTGCAGCCGCGCATGGCCGCCAGTTTGTCGGGGGCAAACCGCTCCCGCTACGCGCAACTGTGTGGTAATGAACCTGGGATTGATCCCTATACCCGTTCCGTCTCGGATATCTATCAGGATGTCTTTGCAGAGGGATCTTTTATTGGTAAGGGCATTTACGATATTGATGCCTTTGAGTATGCCCTCGATCAGCGTTTTCCCGAAAGCCGCATACTCAGTCATGATCTGCTTGAAGGGTGTTATGCGCGTTCTGGGTTACTGAGCGATGTCCATTTATATGAGGAATACCCCGCCCGTTATCAGACCGATCTTGCACGTCAGCGGCGTTGGATTAGGGGTGATTGGCAGATTGCGGATTGGATATTGCCACGTGTGCCGGGTGTTAATGGGCATAAAGAACGCAATCCGCTATCGATGTTATCGCAGTGGAAAATTTTAGATAATCTGCGCCGTAGTCTGATGCCTATCGTATTTTCAGTCATGTTATGGGTCGGCTGGTTTTTACTGGCACAACCTTGGCGCTGGACGTTGGCGGTGATCGCCATTGTGATGATTACGCCCGTGTTGGCTGGCGTGGTCGATGGCTTACGCCGGCCACAGGAAGTACTTTATCGTCGGCACCTGGCTACCGTATTGAGATCAGTACGACAGAATCTTTTGCTGATGTTATTTCGGTTTGCTTGCCTGCCTTATGAGTCATGGA
The DNA here is from genome assembly GCA_031409375.1 of Gammaproteobacteria bacterium. Taxonomy (GTDB): domain Bacteria; phylum Pseudomonadota; class Gammaproteobacteria; order Pseudomonadales; family JANQJO01; genus JANNXD01. Next base: position 9,553 of record JANNXD010000002.1, on the reverse strand, counting down.
TCAATCTGTCGGCTATTGTGCGCACCTCGTGGCGCGTGCTGGGCACGCATAAACGTTTGCTAGAATGGCAGGTTTTTAATCACTCACCAAATCATTGCGCAAATGGCAACGACGGAAATGAAAATCCTGGCGTAACCGCTAACGACGATACGATTGTTGCCGCTTACCGGTCTATGTGGATCGCGCCTGCGGTGGCCGTGATTGTAACGCTGGCAAGTGTATTGACAACGCTGAGCTTGCTGGTGGTGGTCTTGCCAATTGCCAGTTTATGGCTATTGGCACCGGTTTTTTCCTGGTGGCTCAGTAAACCGCTTACTCGAAATGCGCATGCATTGAGTCAACAGCAGCAATTATTTTTGCGCAGCATTGCGCGCAAGACCTGGGCGTTTTTTGACTGTTTTGTTACCGATCAAGACCATTGGTTGCCACCCGATAATTTTCAGGAGAATCCAGGTCCTGTGGTGGCGCATCGTACCTCGCCGACCAATATTGGGATGGCGTTATTGGCAAATGTCAGTGCGGCTGATTTTGGGTTTATCTCGATTGGTGCGTTACTCACTCGCTGCGTCAACACCTTTACAACACTGGAAAAGTTGGAACGTTATCAGGGACACTTTTATAACTGGTATGACACCCAAACCTTGCAACCTTTGCCACCTCGGTATATTTCTTCGGTGGACAGCGGCAATCTTGCCGGACACTTGTTGACTCTGCGTGCGGCACTGCTCGAGCTGCCAGCGCAGCCGATGGTGTCGCCACGCGTATTTATTGGTTTGGTTGATTGCCTGAATTTATTGCAGAAAGCCGTTGCCTTTGTGAAAGTGAGTGATGCAAAGTCTGCTTTGGACCCAAAAAATGTGCCTCAAAAAATCTTTGATATAGCTAAGCTGGCCAAGCTGCAATCTTGGGTTGATGACGCCGCTGCGCTCCAGCCCATCACCTTGTCGGGTGCTGTTTATTTTCTGCAGCAGATTGCACAGACGTCGGCACGTTTGCTTAGCGATCTCCATTTGGAGCACTCAAGCTCTGTTTCGGCCCGCATGCGCATGGCGACGTTTACTACCGAGTCTGTTGATGACAATAACGCGACTGCCGTTTATTGGCTGCAAGTGATGGCGAGTCAAGCGCAAGACGGGCTTGATGATCTCTTGGCAATAGCACCTTGGCTGACGCTGAAACATGTGTCTGCGCACCTGCAATTACGGATGACGTTTACGGGAATCCCCACCTTGGCTGAACTACTAGATCGCATGCCGCAGTGGTTAGCTGTGATTGATCAACAGATGTTAATTGAAGAAAGCACTGCCTTGCATGCGCTGCGTCAACTGATCGAACAAGGTTTGAACAAAATTTCGGATCGCATGGCAATGGCGCAATGTTTGGCGCGACAAGCCGGTGATTTCGCTTCAATGGAGTACGAGCTGTTATATGACCGATCGCGACAACTGTTGGCAGTGGGTTATAACGTCGATGATTGCCGTTGCGATACCAGCTATTACGACTTGTTGGCGTCAGAAGCGCGGCTGTGTAATTTTGTGGCTATTGCTCAGGGCAAGTTGCCGCAAGAGAGTTGGTTTGCTCTGGGTCGCTTACTAACCAAAGCGGGTGGCGAACCGGTTCTGGTGTCTTGGAGTGGTTCTATGTTTGAGTACCTCATGCCGTTGTTGGTCATGCCGGTGTACGACAGTTCTTTGCTGGAACAGAGTTGCCGCGCGGCCGTAGCCCGGCAGATTGCTTACGGTAAACAGCGGGGGTTGCCCTGGGGCGTGTCTGAATCTGGATACAACATTGTCGATGTGAATTTGAACTATCAATATCACGCCTTTGGAGTTCCCGGTCTGGGTTTAAAGCGTGGTCTGGCTGAAGAGTCTGTGGTTGCACCCTATGCCTCGGCTTTGGCTTTAATGATCGAACCGGAGCAGGCTTGCCAGAATTTGCAGCAGTTCGCTAGCGAGGGGATTGAAGGCCGCTTTGGTTTTTACGAGGCGGTTGACTATACCCCCGTGCGTTTGTTGGGCGATCAAATTCATTCTGTGGTGCGCTCTTTTATGGCCCACCATCAAGGGATGACCTTGTTGTCGCTGGCCTATGTGCTGTTGCAACAACCCATGCAGCGGCGTTTTGTTTCTGATCCTGCCTTGCAGGCCACCTTGCTACTGCTGCAAGAGCGGATCCCCAAAACCACGGTGCTGGATACGCGGATTGCCGATCACTCGGAGGGAGAGGATTTTACCGACGGGTTGGGATCGTCTCTGGATGCACCCATGGCCGCGCAGACGCTGACGCCAGAGGTTCAGTTGCTATCTAACGGACGCTATCAGGTGATGGTGACCAATGCCGGGGGTGGCTACAGTCGCTGGCATGAGTTTGCGCTCAGTCGTTGGCGCGAGGACAGTACTTGCGATCATTGGGGTTCTTTTATTTACTTGCGCGATCGGGTCAGTGGTGCTTATTGGTCAGCGGCGCATCAACCCACTTGCCAACCGGCGGACAGTTATGCGGCGATGTTTTCAGAAGGCCGAGCCGAATATCGCCGCTGCGACGGCAACATTGAGACTTATACAGAGATTGTGGTATCCCCTGAAGATGATATCGAGCTGCGCCGAGTACGCTTAACCAATCGCTCGCAATTACGCAAAATTATCGAAATCACCAGTTTTGCCGAGGTCGTACTTTCTACCCAAGATGCGGATGCCATGCAATCGGCGTTTGGCAAATTATTTGTACAGACCGAGGTGCTGGAGGCTGAGCATGCGATTGTGTGCAGCCGACGACCGCGCTCGGTAGGAGAAAAAACGCCGTGGATGTTTCACCTCATGAGCAGCAATGGGACGGCTGTGGAAGCGGTATCTTTTGAAACCGATCGCATGCGCTTTATTGGCCGTGGCCGTACGCCGGTTGCTCCGCTGGCCATGATGGAGGCGGCGCCGTTATCGGGCAGTCAAGGTTCGGTACTCGATCCCGTCGTCGCCATCCGTTGCAGCGTCGTGCTGGAGCCAAAGCAATCGGCGACAATTGATCTGATCTTCGGTGCAACCAACAGTCGCCAAGAATGTTTGGTGCTGATTGAACGTTATCGAGATCGGCATCTGGCTGATCGCGTCATCGAGCTTGCAGGTACCCACAGCGGCGTGATCCTACGGCAAATTAATGCACGCCAGCAGGAAGTTCAATTGTTTCTGCGGCTTGCCGGTTCGGTGATTTATGCCAATGCAGCGTTGCGTGCCGATGCCAGTGTGTTGATACAAAACCGTCGCGGCCAGTCCGGCCTGTGGGGCTACGCCATCTCCGGTGATTTGCCCATTGTGCTGCTAAAAATAACCGATCTGAATTGCTTAGATCATGCCCGCCAGTTGATTCAATGCCATGCCTATTGGCGGATAAAAGGTCTCGCGGTTGATCTGGTGATCTGGAATGAAAATCACATCGGCTACCGACAGCAATTACAGGATCAGATTATGGGCCTGATTGCTACCGGCAGTGATGCTCATAGTATGGATCGGCCTGGTGGCATCTTCGTGCGCTTTGCCGAACAGATTTCACTGGAAGATCGGATCCTGCTAGAAGCAGCAGCACGCATCATTATTGTGGATAGTGTGGGCACCTTGATGGAACAGGTCAATCGGCGGACGCTGGCCAATACCAGTGTGGCCAAGCTGCCATCTGCTACTGCCTCGGTGATTATGGCTAAACCTTCCCATCTGCTAACGCCACGCCCAATAGCGCCATCACTAACACCACCAATCCCAGCGCTAATTTTAGATAATCCGCTGGGTGGGTTCAGTGCTGACGGTACCGAGTACATCATCACTACCACGTCCACTTCCCAAACACCGACACCCTGGGTTAATGTCATTGCCAATCCTGACTTTGGCACCGTGATCGCCGAAAGTGGTTTGGCGTACAGCTGGAGTGAAAACGCGCACGAATTCCGCCTCACACCCTGGAGTGATGATACAGTCGGTGCCACCGGTGGTGAAGCGCTGTACTTGCGCGATGAAGTCAGCGGCCAATTCTGGTCGCCCACTGCGCAGCCCTGTGCCAGTTCCGCTACGTATCAGACGCGTCACGGTTTTGGTTACAGCGTTTTTGAACACACCACAGCTGATAATATTCATTCAGAGTTGACCGTCTATGTTGATCTACAAGAACCGGTTAAATATTGCGTCTTAAAAGTACGCAATGATTCTGGCAGAACGCGACAGCTGTCGGCGACCGGTTATGTCGAATGGGTGCTGGGGGATTTACGTTCAAAAACCGCCCTGCATGTGGTCACCCGTATTGATGCAGCCAGCGGCGCGTTGTTTGCCAGCAATCACTACAATACGGAATTTTCAGGGCGGGTAGCCTTCTTTGATGTTGATGCGAGCGCACGAACCCTAACCGGCGATCGCTGCGAATTCCTCGGGCGCAATGGTTCTCTGGCAAACCCCGATGCCTTAAAGCGCACTCACCTTTCCGGTCGTGTAGGTGCGGCACTCGATCCTTGCGGTGCACTTCAGGTCAGCTTTACGCTGGCCGCAAGTGAACAACGCGACATTATTTTTCGCCTCGGTGCCGGACGCGATAACGACCACGCCAGTGCGCTGGCCAAACGATTGCGAAAACCGGGAACTGCAAGTGCAGCGCTGGCGCGAGTCAAGCAATATTGGCAGCACACCTTAGGTGCTGTGCAGATTGCAACACCCGACGCGGCATTGAATGTATTGGCTAACGGCTGGCTGGTTTACCAGACGCTGGCCGCCCGGCTGTGGGCGCGCAGTGGTTTTTATCAATCTGGCGGCGCTTACGGTTTTCGCGATCAGTTGCAGGATGCCATGGCACTTGTGCATACCCAACCAGCCCTGCTGCGGGCACAATTACTGTTGTGCGGGCAACGTCAGTATATTGAAGGCGATGTACAGCATTGGTGGCATCCGCCTTCAGGAAGAGGAGTGCGTACGCGCTGTTCTGATGATTTTTTATGGTTGCCACTGGCAGCCTGTCGTTATCTGCAAACCACCGGGGACCACGATCTACTCAATGCGCCACTGAACTACCTCGACGGCCGCATGCTCAACCCCGACGAAGAATCCTATTACGATTTGCCAGGCCATTCACCACAATCCGCCAGTCTTTACCAGCATTGCTGTCAGGCAATTGAGCGTGGCTTGCGCTTTGGTGAACGTGGTTTACCCCTCATGGGCTCCGGCGATTGGAACGATGGCATGAATCGGGTCGGTATTCATGGCAAAGGGGAGAGTGTTTGGCTCGGGTTTTTTCTTTATGAAGTACTGACTGACTTCACCGATGTCGCCTTGGCACAGAATGACATTGCATTCTCTGTGCGCTGCCAGCAGCAAGCAGAAGCATTGCGTAGCAATCTTGCCGAAAACGCTTGGGATGGTGATTGGTATAAACGCGCCTGGTTTGATGATGGCACACCGCTGGGTTCAGCGACCAATGCCGACTGTAAAATTGATTCAATTTCTCAAAGTTGGTCAGTATTGTCTGGCGCGGGCGACCACGAACGTTGCCGACAGGCGATGAATGCGCTGGATCGGCATCTTGTAAAACGCCAGCAGGGATTGGTGCAGCTGCTGGACCCGCCGTTTGATCAGTCGGCATTAGATCCGGGCTACATCAAAGGTTATCTGCCCGGTGTGCGTGAAAACGGTGGACAGTATACTCATGCTGCGGTGTGGGCAGCGATGGCATTCGCGAAACTTGAAGACAGCACTCGTGCCTGGGAGCTGATGCGCTTGATCAATCCGATCAACCACACTTTATCCGCGCAGGCCGTTGCCACTTATAAAACTGAACCCTACGTGGTTGCTGCCGATGTCTACGGTGTTGCACCGCATACCGGACGCGGTGGCTGGACCTGGTACACCGGCTCCGCTGGTTGGATGTATCGCTTAATTGTCGAGTCGTTAATGGGCCTGAGCCGTCAGGCAGACAGGTTATTCATCAAACCTTGCCTGCCGAAAGCATGGGACGAATGCGCCATCGCCTATCGTTTTGGCGAAACGGTGTATCACATTAAAATTCAACAGCGCCAATTGGCAGCCGAGGCGGGTGCTAACACAATCGTGCTGGATGGAACTGCGGTTGATGGTCAGAGCGTGCTGTTGGTGGATGATCTGCGTGCGCATCAAATTGGTGTGGTGATCTACACGTGAAAAATTGGTTCTGTTCCAAAATTTAAATGTGCTCATTCTTTGGGGGTGTTCGCGGGCGTTTGTACTTGTTGTAATTTAATCCATGGATCGTAAATGGCGATGTCGCGTGGTAATGCGTTGAGCTGTAATTCGGCGTCCAGCATGCTGTTAAACCCTTCTGTTTGAAGTGCATACCAACGTTTATTATCGCGGACTTGTGGCACAATTTTAAGATTGGGTACACGCGGTTGCCATTCAGCTTGCAATTGTTTTATGGTTTTTAAATCATCGCTGGTGGCCAGTTGAATCACAAATTGATTTTCTGCTGTTTGCGCGGCACTGTCTTTACTCTCGGATTTATTTTGAGGTGATGGTGGTTTTTGAGGTGATGGTGGCTTTGGCATGGTTGCTTTTGATTTTTCGGCGGGTAATGAGGTTGGATTGAATAACGGTGTTGGAACGGGTGTTGAAGGTGCGCTGGGTGAAGTGGTTGCCGCCGGTGCTGGTCGCGCATTTTGTTTTTGTTGTGCAGTTTGTTTTTGCTGCAACAGCGTTTTCCATAAGCTCTCGTTAGCATAGGATTTAAAAGTGGCATGGTCGAGTTGTTGACTGTCCTCCAATTCCCATTGTTGTTTGGCTAGCCCTAAGATGACTAAACGAATAACCGCCGTATCGATGGCATCGCGCAGCACCAGCTGGGCTGGTTCGTTGTGTGTGAATCCCATTTCGGCTTCCAGCAAACGTTTAAATTTAACGAAACGAAACACACTGGCACTGACTTGTTGCGACAAGATGGTACTGCTGACATTCACCGAATGAATAATTTTTCCCGATTGCGTATCGATGGTACGCAGATTTACGGTTAAGGCATCGACGCGATATTCTTCACTGTTACCAATGCCAAAGTATTTAGCGCCTTGGCCACCGGTTTTAATATTCGAGTCATAAGCAATAATGCCACCCTCGATGATGATGGCGCTGCCGACCAAAGGCGTGATTGCTTGTTCACCCAGATGCGCACGAATAATTTTTCGTTCAGTCAGTAAATCTTGTAGACCTTCACGCTCTAAGGGTAAAAACCAACCGGAATCATGTAGGGCTGAAATGAGCATGGCGATGCCGCCTTGCGTTACCACGGTGGAAAAACTGCTGGAAGGGTTGGTTTTGTATTGCCCAGTTTGATCTTTAAAACTGAATACGGACACAGGTACTTTGCCCATGGGTTTTGGCAAACTCATCAGGTCTTGATGGATTTGCGTCATGCTTTCCCATGGATCAACCAACTGATCAATTTTTTTCAGCGACGATTCCACTTTGGGTATGAATACGCAACCATTTAATGGCACCAGTATTTGCAGAATTAAAATGAGGAGAGCAATCCGTGCGCGCATATTAATAAGAAGATTGCACTGTAAAGGAAGTGGAGTCGCCGGAGACACGATCTGTTGTGGTGACGGTTACTGTGCCATCGCCGCGATCGGTAATATCGATAATAAAATCGTTCGTAGTGGTTTGTCCGGGAATTAAATTTCCTTGATCATCCACAAAGGTGCTGGTGATGCTATTGGTTAATCGATTGAGCACAGCGCGTTGTAGGCTGTCATTAAATTCATCGAGTGGGGATTTTTTATCTTCTTCGAGAGCAGGGTCTTTGTAAGTATCTTGTGCTTGCGCAGCATTTAAAAGATTAGGACCATTGAGCGGATTGCCACCAAAGGAAGGGTTGGATGGTTGATATACCAGTTCAGATGCTTGCGCACTTGTCCCTAAAAACATTGTAAGCATTAGGCTCAATAGGGTTAAGTGCGCGATCGGGTTATTACGGTAATTCATCCTCAGCCAAGTCTGGGTCGTGAGCAGTTGGAAAATTTTGCAAATTGGCAACCTGTTCAGCGACCTGTTGTGCCGCTTGTTGTGCTGCACTTTGCAAATCCTGGCGTTGATAACTGAGAGAAAACTGAAACAAGATGGTGTTTTGATATTGAACCAATAATTGTTTGCCACGTCTGGCCGATTGGTTTTCGCGAATGACCAGGCTTGCGCTTTCTGATACTGGATAATCCAACCAATAAAACGTAAACCATTGTGCAAATTGAGCGGCTTTTGCTGAGTCTGTGTTTTCAAAAATAACGCCGGAAATGTCATGCTGATGTCGCTCATCATGGGAAACCCTGGCTTGCAAACCACCGATGATCAGGAAGTTGAATGCAAGCGTCAGCATGAGTTTAGACACAATACGCATGAGTCGCGGCCTAGAAACTAAAATCGATCGAATTAAAATTGGACAGAAATTAAAAACGATTGTGTTAACGGATTAAAACTAGAGTTGGGTTTATCCATCACCCTCCGGCGTTAAACAGGGGGTGATGGATGTGCGGATTGAAAATTAATATTGCACGACGCTGCTCATGTTGCCAGTGCCTTTTTGTGCCACGTTGGCTTCGTTGTTGGTGCCGCTTTGCATGACGGCTGAACTGTTGAGCATACCTTGTTGTAGCGTTTCAACATCGTTGCCGGTGCCGCGTTGTGCGGTGAGGCTTAAGTTGTTCGATCCTTCCTGTTTGAGATCACTTTCATTCTGAGTGCCTTCTTGTGAGCCGAAAGCAGCATTGCCATTGCCTTCTTGACTCATGTTGGCATCATTGGATTGGCCCATTTGACCAGAACTGGCCATGTTGCGGTCGCCTTTTTGTTGAATGTCCGTATCATTCTTGCTGCCGCTTTGGAAGTTGGCTGCCATGTTGCCATTACCATTTTGTTTTAACGTCGCTTCGTTATTCGCGCCACCTTGATAGCTTTGTGCTTGGTTGCCGTTACCCGTGGATTGAATATCAACTTTATTGTCAACGCCAGATTGCTGCGCAATCGCACCGTTACGGCTGCCTTCTTGATTAATATCGAGTTGGTTATGGCTGCCACCTTGTGCCGCAAATGACCAGTTGCCATCGCCATTTTGTTTGATGTTGGCATCTTGGTTGTCGCCAGCAAAGCTGCTGGCAGAGGTGATCACTAACAGGGCGGCTAAGGTAATTTTATTGAATGTATGCATGGGGTATTTCTCCGATGGATAGTGAAGTTAAGTTATAGATAACAGTTAAGTTTTAAATAGAAGTTAATTTTTAAATGGATCAATGAATTTGTAGAGCCTTTCATATTTTGCCAATAATGAAAGGCATGGCTTATGCCAAGCGTTTTTTTTGCGTTTTGAATATTGAGGTTTGATCGGCAGAAATTGCTGCTAAATAAGTGGTTTGTAAATGCTGTGATCAGTCGGCAGATTCAACCGCGAAGTGCATAACAGTTTAAGCGGCGAAAGCCGCCAGTTGATCCTGCATTAAAACAGCAGGAGATTTAAAAGCAAGCGATTTTCTAGGACGAAGGTTTAACTGATTAACAGCGAATGAAACCTGGTC
>JANNXD010000001.1:0-2779 GCA_031409375.1 Gammaproteobacteria bacterium | reverse complement strand
GTTATCGGTATGATTAAACGCTTTAAAATAATTGCTGATCGCTATAGAAATCGGCGCAAGCGATTTGGTTTACGTTTCAATTTGATTGCGGGTATTTACAACTTCGAGATCAATTTTTGAGTTATGCAAGAGGTCTAATGTACGAAACTATTGCCGACCTGCTAAAACAAATTGCGTTGGGTGAAGACTCGGTTCTGGAACTCAAGGCCATGGAATTCAGCGGCAACAAAATTATTGGTCCACACAAGGATGGTATGGCTGATGAACTGGCGGCCATGGCGAATACTGCATCCGGTATTATTGTTCTGGGAGTTGATGACAAGACCAAAGTAATTCTGGGTGTCCCATCGGAAAAAATAGATCTCGTTGAGGGTTGGCTTCGTTCCCTTTGCAATGACTCGATTGAGCCTCCCTTAGATTGCGTTATACGTAAACTCATGGTGGTTGATCAACATGTAGAGAAAATTATTATCCGCATTGATGTGCCCCGCAGTTTGTTTGTACATAAAAGCCCGAATGGCTATTTTCGCCGCAGCGGAAGCTCAAAGCGCGAAATGAAGCCGGATGTTTTGGCTCAGTTATTTCAGCAGCGCAGTCAAGTACGACTGATCCGCTTTGATGAGCAGACAGTCCCAGGTACATCTGTCAATGCGCTGAATCCTAAATTGTGGAACCGCTTCAGGACCGTTATTTCGTCAAAGGACGATCAAGCATTTCTTGAAAAAATGAAGCTGATTGGCAAAGATGAGGACGGCACGGTGCGGGCAACGGTCGGCGGCATTTTAATGGCCGCCGATTCGCCTGAATCTTTCCTCTCGAATGCTTTTATCCAGGTGGTTTGTTATCGCGGAGTCGAGCGCAACGCAGCCTATCAACTAGACGCCAAAGACATCACCGGCCCACTGGATCTTCAGATTCGAGACGCCTGCCATTTTGTCGAACGCAATATGCGAGTCTATGCCATCAAAGCGCCGAATCGGATTGAAACACCGCAGTTTTCTATGAATGCGGTTTTTGAGGCCGTGGTCAATGCGGTAGCCCATCGGGATTATTCCATTTATGGTTCCAAGATTCGTCTGCATGTGTTTGCGGATCGACTGGAAATATTCTCTCCGGGTGCCATCCCCAATACCATGACCATCGAGAGCATTTCGGAGCGGCAATCGGCGCGCAACGAACTGCTCACTTCCTTGCTGGCACGTTGTCCGATGAATGTCGACGCGATCGGCAGTCAGCGCAATTTTATTATGGATAAGCGCGGAGAAGGCGTGCCCATCATCATTACCGAAAGTGAACAGCTATCCGGGCGGCGGCCAGTCTATCGGCTGCTGGATGATGACGAGTTAATGCTCACGATTTTTGCGGCGCCTTCACCGCATGGCGAGCTGTAGAAGTCAGCAAAGGGTGCGGCCAGCTTTATTGATTCATTCTTTGTAGTGGTTTAGAAGGCGTCGGATTGTCAGACGAAATAACGACGACTAAAAACAATGCTTCATTGATTTCAATGCAATCATACGATAGGGTTAAAGTGTTGTTAGACAAAATATGAGGCAATAATGGCAAGCATTACCATCCGGAATATTGATGACTCCCTTAAGCAGCGTTTACGCATCAAAGCTGCCAAGCGCGGCCATTCCATGGAAGAAGAAGTGCGGATTATTCTACGGCAGGCGGTTGAAGGCATGACCGGCCCCGATTTGCTTTCGCGTGCTACTGAGTTATTCGGTAAAAACCATGGCATTGAGCTTGAGCTACCCTCCCGCGCCGATGAGCGCGCAGTCTGCTGATATGATGATCGCGGCCATTACGTACTTGGCTGGTGCATCCCTAGAAACGCGCAATGGCAAAGATTTTACCAATACCAATATTGAAATTATCAATCCTTGGAATGTGATGAATTAATTGTCGATTTTAAAGTTCGCGTCACGCTCCGCGAAGCAGTGATTGAATCTTGAAATTCCTGCCAGTTGGTTTGCTTAAACTCATTCATGAGCTCGAGAAGATTTGAGAGTGAAAAATAAATTCTTGGTACCGAGGGAGACAGAATATTCTGAGTTTAAAATATTTCATATCGTTAAACCCAAGGTGTAACTATAGCGATTTTCTTAAACTGGTTTAATATAGTTGATAAAGTTAAACCCAGGGTATAACTATGTTGTCAAAATTAAACTGGATGGTGCAAAGTGTGCCAGCAGGTGCCATTGTTTTGCAGGCTTGGCTTAGCGAGCAAGGTGTCAGTCCGCAGCTGGCACAGAAATACACCAAGAACGGCTGGTTGCAAAAGCTCAATGCTGGGGTTTATGTCCGACCGGGCAAATCACCACAGTGGTATAACGCTTTGGCAAGCTTGCAAGAGCAATTGCAATTGCCGGTGCATTTAGCGGGCTTAACAAGTTTGGCTTATCAAGGTAAGTCGCATTATCTGCAACTACAAGAAAAATGGATCTGGTTAGGTACACCACCAAAGACATATTTACCCAAATGGTTTAAAGCATTTCCATCTCACCAAACAACCATGGCCAGTGACGCAAAAGCAGCTGTTGCCGTTAAGCAAAACCCACATCCGCAATGGTTGTTAATGACCTCCAATATATTGGAGCTTGAATCATCAGACCTAGTGGAAATAGAAATAGATGGCGCTAAAGTGGACCCCCAAGTCCAGACAAAAAATCTAATAATTTAAGATAGAACCTCACCGACTATGCAGCTGACCGACGCTGCCTCGTTAGTACCAGGGTTTTAGTGTTTTAAAACCCATAAAAATCTTGCCTGCTGTGCT